>JBLHOA010000159.1:0-7589 GCA_047622345.1 Gammaproteobacteria bacterium | reverse complement strand
TGCGCGCGCGGTGAGGAAGTAATTCTCGGTGATAACTATCACATTTTTATTGACGAAGCGGGTGGGGTTTCGGCACTGGGAGGCGTGGTCATGCAGCCCTTGCAAACTGATGCGCGCGGCAGCTTCTCGCTCGAGCAGCTGCAGGACGCGATCAAGCCCGACGATTTCCATTGCCCGATCAGCAAGCTACTCAGCCTGGAAAATACGGTGTCGGGTAAGTTGCAGGACCTTAACCATGTGAAAGCGTTGACCGGGTTGGCGCGCCAGCATGGATTGCACACGCATCTCGACGGCGCGCGGATTATGAATGCATCGATTGCCAGCGGCCAAACGGCGGCGGCACTGGCGGCCGATTTCGATAGTGTAATGTTGTGTCTTTCAAAGGGGCTAGGCTGCCCGGTCGGTGCGATGTTGTGCGGATCGGTCGAATTTATCGGCAAAGCGCGTCGCCTGCGCAAGATGCTCGGCGGCGGCATGCGCCAGGCCGGTATTCTTGCGGCCTGCGGCATCTATGCGCTGGATAATAATGTCGATCGCTTGCGTGAAGACCATGCCAATGCACTACGTCTTGCCGAAGGAATCGCCGGAATCGATTCACTGGCGGTCGAACAGGATACCAATATGGTGTTCATCACCCCGCAGCAAAGCGATGTAGAAGCCTTGCGTGAAACCCTTGCGCAGCAGGGAATTAACATTGGCGATCAATCGCGCTCGATCAGGTTGGTTACTCATCTTGATGTCAGCGCCGCGGATATCGATCGCGTGATTTCGAGCGTTCGCGGCTATTACCAGCGGTGAACAGGCACCCTACGGATAGTCTGGTGTTCGACGATCACTGGAGCGACCTCAGCCAGCAGCAGGCAATGCCCGAGATCGATTTCAAGCGTATGTCGCAATACCGTATCGCGAGACTGAAACAACAGTTGGTCATTCACGATGCGGCGATGTGCATTCTGCTGAGCCCGATCAGCCTGCGCTACGCGATCGACTATCAAAGTTATATGTTGTTTCAGTCGCATATCCCGACTACCTATTTATTCCTTCCTCAGGATGGCCCCGTCGTCATCCACGGCGCCTATACCGATATACCCGAAGTAGATGAATGTCGCCCGGGCAGGGCACAAACTTATTTTGAAGGCGGGCCCGATATTGCTAAAGCGGCAATCGAGTTAGCCGACGATGTCGCCGCTTACCTGGATGAAATTGGCAGCGGCAATCGCCGCGTAGCGGTTGAATACGTCAACCCCAGTATTACTCAGGCATTGGAGGCGAAGGGTATTGAGGTCATCGACGGGGTCATCATTGCCGAGCAGGCGCGGGTGATCAAATCGATCGATGAAATCGAATGCATCCGCTGGGCCGTAGCGATTGCTGAACACGGCATCGCCATGGTGAAAAAGGCACTGCGCCCGGGGGTCAGTGAAAACCAGCTATGGGCGTTGTTGAATTACACTAATATTGCCAATAATGGTGGCTGGCATGAAGGTCGCATGTTGGCCTCGGGGCCGCGCATCAACCCATGGCTACAGGAAGCCAGCGACCGTAAAATCGAATCGGGAGACCTGGTTGGCTTTGACACCGACATGGTCGGCCCTTTCGGTTATTTTGCCGATGTCTCACGCACTATCCACTGTGGACCCGCTAAACCAACGGTGCGCCAAAAGGAAGTTTATCGATTGGCGGTCAGCGAAATCGAGCACAACCTTGCCTTGTTGCGCCCGGGTATCTCGCTACTCGAATTGCAACAGCAAGCCTATGTGCCCGCCGAAGAGTTTCAGCAAAATGCCTATCCCTGCATCATGCACGCGGTCGGCATGTGCGATGAATACCCGCAGGTAAAATATCCGCATCGGCAGATCAATCACTACGACTGTGAAATCGAGGTGGGGATGGTGTTGTGTTTCGAAAGTTACATGGGAGCGCTCGGCGAGCGTGACGGGGTAAAACTGGAACAGCAGGTGCTGGTGACCGATGACGGTTATGAAATGCTAACCCGCTACCCTTACGAAGCAGACTTGATGGATTAGCTTGCGGCATAAAAAACGCCGCCGGTCGCCCGCCGCCGCTGCCTTTGTCGAACGGTTGCAACAATTCAAACGGTCTCAAGTCTGACCGTTTGCAGAAGGATAACAATCGGTTAAGCTGTGAGGCCTTGATAAAGTGGAGAAAGCCCGTGACAAGCTTTGACATCGATCAATTTATTCTTAACCTGCGCGCCGCAGCAAAGGAAACCGGCGCCGTGGTCCGCGTGCGTCATTTAATGGACGAGGCTTTTAAAAATCCAACTGCAATCGAAGCCGCAATGCCGGACTATGCCACCGACGACGAAATTCTATTTGAAGACGATAGTGTTTCGATCTGGTTCTGCCGATTTGTGCCGGGTTTGCACGTGCCCCCGCACGATCATCAAACGACAGCCACTATCGGGGTTTATCGCGGCGCCGAAGACAATCACTTTTATCTGCGCGAAGGCGATCAACTGGTGCAGAAATCAACCCGTCGCATCGGTGTTGGTGAGGTTATTTCGATCAAACCCGATGGTATTCATTCGGTCGAGGCAGCAAACCAGAGCCCCAGTCTTGCGATTCATGTTTACCTTGCCCGCCTAACCACAATAGAGCGATCTTTGTTTGATTGGGACGACGGTAATGCCTGCCCGTTTACCGATGAAAACTATGAGACGATGAAACGGGTCGGCTAGATGGCGGCCCTCGTACGCTGCCCTTATTGAATAAAAAAACTTTAAAATCAATGATTTGCCTGAATTGTGTCGGTCGTATATCTTCTTGAAATCATTATAAAATGGGCAATTGCCCACAAAATAAATTTCTTTCTTTCTCTGTTGATTTGTCTTGTCAGAATGAAAATTCAGCGCTAGGGTAGGCGATTCGAAGCGGTTGATACGACAACAATGACGACAGAAGCAACGACTCTACTCGACGAAATAGCGGCTTTTTGCCGGGTCAATAGTATAGCCGAGTCAACTTTTGGCCGTCAGGCCGTCAATAACGGTAAATTGTGCAGCCGCTTACGCGATGGCAAAAGTGTCACTATGGCAACGGCTGAACAAGTCCGCCAATACATAATTGACCATAGCCAACTTACCGTAGTGAAATCCGCTGGTGGCTCCGAGCTGAGCCAGGAACGCAATCAGGAGGAGAAATCTGTGAAACGCAATCCAACCGATGACCGACCTTTTCGGTTTTATGATAACCGGCAGAAATATCTGGCCTTTGTAAACACCTGTAACGAGAAATGGAAAGTGGCGGAACGCGCCACCCAGGAACTGGTGCATGTGCGACCTTCACCGCCAGCCTTGCGCCTGTTCGATGCCGGGGTTGGCGACAGCACCGTACTCAGCCACTTGATGCGGGCCATGCATCGACGATTTCCAACCATTCCATTTTTTATCGTCGGCAAGGAAGTCAGTCTTGAAGACGTGCGTCTGACCCTGGAAAAACTGCCCGACCGGTTTATCGAGCACCCGTCCAGCGTCATTATCGTGACCAATTTATACTACGCCGAAGCACCCTGGCTAATGCCCAACGACATCGCCAAGGCATCGGCGCTGAACTGGATGGAAGTTCCCCTACAGGGAGACTCGGCGCACGAGTTCGGCGAACAGCTGCGCGGGCTGGACAAGGAGCTGGTCGACGGTTGGCAGGTCAAGGCGAATGAAATCAGCGGCAACCCGATGTATGTCCGTCCTTCGGTACTGGTCATGTTTCGTGAAGATCAGCGATTTCTGCTCAACGATGTGATTCCGCGGCGAGGGCAGGCGGCGGGAGGCGACTACGACCTGATACTGGCATCGCAGCCCTGGCGCTCGCGCATGAGTGCCGAATTCAAGATCAAACACGTACTCGCGCCCCTGGTGAAAAGCCTGCGTCCAGGAGGACGGTTGTTAACTGCTCAATCCTATGGTGATGACCCGGGACTCGAGCTGGTACGTAAAATCTGGCCCGATGAAGATCCGTTCAAGGTCAATCGTCATGAATTGATTAAGGTGCTTAAAGAGTACCTCGGGCGCAATGCGCAAAATTTCAATTTCAATGCCGGCTCCGATGCCAAGTCGGTGTTTCGTTATCGCATGCATACGCTGCCAGCCGAAATTGGTGAAGCCATTGGCACATCGACTTTATTCGCCGCCTGGAATGCGGCCATCTATGTTGGCCAGATCGAAGACGACCGGCTCGAACCGGTAATTTCATCCGGCGAGTATCTTGATGCCACCGCCGACATACTGCATAAACACAATGGCATCTGGTTTAACGATGAAACCTTCGTGATTTCGAAAAAGCGCGACTAGTCAGTCAGAACCCGGGCAGGCGCTCGATTGTGGGTTGTAAAAAAAGCAATAAAAGCGCAATAAAGGTTTTAGACGCTTAGTAGCGGATGAATGTTGTCTGATTCCGGCCATTCACGCAGCTCGGAAACCAGCCTGCTACCGTCAAAACCCGCGGCGACCGCGTTGCGCGTAAATTTATCGATCAGCTGAGCCTCATCCATCGGATTCTGCGGTGCACCCAGCGGGTAGGCGACTTCGATTGTTGTTGCCAGCTTATGGCCACGCACAATAATGCGGTCAGGCTGTTCCGGGTCATAGTTTAATTCGGGGCGTATTGGTTTGAACGGATGGATTGAGATTTTATCGATCAATGTTTTTACCTCTGCCTGTTGCCAACTGGCGACTTCCAGGTCAGCAATTGTTAATTCGCCATTCAATATAACCATCGCTGCGCAATAGGGCAGGCTGAACAAGGCTTCGCTGCGGTTGAGGGGGTGTTTAAACGGCAATATGCCCGCGTGCATGTCGGGCAGATGGCATTCAATTTGTTCGATGGCTTGCGCTTCGACTCCGCTGGCGCGTAGTTCAAGAATAGCGGTTAAGATGCGATGGGTATAACCGCAGCAGGGCCAGGGTTTAACTACGATGCCGTGAACATCGATGGTCAATTCATGGCCAAGGGACTGCAATGCCGTTGGCAATCGTTGCGCCTGATCATGCCCCATCAACGCAATCAATCCTTTCGCGTGATCGAGCATATGGGGCTGCCCGCTTAAGCCCGCGGCGGCAAAGCAGGCTGCCTGCAACCCGCCTTCGCAGGCCATGCCCACCTGTAAGGGTTTCGACTCCGACCCGAATTGTGCGGTAAACCCCTGCGCGCGCGAAACCGCTATCGCCATTGCGTGGGTGGATTGTTCTGCATCAAGGTTCAACACCCGTGCTACCGAGGCGGCGACGCCGATAGCACCGAGGGTGGCAGTAGCGTGCCAGCCACGGTCATAGTGCTCCAGGTTTATGGCCATACCGATGCGCGCGATGACTTCGTATCCGACGATATAGGCATCGATCATTTGCCCGCCGGACAACCCGCGCGCATGGCTGGCCGCCAGTATGGCCGGTACCAGCATATTGCTGACATGAGTGTTACCGGGAACTTCCCAGTCATCAAAGTCGAGCGCATGGCCGGCTATCGAATTGAGCATTGCCGACCCGGCCACCGAGGCCTTTATATCGCTGCCATAGACCGGCGTCGAGGCATTCGGGTTTATCAAGCCGCTGGCGGTCAGGGCGGACATTGATTTTTTTACTATCGGTTGCTGCGCGCCGATGAGCATGCAGCCGTAGCAGTCGATCAACAGGTTACGAATAACAAGCCGGCGCTTGCGGTCCGCGTCGAATCGGTGGTTGGTGACAAATTGTCCGAGCCTTTCCAGTGAAGTTTGCATGATTAAGCCGGTAAAACGTTTTTAAGGCCGGTTAAACCCGGTCAGTGATCGAATCGATTTCCCTAAGCAGGGTTCGGCTGGCATCATAGCAACGAATAAATCCAGACTAAAGCATCCGTGTTAAACGACCGTCCTATCTTATTGCTGGCCATCGCGCAGACCCTGGTCTGGGCCTGCCTGTACTACAGCTTCCCGGCATTGCTGTTGCAGTGGGAGGAAGCTTTCGGCTGGAGCAGGGCCGACCTGACCGCGGCGATTACGCTCGCCATCATCGTTTCGGCAATTGCCGCACCCGTTTCGGGTCGAATTATCGACGCGGGTAAGGCGGCTTCGATGATGGCGCTGGCCAGTTTCTGTGGTGGCCTGTGTCTGTTGTTATTAACCCAGGTGGAGCAGTTGTGGCAGTTTTACCTGGTCTGGGGTGGTATCGGCCTGTGCATGTCGGGGGCGCTCTACGAACCCTGTTTTTCGCTGATTACACGCGCTCGCGGTGATCAGGCCAAATCGGCGATCACCACGGTCACATTGATAGCCGGGTTTGCCGGAACAATCAGTTTTCCGCTTGCGAATCGAATCGAATCTGCATTTGGCTGGCAAACTGCCATCGTCGTATTTGCGCTCACTTGTATGTTACTGGTGACTCCGCTGATATGGCTCGGTGCCAACGCCCTGGAGCAGTCGACAGGGGCTAACAGCACTAGTCACGCGTCGCCAGCAGGCACCGACAAATCTTTCCTGCGCTCACCGGTTTTCTTCAGCCTGGCGATCGGGTTTTCACTCGCCGCAGTGTTACATGGGGTTACCCTGCATCATCTGTTACCCATTCTGGATGAGCGCGCAGTCGATGCTGCGCTTGCGGTTCTGGTCGTATCGAGCATCGGCCCGATGCAGGTAGCCGGACGGCTGGTGATGATTGTCGCCAATCGTTATGTTTCCAATCATGGGGTTACCATTGCCTGCTTTATTTTAATGGGAGCCTCGATTGTGGTGCTCATCCTCTCGGAAAAAACTCCAGCGTTACTTTTTCTGTTTGTGCTGTTGTTCGGTGGTTCCTACGGCATCGTCAGTATCATCCGCCCGGTAATTGCCCGTGACCTGCTCGGCCAGCATCAGTTCGGCGCCAAGTCGGGCGCGATGGCGCTGGTTTATCTCAGCGGTTCCGCAAGCGCGCCGCTGCTCGGTGCGCTGCTCTGGTCCTGGGCCGGGTATACCCTGGTGTTACCGGTCTTAATCGGCTTTGCCATAACTGGGTTGGGGTTGTATCTGTACGCGCACAGTCTGGCAAAATAAGTCCCTTAGGGGGCAGAACACAGTAATGGCTAATATACGGTCAAATACATACCGGCAATCGATACTGCACAAAATACCTTAATCCTGCCGTCAGCCTGTAATTGCTCGGTGGATTGATATTTAGGGAACCCGGATGCCTCGCCCCAACGGGGTGTGCCGGCAACGATCGACCAGAACTTGTCTACTGAATAATTAAAATCGAATTTAAAGGTACTGCTGATCTCATTCATTCTTTGTTCCATATTATTTCTGGATAGGTGGCGATTTATTAGACCCTATATACGCACTAAGTCCGGATATGGGTTTAAGCTGTGATCCAGGCGCAGTCCCAGTGCGTACAAAGATTAACTAATCGAATCGGATTTATACGTTGCGCTTTTATTTTTCAAGCTTGATAGTCATTCCCCTGTTATCAGGTTGCAGTGTTTTTGGCATCAATCACGTTGAAGAAGCAAGCTATAAGGTGCTCAGGGTCGAGAATAATTACGAACTTCGCCTGTACCAACCGATGGTCATTGCTGAAACTTTTGTTGAAGGCGACTTTGAAGTAGCGGGCGACATCGCTT
>JBLHOA010000158.1:0-7597 GCA_047622345.1 Gammaproteobacteria bacterium | reverse complement strand
ATAATCGCACCGAAATGGCCACGCTGGAGGCTACCCGCGCGCAATATAATTCCGAAAAACGTAAATACGAGCGCCTGTTAAAACTGAAAGATCAGGGGTTTACAACCACCGGCGACATCGACAACCAGGCCTCGCTGGTGGAGATTGCCGAAGCGCAAATCAATGTTGCCCGGGCAGCGCTCTCGAAAAAACGCATCTTCGCGCCTTTTTCGGGGAGAGTGGGCATAAATCGCGTCGATATAGGCGAGTATATCGCCCCGGGAATCAGCATCGTCTCATTGCAGTCGCTGGACAGTCTGTTTCTTGATTTCACCCTGCCTGAAAGTAATTTTAACGATCTTGCGGTCGGGCAAGCTATCAGCTTTAAGGTGCGCTCTTACCCTGAGAAAACGTTTTCTGCCAAGGTCCAGGCCTGGAATCCCGAACTGGATGCAAGCACGCGCAATGTCGCCGTGCGTGCGCAAGTCGACAATCGCGAGCGATTGCTGGCCCCGGGCATGTTTGCCGAAATGCAGGTGGTTTCGAAGCGCAAGCAAACTGTGATCGCGGTGCCGGAAACCTCGATCTTTTACAACATCTACGGCGAAGCGGCCTACGTGCTGGAACAGCCGGAATCAAGCGATACTGATAGCAAGGCGGTATACAAACTGGCCGCGCGCCAGTTGCGAGTTGGCTATCGTCAAGATGGTGTAGCGGGGGTCATCAGCGGCCTCAAGGCGGGTGATATCGTAGTTACGGCCGGACAACTCAAACTCTACCCCAGCCTGAAAGTCAGCATCGTGCCGGATGTACCCGAGTACGAAGCTAAAACAAGTCAGCAATAAACCATGTTTACCGATTACTTTATCAAACGTCCGGTGCTGGCGCTGGTCATCAGCACGATGATCGTGCTGCTCGGTGCGCAAGCTTTCTTTGACGTCCAGGTACGCCAGTATCCCGAACTGGAAACTTCGGTCATCAATATTACGACTGCCTACCCGGGCGCCAGCGCGGAGCTGATCCAGGGATTCATCAGTACCCCCGTGCAACAGGCCGTTTCCAGCACAGCCGGGGTCGATTACGTGCGCTCCAGCAGTCGCAATAGCGTCTCTACGGTGGAAGTGCATATGAAGCTCGGTGTCGATGCCGATGCCGCGCTAACCGAAGTAAGCACCAAGGTTTCGTCGATCCGTGGTGAACTACCGGCCGAAGCTCAGGACCCGATCATCGCCAAGCAGTCGGCAGTGGGCTTTGCTCTCGCCTATTACAGCTTTTACAGCGAAACCCTGAGCGATGTTGAAGTCACCGATTATCTATTGCGCACGATACAGCCCGCACTGTCTACCGTGAAAGGCGTTGCCCAGGCGGAAATCCTCGGTGGCAAGACTTATTCGATGCGCATCTGGATGGATCCGATCCGGATGGCGGCGCTTAAGGTATCGGCTGCCGATATTGTCAACGCGATTGGTGCTGACAATTACCAGTCGGCCGCCGGGCAAACCCGTGGCCAACTGGTGCAAACCAACGTCAACGCGGTCACCGATACCAGCAACCCGAAGGTATTCGAGCGTTTCATCATCCGTGAGGAAGGCAACAACAAGGTCAGACTCGGCGACGTGGCCGACGTCGAACTGGGTGCGGAAAACTATGACTCGTTGATCATGTTCGATAACGTGCCCTCGATATACATCGGCATAAACGGTACTTCCGACGGCAACCCGCTGACCACGATCAAACTGGTAACCGCCAAACTCGACGAAATGAAGAATTCATTTCCACCCGGGCTCAACTACGCAGTCGCCTACGATTCCACCGAATTTATCCAGGCTTCGATCAACGAGGTCATTCTTACACTGGCGCAGGCCTCGCTCATCGTCGTGGTGGTTATCTTTTTATTCCTCGGATCGCTGCGCTCTACGCTGATCCCGCTAGTGACCATTCCGCTGTCGATTATCGGTGTGCTGTTTTACATGCAGATCATGGGTTACTCGATCAACCTGCTGACCCTGCTGGCCATGGTTATGGCCATAGGTTTGCTAGTCGACGATGCCATACTGGTTGTAGAAAATATTTATCGCCACATCGGTGAAGGTCAGAAACCGCTGCAGGCAGCGCTTGTCGGTGCCCGTGAAATTGCCAAACCGGTGGTGGGTACCTCAATCGTTCTGTGCATCGTCTATGCGCCGATTGGATTACTCGGCGGCCTCACTGGCGTATTGTTCAAAGAATTCGCTTTCACCCTGGTGGGCACAATTATTATTTCCACAATAGTCGCGCTAACCCTGTCGCCCATGCTGTGTTCGCGGGTATTAAAGCCCACGGTGGCGAATAACGCCTATGCGCGCTTCATCAGCAACCAGTTTGTACGCCTGCAGCGGGGTTACGAACGCTTTCTCGGCGAATCGCTGCGCACGCGCTCGGTAACTGTCATATTCGTCATTGGTATTATCGCCATGCTGATACCGATGCTGCAGATGATTCAAAAGGAACTGGCCCCGGAAGAAGATCAGGGCGTAATTTTCACCTTCTCGCAGGCACCGGATCATGCCAGCATCGACTATCTGAACAAGTACACGGCGCCCTATATCGATATTTTCCGGGAGTTCGATGATGAGTATGAGTCCTCATTCATGGCCAACGGCTTTGGTGGCCCCACCGTGTCTTTTGCCGGTATGCTGCTGAAACCCTGGGAAGAGCGCAGCCTGTCGTCGGGGGAAATGATCCCGCAGATTCAGAAGCAGCTCGATCAACAACCCGGACTGCAAAGTTTCGCCTTCAACCCGCCATCGCTACCCGGCGCCAGTGGAAATACCCCGGTAGAATTTATTCTAAAAACCCAGCAAAGCTATGCCCAACTCTACGAAGTGGTGCAAAAGGTATTGGCCAAGGCGCGCGAAAGCGGCAAGTTTTACTTCATCAAGAGCGATTTTAATTTCTCCAAACCGGAGATACGCATCAGCATAGACCGCGAACGTGCCGACGCGATGGGCATCTCGATGCGCGAAATCGGACAAACCCTGGGCGCCATTCTTGCCGAGGGTTATGTCAGCCGATTCAACCTGGCCGGGCGCAGTTACAAAATCATCCCCCAGGCCAGGCGCGAAGAACGCCAGAATGCTGACATCATCAGCCAGTATTACGTCTACTCGCAAAGCGGTGAACAAATCAGCCTTTCTTCGCTGGTGGATATCGAGTACACCTCGGTGCCCGCCGAACTGGTGCAATTCCAGCAGCAAAATGCAGCCAAGTTCGATGCGGTACCCGCCATAGCCCTGGCCGACGCGCTGCAACTATTGCGCGATATCAGCAACGAAGTGGCACCCGCAGGATACAGCTTCGATTACCAGGGACAGTCACGACAGCTAGTGCTGGAGGGGTCGGTACTGGCGCTGACCTTCATCTTTGCGATCATCGTTGTGTTCCTGGTGCTGGCCGCACAATACGAGAGTATGCGCGATCCTTTTATTATCCTCACCACGGTGCCGCTGGCGATGTTTGGTGCGCTAATCCCCATGTTTCTCTGGCAGGTGTCGATGAATATTTACAGCCAGGTGGGATTAATTACGCTGATCGGCGTGGTCAGCAAACACGGCATATTGATTGTCGAATTTGCAAATGAAATCCAGGTGCGCGACAAAATTTCGCCGAAAGACGCGGTTATCAAGGCAGCGTCAATACGTCTGCGACCAATATTGATGACTTCCTTTTCTACCATATTCGGCATCATGCCGCTGGTTATTGCCGATGGCGCCGGTGCCGCAAGCCGGCAGGCAATCGGTATAACCATCGTATCCGGCTTCGCCATAGGTACCCTGTTTACCTTGTTTGTTTTGCCGGTGGTATATACCTTTTTTGCGCGGGACCGCAACCAGGTAGCAGCGCCAGCCGCGAGCAGCTGAATCACTCACGATCGCGCAAATATTTAGATTCCTCGATTAGCCACTCTCGAAAGGCCAGCACCTTCGGGACTAACGCCTTTTGCGGTGATGTTACCAGGTGATAATTCAAATTGACCGGCAAACGCGCGCTAAAGGGTTGAACCAGGCGTCCAGCGGCTATATCGGATTCGGCGACGACACTACCAACCAGCGCAACCCCCTGCCCGTCAATGGCTGCCTGGATAATCAATTCTGCCTGATTAAAATAAATGCCATGGCTGGCATCGACATCCTCTGCTTCGACTACTGCCAGCCACATCGTCCAGTCGGGCCAGCCCGGGTCAAGATAGCCGTAGTCGCTGTGCAGAAGGGTATAATTTTTCAAATCAGACACCTGCTTTAAACCACCTCCCTGTTCCAGCAACTGCGGGCTGCACACTGGAATCAGGTCGAAAGAAAACAGGCAAATGCTGTCCAGTTCCGGGTAGTCACCTGTACCGAATCGAATACCCACGTCGATATCTTCGCGCGCAAAATCGACTAGGCGTTGCGAAGCGTCGATGCGCACATCGATTTCAGGGTGCAGGTTTTTAAATTTATGCAGTCGCGGAACCAGCCAGCGCGATATGAACGACGGTGCCGAGGTGATCGTCAGCGGTCCATCGCAACTATGCCTTTCCAGTACCTGAACCGCCTCAACTAAACTGTCGAAGCCGTCGCTGACCAAAGGCAGGAAAACCTGACCGGCATCGGTGAGTACTATCGCGCGATTTAGACGGTTGAACAGCTTGATTTGCAAATACTCTTCCAGACTACGAATTTGCTGACTGATAGCACCCGGGGTGACATTCAGTTCAGTCGCCGCCAAGGTAAAACTTAAGTGACGTCCCGCAGCCTCGAATGCACGTAAAGACTTTAATGGTGGCAATGTATTCATTGAATAGTTTTTCTAATCTGAATCTTATTTTAAATCGTTTGTTAGCATCCGTATTTAAACATATATTTCAATTCAAGCAACAAATACATTTAAATATAGACGAGGAATACTATAGTGAAATCACTAATATTTGCAGCCGCCAGACTCGCCGATGCCGCTACCGAACACGGCATCCCAAGCAGCAGAAAATCAACCGCAGTCACCGATTACAGTGACGAATTGCACCACGGAAGAAACCTCCGCTCGCATACCATCGCCGCGATGTTCAAATTAGTTTACCAACGAGGAAAAGCCGTATTAAATGACATTCAACAGACCGCACGACAACAGCAGGAAGTGAAGCGGGTTCTCAGTCTGAGTGACCATATGTTAAGCGATATAGGACTTCAGCAAGCAGACCTGGCGTCAATCAGAAGTGGTCAATTGACCCTGGAAACCATTCAGCAGCAAAGAAAAGCTGCTTCCAAAAGCACGACTACTCCGGGTTCATTGGTGACACTTATGCCACAGACATTTGAGCAGGAACAGGCAGCTAATCAGGATAAATTCGATAGTCCTAAATGCGCCTGAACCGATTAGTCCTGCAGCACCGGGTTCGCTGCAGGACTATTAACCGACTTCCGAAATCCAGCAATTGACCAGATAACGCGCAATCGAATCCTGCCGAGGTAAACAATAACCAATGCCGTCATCACCCCACTCTCCAAAATCTTTTAATTGATCAGCTGTAAACCAGTCGGCCTCTTCGATCTCGATCCCATCAACCTGAATTTTTGTACTCACCGCATTAGCACGAAAGCCAAGCATGATCGAAGCGGGAAACGGCCAGGGCTGGGAGGCCTGATAACGGACCTGGTCGACTTCGATACCACATTCCTCCATAACTTCGCGTGCCACGGTTTCTTCGAGGCTTTCCAACGGGTCGACAAAACCCGCCAGCGTAGACATTAAACGACCGGGGAAACGCGAATTACGCGCCAGTAAACAACGTGGATTGGATGCATCGCTTCGATCTTCAACCAACATGATGACTGCCGGGTCGGTACGCGGAAAATACACCCTGCCACATTTGTCATTGCTGCAACGACGAACGTGTCCGCCATCCTGCGCTAAAGCCTTGCAACCGCAGCTACTGCAAAACTGATTGTATCGATTCCAGTAAGCAAGCGCTCGCGCGTAGGCAATCTGTGCGGCGTCCTGATGATCGAGAAGCCAGCCGACGTCACGAATATCAATAAATTCGCTGCCGTCGACATGCGCATCGATGATGCTGTCGTCGATAGTTGTTAAATCCAGACCAAATAAGGGGCCATGTTCATCGAGCCCGAGAAAAACAGCCGAGCTCAGATCGTCGGTCAAATTCGAAAATTCGCTACGCGGGAAATGTACGGCCCGGGGAGTTTGCGCGAGTCGATCGGGCCAGTGCATCAGACTCTTATTTTCGTTAATAACAAAAACGCGGCATTGCTGCCGCGTCCATTGTTCTGCCAACCATTCGGGGTTTTTGCGTAGTTGGCTCGCCCGGTCGATGTTTAATTCACGATAATAAATCACCGCGAGATTGTATCAGGAAGCTCCGGCCGTTTTTTGAAAATTGTCGATAGCGTCTTTTAATACTCCGTATTCACGACAACCGACTGAGCAAAGTGATTCGAGTTTGTTGAGTTGTTCGACCGCTTTATCGATTTGATTGGTTTCCAGATAGAGTTCACCCAGATATTCATTCGCGCCGCGATGTTCGGGTTCGGATTTAATCGCCCATTCGTAATAGGTCATCGCGTCTTCGAAGTTGCGGGATTTGCGATAACTGAAGCCAAGCAAGGTCAGGATATCGGCATTGTCGGGGTCGTAATCAAGCTCGGTGTGTAAAAAATCGATGGCCGCATCGAACTGGCCGTTCTCGATCATTTCCAGCACCGGCTCGAGATTGGCACTTGATGAATAATTTCCACCCACCGCGGCGCTACCGCTGGCGTAGAAACTGAGCATCAGGGCGATAAAGATAGTTGGAAGGTATTGCAGGGGTTTGAATGAATTCATCATAGATCTCATTTCTGATTTCGAGCAGTATATTAGCCCTTGCTGATGAACTCCACGAATAGCGCCGTGAAAAGGTGAATATGTGACTTTTTTACGACTTCTCACAAAGCCTAAAGCTGATAGTCACTGATCGCCGCTTTTAATTCATCGTACTCCTCGCAACCAAACAGGCAGGCTTTGTCCAGTACATCAAGGCGTTCACGCGCCTTTTCCAGCTGCCCCAGCTGCAAATATAATTCACCCAGATATTCATTGGCACCGAGGTGCTCAGGCTCCAGGTTTAAGGCTTCAAGATAGTATTTAAGGGCGACTTGATAGTGCTGTAGTTTACGATGGCTAAAGGCCAGAAAATTGAGTAGATCGGCGTCATTCGGATTATCCTTTAACGCCGATTCGATGCGTTTTACCGCTTGCTCATATTTTCCAGATTCGATTAAAACCGTAAAGGCCGCATAGGGCGAATTGCGAGCGGAACCGTCGCCGAGATCAACATTCGCCAGTCCCGTGCGCAAAGGCACTAAAACTACCAGCGCGATAACTATCGTTTTCCATTTCATCCAATCACCCCTTCTTTTTTCAGTTTGTCCATTTTTGACTCGCTCAGACCCAGCAGCTCCCCCAAAATTTCGGCATTGTGGCTGCCTAGGTCGCCTCCCGGCCAGCGCGTGGCTCCAGGAGTGCGCGTCAATTTTGGCAATATAGCTGGAATTTTCAACGGCTTACCATTAATTTCTACCTGTTCAAATAACCCCCGTTGCTGAAA
>JBLHOA010000157.1:0-7598 GCA_047622345.1 Gammaproteobacteria bacterium | reverse complement strand
CCACGAAGGCTTGATAGACAGATCGGTACTCTTCCGGGTCGACGCAACAATAATAATGTCGCCTTTAACGCTGGTATATAAATCATAATGTTGAAATTCAGAGTCCAGAGCACTGAGCGCGGTCAACAATGTGGCGGTAGAGATTTCGTACAAATGCAACCATTGAACGAGTAGCCCATCATCTTTCAGATATCGTTTCATCAAGCTATAGAACTCTTTGGTAAACAGATTACCAACACCGATAACCCAGGGATTAGAAGGTTCAGAAATGATGACGTCGTATTTTTTTTGCTGGGCAGCAAAAAATGTTTTTGCATCGTCAAAATGAATTTTGGATCGTGGATCATCGAAGGCGAGATTGTTTCGCGTTTTAAAAAGCTTTGCTCCCTCTACCATGGCGGGTTCAATTTCGATCGAGTCGAGCACTTTTACACTCGGGCTGGTCAATACTATATGGCTGGTCATTCCTGATCCAAAACCGATGGCGGCAACTTCCTTCAGGTCAGGTTTGACCAATAGGGGCATCGCTGCTAGCATTGCCATAGTAATTTCGTCGCTAACCACCTCTACCGGATCTTCACTTCTCAAATCAAGCCTCAATCCGGCATCCGGTTTTCCATTGGTTGATATAATGCCAACTCCATTTTCGTTTATCTGTACGCCTACCGTTGCGGTCTTGCCATCCTGGTAATATTCGATATTGGGCGCTTCCACACGACCATAGCGAAAAGTACCCGATGCCAGGCGTGATGGCAGGAATTCTGTGAACAAACTAAAGGTGGCCAGGCCTGCCAGACATAACACAATAAACTTCGTACTAATCGGAAATCTGATTGTTGGTTTCTGGGCATATGCAATTAAATATACCCCGAGTGCTATATCGATTAGTCCTGCCGTTATGATCAACCACTTTAAACCAAGTACGGTCATGCCAATGTGCACCGCAAATACTATTCCAATAATTGCGCCGATGGTATTGCTCGCATATACCCTGCCAATAGCAGATTCACTTTTACTGGTTCGAATCAAATGAGTCGTCAGCAGGGGTAGTGTCATCCCGGCACAAAACGTGGCTGGTATCATTATCAGTCCCGAAATAATACTGGTCGTTATATTATAAAAAATATAACCCGTATCTGTTAATCTCAAGGTCTCTTTTAACAGTGTTGAAACCCAGTCAAAAGACTGCACATACAGACTTAAAGTAGAGATTGCGGCAAGGCCCATGCAGATTTGCACAATGCCATTAAAGCGTAGAAGATTTTGTATCTGGTCGATTCGATTTTTTATCCACCAACCGCCTAACGCCAATCCCAGAATAAAAGCACTCAACATGATTTCAAAGGCATGCAGTGAAGTTCCCAATATCAAATTCAACATGCGGATCCAGGCGATTTCATACATGAAAGACACCGCCCCGGTGATCAACGCTGCGACTAGTACTATATAACTCGCCGTGGTTGTTTCTGCGGGTTTATCTTTTTGTACGGCACTGGATTTTTGTTCGGGTTGTTTTGCCAGATAGTAAGCGAGTATGGCGACTGATATGTTAATCAACCCTGAGGTTAATAACGCACCGGGCATGCCCACTAAAGGTAGCAATACAAAAGTGGCGATCAGGGCCCCGGCTGCTGCACCAATGCTATTGGAAAAATATAACATTGAGATGTGTCTGCCCGTGCCTTGCTGTTCGCGTCTTATCAATGCAGAGCAGAGCAAAGGAAAGGTGGCACCGAGGACAATGGATTGCGGCAGGATAATCAGCGATGCGCTAAACCACTTATATATTTCAATTAGCGAAGATGAGTTCAGGTTGGGAAAGACCGAGTCATAGCTGAAAGCGATAAACTCGACGAAAATGCTGTGGAAAAGTAAGCCCAATACACCGAGTATCAACTCGGCAATTGCATAGGCGGTTAACGCATTTTTAATTTTGTAGGTGTAACGACTAATGGCCAGGGCACCTATAGTCATGCCTCCCATAAAAATACCGAGAGTTAAAGTCTGCGCAAAGGCGGCATGACCTAGATACAACCCTAGATAATGGGACCAAACTGATTCATAAATAAGACCGGCACAACCAGAAACAGCAAAGGCCAATAGAATTAGTATTCGATGTGATGATGACATTTTTTATCCTGCTTCCTCGAAAATCCTGCGCGCAGTCTATATAAAATTATAGACGAAGGTAAGAAAACTAGCGGATAAAAAGGTGAGTATGATAAAAACTTTTACTATTGCTTAGTTATGCTGATAGCTAGCATCGTGATAATCGAGTCGGCTTGTAATCCTCCCTTGAAATTAAAAGAAGCTAAAAAATAAAAATTTTTCGCCATATCCTATTAAGCATCCACCTGCTTGTGGCCGAAAACCGACCCTTATAGGCAATACAGCAGTGCCTGCTTTGGGCATTTAGACGCCTTTGCTACACGGTCGCTAAGAGTTCATTCGAGAAATTGCTGTATCTCGATTACGTATCCACTCGGGTCTGTCAAAAAGAAGCTGTAAATATTAAATTTTTCCAGCACCTGCGGTGGATCTTTGATTACTACTCCTCGACTAATAAGCAGCGAATACCATGCATCTACATCGCCGGTCACCAGGGTGATCATCCCTCCTTCGGGGGCCACTATTCGATTGTCGAATGCGGTACAGACGCCGATTTGTGCGCTTGAGGTCACTTCAAAAATTCGTGCCGCACCTTCATCGATAACCAGTTTCAGCCCCAGAACATTCGCATAAAAATTCGAGGTATGCTCCAGGTCGTCCGTGTATACCCAGGTGATCTGGCTGGTGATATCCGGTTTATTCAAAGTTTTACCTATCAGGCCTTTAAAAAAACCAGGCCAGTTCCAGTAATAGAAAATCGTCATCGGCAACTGCGGCCAGCACATCATTCGCATCGATATTGGAAAATATCTGAGCTTCGATGGTGCCCTTCCAGCTGTCGCCGAAACGCCGGTTACCTTCCAGCCTGAAACTGCGACTGTCATTTTCGATATCGACCACCATGCCGGCGAGAATTTCGCTCGATTGTGCGTCATTGAAGGCGAATCGACCGCCGATAAATACATCGCGATCGAAGGGACCACGCAGCCCTTCGGCGCGGTTGTCGTGCGAGAATTCAACAATTGCACCAAGGTCGGTATTCGATTCAAAAATGCTGTAAAAGCTGTATTCAAATCCGGCGGTAAAGGCATCCATATCGCTGGAATTAGCCTGGCGATGTGCCATTTCGAGTTTCCATATCCAGTCGACGTAGATCAATTGCGCATCGACGCCCAGCTGCGTCATTTGTTCATAATAGGGCGTCAGCACCGGTTCTCCATTGGCGTCGGTAGCGGGCAACAGCAGCGGTTCACGGCGAGTACCGTCAAACCAGGAAACGCCGAGATCAAGGTCGCCGTAGGTCTGCGAAAAGCGAAGGGCGTAATCGATGTGTCGGTCTTCATCGCGCGACTGATAACTGGCCTGATCGGTGTCGACCACCAACGGCGGGCGTAGGCGCCCTGCTCCGGCGCGAAAAGTCCTTTCGCGAAAAGCGGGCAGAATGAGAAAATCGACTACCCCCCAGTCTTCGTAACGCTTCAAGTGCAGCATCGGTTGCCCGAGCTTGTCTTCGCCGTCAACGCCTTCAACCTGATCAACCTGATTGATAACATCGACCAGATGTTGCGATTCGGTGACTCCCCAGAACATGGTATTAATGCCGACCCGCCATTCGTTATCGCCATCGATATGCAGCCACATCAATTCACGGATATCGGCGTGATCGCGGCCGTCATCCTTATCGTCGGCACGGGCAAAAACTTCGACGCTCCACAGATCGTCGCCGTCGTTCCATTCGCCATCAAGCTTCGGTTTTATCGATAAGGTCGTGTTGCTATCGAATTGCTCAGGGAACTGGCCCTCGTGACTGAAGTTCAGCGACTCCACTGCAATATTGCCGCTCAACTCGGCGAATGCACTGGCCGAGGTCGACAATAGCAGTGCAGCCGCACAGATCGTTGTTAACCGGCTGATCATTGGACTTAATTCGCTCTTTTCAGCGATTGCGAACGAAAGTCACGTTCCTCCAGGCCCGTTTTAAACTGGTAGTCCTTCCATTCCAGCAAGGTCGACTTGCCCGACTGGTGATTTTGCATTTCCATTTTCCCGGGACGCCAGTAGTGACCCTGATATTGCTGGAAATCCGAGGCCATTAATGTTTTCAATAAAGATTTTTTACGGTCGTAGAACTCTGCTTTGACCAGTCGATAACCCTGCGTGTCAATCCAGGCCAGCTGACGGGTATAGCCCGAATGTTCATAGGCCGGATATCGTTCAAGCACATAACAACTGAGATCGCCACAGGCTTCATCGCGCAGGTATTTGTAAGTATATTTCTCCACTTCCTGCGACCCCAGGTCCTCGAAGGCGAAGGTACTGCCCATAAAGGGGCCAGACTTATTACGTGAGCTGATGCGTTTGACCTTTTTCAGGGCTGGCAGATACAGCCATTGATCATCGGGCTCCAGCCCATGCGAATAGGTCAACATGGCAGTGCCTTTAACATCAGCTGGCTCATCGAAAATCGACATGCTCTTGTCGCCATCACCTTCGACTTCAAGCGTGCGGATGCGAATCTGGCGACTCGACGTTTCACCTGATTTGTTAATCAATGTCATCGTCATGTTTGCGGTGAAATCGATAAAACCCTTATCGAAAGCTTTCGCTGCCTGCGCAATCTGCAAACCTTTTTCCTCGGGCGATTGCGCCTGCACCAGGGTCGGCAATATCAGTAAGGCAATTGCGATCAGTTTATAAAGTTTAAGCATTTGATTTCTCCTTGCTATCGAGCGCCATTAACAGCGGGGGTAATAATAGAAAATCGGCGACTATGGCAAACACGATGGTTACCGCAGTCATTAAAGCCATGTTTGAGTTTAACGCGAAGGCGGAAAAAGTGAGCACCAGGAAGCCTGCTATCAAGACTATCGATGTGACGACTAATGCCAGGCCAACGGTATTGAAGGCATAGCGCACCGCATCTTCGGAATTCAAATTCTTTTCGCGTCGCGCACGCAGGTATTTACTGAGAAAGTGAACGGTATCATCGACCACGATACCAAGCGTCATGCCCGTGACGACCGACAGGGCAAGACCGATCTGCCCGACGGCAAGCCCCCAGGCACCGAAAGCCAGCGCCGCCGGAATCAGATTCGGAATCAGGCTGATCAATCCTATCTTGAACGAGCGCAGCGCGAACATCAGAATAATCGAAATCAGAATGAGTGCAATTGTAGTACCGAGTAACATACTTTTAATATTTCGCTCGCCGATATTGCTGAACATCAGCGTCGGACTGGCACCATCGTTTTGCATCGCCGTGGGCGCGTTGTCCCGTAACCATTGCTGGGCACGTTCTTCCAGCGCCAGCACCGTCTTCGTCGTCATATTGCGCAGCATTACGGTCATTCGCGTCGCCGATTTATCGATGTTGAGCTGATTATTCAAATCAAGCCCATAGGGCAATGACATTTCGTAGAGCAGCAGATATTGCGCCGCGAGTTCGCGCTCTGCGGGCAATTGATACCAGCTGTCATCGTCGCCGTGCATACTTTTATTCAAGCGCTTAAAGGTATCGGAAATGACATTGACGTGAATCACTTCGGGCTGCGCACGATACCAGTTGGCAAAATTTTCCATATTCTGCTGAAACTGCGGATCACTGACGCCTCCGTCGAGCCCCGATTCGAGCGAGTATTCAATCAGATAAAGCCCGCTCAGATTGGCCGAGGCAAAATCGGCATCGCGCCGAAATTCGATTTTTTCGCTGAAATATTTGACGAAATCGTCGTTCAGTTCGTTTTTCGGTACGAATGAAATGATAACCAGGCTGGCAAGCCCCATTCCAATCAATAGTTTGCGTCGATTACTAATGACAAATTCAGCGAAACGCTGCATCACCAGACTGGAGGCCGATTCGTGCACTTTTTGCTTGCCCGGCAATACCATCATCATCGCCGGCAGAAATGTAACGCTGAGGACAAAGGCAACCATTACCCCCATGGCGACAATATTGCCGAGGTCGCGAAACGGCGGCGCATCGGAAAAATTCATGCTCATAAAACCGATCGCGGTGGTCACACTGGTAAGAAAAACCGGTTGTAAATTGATGCGGATGCTATCGACCATGGCGTCGTGCTTGCTTTCACCCTTGCGCGCCAGTAATACGTAATTCATTAATACGTGCACGCTATCGGCGATCGCCATGGTCGGGATAATCATAATCGCCGAAAATGACGGCGGGGTTAACGCAATACCAAGCCAGCCCGCCATGCCCATGCCGCCGACAATGGAAAAAATTATAACGAGGAAGGTGGTCAGGGTGCCGGCAAGTCCCTTAACCCAGAAATAAAGCACCACCATGAATAGCAGCAGCATGATCGGGAAAAGGGTCGACATATCGTATTTACTTGCCTCGGGGAAGGCTTCGTTCATCATAATAATGCCGGTCATCTTGACGTCGATATCGGGGTATTTCTGCATAAATTCCGCACGCAGGGCGCGCACAAATACCACGACTTCGGGGTTCTCGGAGATAGGATCGACTCCAGGTAATTCAATATTGATATTGACCCCGGTGACATGCGCTGAGGGAGAAATTAAACGGTTAAGCAACACCGGTTCATTGAGCGCTATCGCACGAATGCTAGCCAGGTCATCATCGCTCAGGCTTTCCGGTTGGTAGGCGAGATTTTCAACCACCAGGTCGTCGCCCTCGGCCGAGGTATGCTGGTAATTGCTCAAGGATTCGACGCGGGTGGAATAAGGCGTTTCCCAGGCACGTTCGGTCAACCAGGCAACTGCGCTCAGGGTTTCACGGGTGAAAACCTGCCCGTCTTTGGGCACCAGAATAAACATCGCATTGTCGGATTTTGCATAGGTATCCTGCAGGTTTTCAAAGGCGACCAGTTGCGGGTTATCGTCACCGAAAAACACGCGATAATCGTTGGTAAAGGTCAGGTATTGTGCCCCGGCCCCCATCACCATTACCCATAGCAGGGAAACAATAATTGCCATCCATTTATAACGCAGAATAAATTCTGCAAATTGTTTAGCCATAAAAAATCTCCTTTTGTTATTTTCGAATCAGCTGTAGATACTGGGTTATTCCGCATCCACATTGGTATAGCTTGTCCATATCCTGCGCAACCTTGGCGGCGGTCAGGCAACCTTCCATGGTTGCGGCCAGCATCACCGCGAGCGCATAGGGGTCTACTTCGTCTTTGATTAGCCCATCGTCTTTCGCTTTACGCAGCACATCAGCCAGCGATTGGTGCCAGAGCTCGTAAATTTTGGTTAAACGACTGCGAAAGCCTTCATCGATAGAGGTCATTTCCTGGGCGAGCACACTGAGCGGGCAACCGAGCTCGATGTCGGTCATGGAAAACTCCCTGCCCGTTTTCTCTATCATTGCGGCAAACCCTTCGATTGGGTCGCGGCTACTTTCCAGGGGCTGGATAAAGCTGAGATAAATTCGATTGGCAATGACTTCGTCGACGACCGCGTAGCCAAGTTCGAGCTTATTCGGGAAGTGGTGGTAAAGCGCGCCC
>JBLHOA010000156.1:0-7610 GCA_047622345.1 Gammaproteobacteria bacterium | reverse complement strand
GGTAAATTCGAAGCTTAAGCTTTATTTATCAGCTAGACAAAAATGCACCGACTGGTTCGGTGCATTTTTTTGCCCGCTCGTTACAATGGCGCAGCCGCCGTTACCGGAATAACTTTATTAAATGACCCAGGTTTCAACTAAACCCTTTCTCGGATTCGGCCTGGGCCTGCGCAGCGAGCACTATCAGGACGTCATTGCGCAGACACCTAAGAACATCGACTGGTTCGAAATTCTCACCGAAAACTACATGATCGACGGCGGCAAACCGCTTTATTATCTCGATATTATCCGTCAGGACTACCCGATGGTGATGCACGGAGTGTCGATGTCGCTGGGCAGTAGCGACCCGCTCAATCTGGAGTACCTGAAACAACTCAAAACATTGATCGAGCGCGTGCAACCGCGCTGGATTTCCGACCACCTGTGCTGGACCGGGGTCGACAAAAAAAACATGCACGACCTGCTACCGCTGCCCTACAGCGAAGAAGCAATCAACCACGTTGCCGATCGCATCGCCCGCGTGCAGGACATTATCGGCCAGCAAATGCTGATCGAAAACCTGTCGAGTTACGTCACCTATCGCGACGATGCCATGCCCGAATGGGAATTCCTCTCGGCTATCGCCGAAAAGGCCGACTGCTATCTGCTGCTCGACGTGAACAATATTTACGTCAGCAGTTACAACCACCATTACGACCCCATCGACTACCTCGAAGGCGTGCCCGCGGCACGCGTGTGGCAGCATCACATTGCCGGGCACAGCAACGAAGGCAATTTGATTATCGATACCCACGACCAGGACGTCATCGAACCGGTGTGGGCGCTTTACGAAGAAGCGGCGAAGCGGCTGGGACCGGTGTCGACGATGATCGAACGCGATGGCAATATCCCCCCGCTGGAAGAGCTGTTGCTCGAACTCGACCGTGCGCGGGAAATCGCCACGCCCTATTATTTATGAATAAGTTTTTATCGGCGAATAAGCAATGAGCGAACTACGCGACCTGCAATTGCGCTTTCAGGATTACCTGATCACCGGCAATGAAAGTATCGAAGCCGACATTTCCAGCAATGCCGATGCCCTCGCCCAACACCGCCTCGGGGTGTATTACAATGCCTACCGACTGCGTTTGATCGACGCCCTGGCGGTCGACTTTGCCGCGCTCAATCACTACCTCGGGCGTGCAGCCTTCGAAAACCTGACCCTCGATTACCTCAAGCATTACCCCTCCCGTAACCCGTCGGTGCGCTGGTTCGGAGGGAATCTGTCGCGTTATATTACTGAACATTACCAGGGCGACGATCACGAATTTGTACAGGAGCTTTGCGATTACGCCTGGGCCAAATCGTTGCTCTTCGACAAGGTCCACAGCGAGGAGTTATTTCAGCCCGGACAGATGGCGACCCTGCCCCCCGAGGCCTGGGCAACGATCCGCTTTCACTTCAAGCCGGCGATGCAATGGCTCGATCTGTACTGGAATATTCCGGCGATCGCCAACGCGGCAGAAAGTGAAGTTGAAAGCGAAGTGGCCATGCCGGACAAACAGCGCGACGAGCATCCGCAGCGATGGCTGCTGTGGCGCCAGGACATGCGCATTCACTGGCGTTCGCTCGAGGTGCACGAAGCCTGGGCGATCGAACAGGCCGCTGATGGGGCCAATTTTTCAGAAATCTGCGAAGGTTTGTGTGAATGGGTCGACCCCGAACAGGTCGCCCTGACCGCGGCCGGGTTTATGCGCCAATGGCTCACCGATCAACTCGTACAAAGGCTTGAATTCGACGCCTGATACCGGCATGCTTGTCCGCGATAAATTTAAATGATACCAGTATCATAAAAACACTAGGAACAGACCGGAATACTTACACTCATCACCTTCATCAACGTAACCGCTACGGGATTATGCTATGCCAAATCTTGACCTTAAATTGAAAGATCTCGACATTTTTCACGGATTTATCCGTCGACATATCGGGCCGGGGTCGGTCGATGAGCCGGCAATGCTCGCCGAACTGGGTCTCAATAGTCTTGATGAACTGCTCGACAAAGTGGTGCCAGAGTCGATCCGGCGGCGTAAGACCTTAAAGGTGAAGGCCAGCCGTTCAGAAAGGCAGGTACTCAACCGGCTTTATCACATTTCCACGCGCAATCAATTGTTCAAGTCGTTCATCGGCATGGGTTATTACAACACGCACACGCCGACCGTAATCGAGCGTAATTTGTTGCGTAACCCCGCCTGGTACACCGCCTATACCCCTTATCAGCCCGAAATTTCGCAGGGCCGGCTAGAAGCGCTGCTCAATTTTCAAACCATGATCAGCGACCTTACCGGCATGGAAATGGCGAATGCGTCGATGCTCGACGAAGCCACCGCCGCGGCCGAGGCCATGACCATGTGTCAGCGCCTGTCGAAAAGCAAAAGCCAGGTGTTTTACATTGCCGATACCTGCCACCCGCAAACCATCGAAGTGGCCTGCAACCGCGCCAAGCACCTGGGTATTAAAGTCGTCATCGGCGACCCATTCCAGGCCGCCGACAACCCCGAGCTATTCGGTGTACTGCTGCAATACCCCTGCTCCACCGGCGAAATTCACGACTATGCCGATCTGGTGCAGAAAATTCACGACAAACAGGGCCTGGTAGCCGTCGCCGCCGACCTGCTCAGCCTGACCCTGCTCACCCCGCCGGGTGAGTTTGGTGCCGACATTGTCGTCGGCAGTTCGCAACGCTTCGGCGTGCCATTAGGCTACGGTGGCCCGCATGCTGCTTTTATGGCGACACGCGATGCTTTCAAACGCTCGCTGCCCGGCCGACTGATCGGCGTTTCGGTGGACAACCACGGCAAACCGGCACTGCGCCTGGCGCTGCAAACCCGCGAACAACACATCCGTCGCGAAAAGGCGACCAGCAACATCTGCACCGCGCAGGCTTTACTCGCGGTGATGGCGAGCATGTTTGCCGTTTACCACGGCCCCGAAGAATTACGCCGCATTGCGCAGCGCATCAACCGCCTCACCATTGTGCTCGCCGAAGGCTTGCGCAAACTCGGGCTCAAAGTCACCACCGAGCATTACTTCGACACGATTACGGTACATACCGGCAACGCGACCGAATTTATCATGGCCGCCGCGCGCGGCGAGAAAATCAACCTGCGTCAGGTCGATGATCGCACCGTCGGTATCTCGCTTGACGAAATTTGCACCAAGCAAAATATTACCACCCTGTATAACGTGTTTACCCATGACCAGGGCGACCAGATCAAGATGGCCGACATCGACGCGGCCGCGGGCAGCAGTTTGCCGCCCAAGCTGGTGCGAACCAGCGAGTACCTGACTCATCCGGTATTCAACAAGCACCATTCCGAAACCGATTTGATGCGTTACATGCGTAAGCTCGCCGACAAGGACCTGGCACTCGACCGCAGTATGATTCCGCTGGGTTCCTGTACGATGAAACTGAATTCAGCGACGCAACTGATTCCGGTCACCTGGCCCGGTTTCGGGCGCATCCACCCCTTCGTGCCGCTCGATCAGGCGCAGGGTTATCAATTGTTGATTACCGAACTCGAACAAATGCTTTGCGCCTGTACCGGCTACGATGCGATGTCGCTGCAACCCAACTCAGGTGCGCAGGGTGAATACGCGGGGCTGCTCGCGATCAAGTCCTACCACCAGAGTCGCGACGAAGGGCACCGTAATATCTGCGTTATTCCTTCCTCGGCACACGGCACCAACCCGGCCTCGGCACAGATGGCGGGGATGAAAGTCGTGGTTGTCGGTATCGCCAAATCAGGCAACATCGACATGGATGACCTGCGTGAAAAATGTGAAAAGCACAGCGATAATCTCGCCGCGATCATGATTACCTACCCCTCTACCCACGGTGTGTTCGAAGATAACGTGCGCGACGTGTGCAAACTGGTGCACGACCACGGCGGCCAGGTTTATATCGATGGCGCCAACATGAACGCGATGGTCGGCGTTTGCGCACCGGGCAAGTTCGGCGGCGACGTGTCGCACCTTAACTTGCACAAAACCTTCAGCATTCCGCACGGTGGTGGCGGCCCGGGCGTCGGCCCGATCGGCGTTAAAGAACATCTGCGACCCTTTCTGCCGTCGACCAGCCTGAATAAAAACGGCGAAAACAAGGTCGCCGCGGCGCCATTCGGCAGCGCTGGCATTCTGCCGATCAGTTGGGCCTACATTGCCCTGCTCGGCAATGAAGGTTTGCCCAAAGCAACTTCGATCGCGATTTTGAACGCCAACTACATCGCCAGTCGCCTAAAAGATCACTTCCCCATTCTCTACACCGGTCCGAATGGCATGGTCGCGCACGAATGCATCATCGATACGCGCGTGGTCAAAGCCTGCGGCATTACCGTCGATGACATTGCCAAACGACTTATCGATTACGGCTTCCACGCGCCAACAATGTCGTTTCCGGTCGCGGGCACCTTGATGATCGAACCGACCGAGTCGGAATCGAAAGAAGAAATCGACCGCTTCTGTGACGCGATGATTTCCATTCGTGCCGAAATTGCGGAAATCGAAGCGGGTCGAATGGACCCCGAAGACAACCCCCTGAAGAATGCCCCGCACACGGTCGAAGAAGTCTGTGGCGACAAATGGGAGCATGGCTATGGTCGCGAACTAGCGGCTTACCCCTTGGCCACGTTACGCGATAATAAGTACTGGTCGCCAGTCGGCCGGGTGGACAACAAATTCGGTGACACCAACCTGATTTGCTCCTGCCCGCCCCTTTCCTCCTACGTCGATGAAGACTAGTCGACCAGGGCTAAGCGTAAACAGATAAAAACGAGACGTATTCAGACCATAATGGAATGATTAAACGCTTATTCTGGCGCCATACTTTAACGGCTACCTCAGATAGGATTGCTCGATGGCACTTAGTGTTTTTGATTTATTTTCGATCGGTATCGGTCCCTCTAGTTCGCATACGGTCGGACCGATGCGCGCGGCGAACCAGTTCGTGCAAAACCTGCAACAACAGGGCTTGCTGACCGACGTCGCCTCGATCAAAACCGACCTCTACGGCTCGCTCGGTGCGACCGGTAAGGGGCACGGTAGCGACAAGGCGATAATCCTCGGTCTTGAAGGCGACCTGCCCGAAACCGTCGATACCACAGGCGTCGACGCACGCCTCGAAAAAATACGCGCCGAACAAAGCCTGCAGCTGCTCGGCCATCACGCGATTAACTTTACCGACAAAAAGCATTTGATCATGCACCGCCGCGAAACCCTGCCCTTTCATTCGAACGGCATGACCTTCGCTGCTTTTGATGGCGCCGGTGAACTGATCAAAAAATCGACCTTTTATTCGGTTGGCGGTGGATTCATCGTCGATGAAACGGCGGCCGGGGCCGACCGCATCGTCGAAGACGACAGCAAGCTGCCCTACCCGTTTAAATCGGCGGTTAATCTGCTCATTCATTGCGCCAACCACGACCTGCGCATCAGCGACGTGATGATGGCCAATGAAAAGGTATGGCGCAGCGAAGAAGAGATTCGCAGTGGCTTACTGAATATCTGGGCGGTAATGCAAACCTGCGTCAATAACGGTTGCCTCAACGAAGGCATTTTGCCCGGCGGCTTAAAGGTTAAACGCCGCGCGGCGGATCTGTTTCGCAAATTGAGCAATGACTCCGAAGTCTCCCGTTTGGACCCCTTGACCACGCTCGACTGGGTAAACCTCTACGCGCTCGCGGTGAACGAGGAAAACGCTGCCGGTGGACGCGTGGTTACTGCACCGACCAATGGTGCGGCCGGCATTATCCCTTCAGTGATGCATTACTATTACCATTTCATCCCCGATGCCGACGACGACGGCATCGTCCGCTTTTTGTTAACCGCGGGTGCCATCGGCATACTTTACAAGGAGAATGCATCGATCTCCGGGGCCGAAGTCGGCTGTCAAGGTGAAGTGGGCAGCGCCTGCTCGATGGCCGCCGGAGCGCTCACCGAAGTATTGGGCGGCACCCCTGAGCAGGCTGAAAACGCGGCCGAAATTGGCATGGAACATAATCTCGGGTTAACCTGCGATCCGATCGGCGGGCTGGTACAGGTGCCCTGCATCGAACGTAATGCGATGGCTGCAGTGAAGGCAATCAACGCCGCACGAATTTCGATGCGTGGCGATGGCCAGCATTTCGTCTCGCTGGACAAGGTCATCAAAACCATGCGTGAAACCGGAGCGGACATGAAAACCAAATACAAAGAAACCTCGCGCGGCGGTCTCGCGGTCAACGTCATCGAATGCTAGCCGAACTGCGAAGTTCAGTCGGGCCCTACCTCGGCTTATTCGGCGACAACCCCTGGTTGCAGGCACTGGTTATCGTGCTCGCCTCCTTTTTGCTCGCCTGGGTGTTAAACAGGGTAATTATCAGCACCGTGGCCAAGCTTGCCAGTCGTACCCGCATTCAATTTGACAACCAGCTCATCGAACTGCTGCGTGGCCCGATTCACAGCAGTGTCATTCTAATCGGCCTGGCGCTGGCCGCGGTCATATTAAAGTTTCCCGAGCCATTTAACGGCATTGTTTATTCGTCGCTGCTCACCATCGGCTATATCGTCTGGTTCTTATTTTTGATGCGCATCATACGTTTGATTCTGCGCCAGATCGCCAGCCACGAAAAGCACATGCAGATATTGCACCTGCAAACCCTGCCGCTATTTGAAAACATTTCCAACATCGGCATTGTGGTGATTGCCGTATACATTATTTTTTCAGCCTGGGAAGTCGATATGACCGCCTGGCTGGCGTCGGCGGGTATCGTCGGTATCGCCGTCGGTTTCGCCGCCAAGGACACCCTGGCGAACCTGTTTTCCGGCGTTTTTATTCTCGCCGATGCGCCTTATAAAATCGGCGACTATGTCGTGCTCGATTCGGGCGAACGCGGTGAAATTACCCACATCGGCATCCGTAGCACACGCCTGCTGACTCGCGATGATGTCGAGATTACGGTGCCCAACTCGGTCATGGGTAACACCAAGATCATCAACGAATCGGGCGGCCCAGCCGAAAAATCAAGAATTCGAATCGCGGTCGGTGTTGCCTACGGTTCTGACATCGATCTGGTGCGTCGGATATTGATAGAGATTGCGCTGGAAGAGGAAATGATTGTCGGCGACCCCGAGCCGCGCGTGCGTATGCGTCAATTCGGCGCCTCCAGCCTCGACTTTGAATTGCTTGGCTGGATCGACCAGCCGATGTTGCGCGGTCGCGTTATCGATTCGTTAAATTGTAAAATCTATAAACGGTTCATCGAAGAGAAAATCGAAATCCCCTACAGCAAGCACGATCTCTATATCAAGGAAATGCCCAAATCCAGCTAAGGGCAGCTCTAAAAATGCACTTTATTCTGCGATTGTGGCGTCAGCTCCGTGCTGGTGCGCCAGCCCCACGGAAGACCGCCCCGTCGATCCTCATGTACTCCATGTACACTGCGGTTCTCGGCAATTGCTCCCTGTATCGCCTAAAGCGCCTACTGTCGGTGCAGGAGCAAAAACCTGCCCTGAGCCGGGAAAACTCTGGAAAAATCAGAGTTTTCTTCGCTTGATAGTCGTTAGAAACCTCGCCGGAGTCAGAGGTTCAATAA
>JBLHOA010000155.1:0-7626 GCA_047622345.1 Gammaproteobacteria bacterium | reverse complement strand
TAGATCATTGTTTCTCTCGCAAAGGCGCAGAGGTAAAACCTTAGCTGAAGTAGCTGAAGGGAAACACACCTTAATCACAGCTTCGGCCATTTTGCTGACGTTGCAATTTGACGGTCGGAGTCGTTCCTTATCTCAAGCTACGGGGCTGCTTGATGCCGGGAATTGAACCGGGCAAGTTCGGCGCTGGTTGGTGCCTGACCCGAGAAGCTTTCGACATAAGCCGGAACTCGCTCCAGGCGGGTCTCAAAGGTTTCTTCGACCATCATTGCGATGTAACCAATCTGGGTGAAGTACACCATATGCGCGCGAATATCGGCCTGGGTCTGGTTAAATCCAAATCGCGAAAACATGCGCATAATGGCACTGATTCTGGCTTTATCAGTTGCTTCGAAAATGGCTTTTAGTTTGGCTGATTGCTGCGCCCAGTTGCGCATGGCAAAGTCGAGATGGGAATCAAATAGCGGCGGGTCAACCCAGCAATCGCAAAGGTTTAACGCCGCTTCGGCGATGCTGTCAGCATAGAGTTCGGTGCGCGCGATCAGGTTGCCGGTATTGTGTTTTTGCCAGCGCTCTATCAATGCATCGAGCAACGCCTCGCGGTCGCTAAAATGCCAGTAAAAACTGGTTCGCGACAGGTTCAAGTGATTTGCAAGAGTCATAATCTTGACCGATTCTACCCCCGATTCAATCAGAATCTGATAGGCTGCATCCAGCCAGATATCCGCCGAGCCGCGTAAATTAGTCTTTACTGTAGTTGCTGTTGCATGATGTTTCTGCTGTCGTTAATGCGTGTATGGTACACAAATGTTTATTTAATTGACGGTAGTGTCAAGAATGCTGTTATTCGGCCGATTCTAATCGAACCGGGTACCACCAACATGTCAGGCGATCCACTGCTACAACCCTATCAGCTCAAACATTTAACGATTAAAAACCGGATCATGATCACCAGTCACGAACCCGCCTACGCCGAAGACGGCATGCCCAAGGAACGGTATCGGGCTTACCACGAGGAGCGGGCGAGGGCGGGCATCGGCATGACGATGACCGCAGGCTCCGCCGCTATTTCGCGGGATAGCCCGGCGGTTTTCAATAATATCATGGCTTATAAAGATGAAGTCGTGCCATGGATGCGCCAGTTCACCAATAGTTGTCACGAACATGGTTGTGCGGTGCTGGCCCAGCTTACCCACCTCGGTCGCCGCACCAGTTGGAGCAAGGGTGACTGGCTGCCAGCTGTGTCTCCTTCGCATAACCGCGAGACGTCGCATCGGGCGTTCCCAAAAAAATGGAAGTCTGAGACATAGAGTGCGTCGTCACCGACTATGCCGCTGCGGCCGAGCGCATGCAGGCGGCGGGCCCCGACGGCATCGAGTTACAGGCGTATGGCCATTTAATAGATCAATTCTAGCCACCTTTGACCAATACGCTCGATGCGCCCTACGGTGGCTCGTTGGAAAACCGCTTACGCTTTTCGAATGACGTTTTAAGGGCAATCCGTAAGCGCGTTGGCAATGAGTTTATTGTCGGCATTCGCTACACCGCCGATGAAGTTGCCGAGGGTGGATTGAGCGCGCTGGATGGCATCGAAATTTCAAAGCGGCTGAAGGCAGATGGCCTGGTCGACTTCCTCAACGTGATTCGGGGTCATATCGATACCGACCCGGCGCTGGCCGATGTCATTCCCGGGCAGGGTACGAAGAGCGCACCGTGGCTGGACTTTTCCGGTGAAGTGCGTAAAGCAACGGGCATGCCGACCTTCTACGCAGCGCGCATTCCTGATGTCGCGACGGCCCGCCATGCGGTTCGTGCCGGTCTGATCGATATGGTCGGCATGACCCGGGCGCATCTGGCCGACCCGCATATTGTGCGTAAAATTATCGCCGGCGAAGAGGACGATATTCGTCCCTGCGTTGGTGCAACCTACTGCCTCGATCGTATTTTTCAGGCCGGAAGCTGACCATGCTGCATGATATTCCAGCTGCGAAAGTGAAGAAGAAAGTAGTCATCATCGGAGCAGGGCCGGCCGGGCTTGAAGCCGCGCGAGTTGCCGCTGAACGCGGTCATGAAGTCGTTGTGTTTGAAGCAACCGCGGAGCCCGGTGGGCAGCTGCGTCTGGCCTCGCAAAGCCCGAGGCGACGCGAAATGATTTCGATCATCGACTGGCGCATCGCGCAATGCGAAAAACGCGGCGTCGAGTTTCAGTTTGAAACGATGGCCGAAGCCGAAGATGTTATCGCGCAAAACCCCGATGTGGTCATTGTTGCTACCGGTGGTTTACCGCATACCGAAGTGCTTGAGGCCGGTAACGAGCTGGTCGAGTCGACCTGGGATATTATCTCGCGCAGCATTAAACCCGGCCAGGACGCGCTGATCTATGACTATGCGGGCGACCATGCCGGTTTACAGGCTGCCTAGATTATTGCCGCAACCGGGGCCAAAGTTGAAATCATGACACCCGACCGAAGTTTCGCGCCCGATGTCATGGTGATGAATCTGGTTCCCTATATGCGCAGCATGCAGGATAAAAATACCACCTTCACCGTCACTTTTTGGTTGAAGAGCGTGGTCAAAGAGGGCGACCGCTTGATCGCCAATATCGGTAGCGATTGTAGCGACAGGATCAGGCAGCGCAGCTTCGATCAAATTATCGTCAACCACGGCACCATTCCACTCAATGATATTTATTTCGGTCTAAAACCCGCATTGAGTAATTTGGGCGCTGTCGACCAGGCCGAACTGATCGCGGGTAAACCACAGTCGGGTCGCCCCAACGATGTTGGCAAGTTTCAACTATTTCGCGGCGCAGATGCTGTGTCGGCGCGTAATACGCATGCGGCGATTTATAATGCGTTAAGATTGGTTAAGAATATTTAGGAGCCTGTCGGGCTTAGGGTTGCAATAAATATGAGATCTTCAAAAGTGATTCATATCGTCGGCTGTCATGCTGAAGGTGAAGTAGGCGATGTCATCGTCGGGGGCGTTGCCCCACCTCCGGGCGATACTTTGTGGGAACAGTCACGCTTTATCGCCAGCGATGAAAACCTGCGTAATTTTGTGCTGAACGAGCCACGCGGCGGGGTCTTTCGGCATGTCAACCTGCTGGTGCCGCCCAAAAACCCGAAGGCGCAAATGGGCTGGATTATTATGGAACCGGAAGACACTCCACCGATGTCGGGTTCCAACTCCATGTGTGTGACGACTGTTTTGCTGGAAACCGGTATTTTGCCGATGACCGAACCTGAAACCCGTATAACCCTGGAAGCCCCGGGTGGTCTGGTCGAAGTAACCGCCAGCTGCAAAAATGGCAAGGTCGAGAAGGTGACTGTGCAAAACGTCCCGTCGTTTGCCGATAAGCTGGATGCCACCCTGGAAGTCGAAGGCATCGGAACCTTAACCGTCGATACGGCATTTGGTGGTGATAGCTTCGTGATGGCAAGCGCCGTAGCACTCGGCTTTGCGATTACCCCTGACGAAGCCCGTGATCTGGCCGAAACCGGCATCAAGATCACCAATGCGGCGAACGAACAACTTGGTTTCAATCACCCAACCAACCCGGACTGGCGCCATTGTTCCTTCTGTCAAATCCATGCCCCGATGACCGAAGAAGGCGGCATTAAATCGATTAAGAATACGGTTGTTATTCAACCCGGAAAACTCGACCGATCACCAACGGGTACGGGTGTATCGGCGCGCATGGCAGTGCTACACGCCCGCGGTCTGATGGCAGTCGGCGAACGCTTAATTATGCGCTCGGTGATTAACTCGCGCTTTGATGGTCGCATCGTTAAAACCACAAAACTGGGCGACAAGGCGGCCATTGTCCCCGAAATTTCTGGTCGCGCCTGGTTGACCGGGACTTACCAGCATATGCTCGACCCCAGCGACCCCTGGCCCGAAGGCTACCGCATCGGGGATACCTGGCCCATGTTGAAAGGCAAATAACCCGACCATGATTCCTTTTTTGCAGGCCCGCGACGTTGAACACCTTTTAAGCTGGGAAGCGGTCAGCAATGCGCTGATGGCGGGCCACCAGCAAAGCCGTGCGCATATCGACGATATTCTGTTCGAGCAGGGTAACAACGCCGTGCTCAATCGCGCCGCCTGGATCAAAGGGGCCGGAATCGGTGTAAAAACCGCGACCATATTCCCCGGTAATCTGGATAGAAGCCCCGTTTTACCCAGCATCCATGCCGTTGTTACCCTGTTTGATGATGAAACCGGTGTTCCCACCGTTTTAATCGACGGTACCTTAGTTACGAAATGGAAAACCGCCGCCGATTCGGTGCTCGGTGCCCGCCTGTTGGCCCGTGCTGATAGCAAAGTGTTAACCATTGTCGGTGCCGGTGCAGTTGCAGATTCACTGATTGATGCCTATCGAGAATGCTTCCCAGCGCTTGAACGAATCATTGTCTGGAACCGCAGCTATGCCAAAGCAGAGCAGCTCGCCGGGCACAAAAATACCGAAGCCATGCAAAGTTTAGAAAAATCCCTTGGTCTGGCCGACATTATTTCAAGCGCGACTATGTCCATCGAACCCGTGCTCAAAGGTGACTGGATCAAACCCGGCAGCCATGTCGACCTGATCGGTGCCTATCGCCCGGATATGCGTGAAGCCGACGATACCCTGATCAGCAAAGCGACCCTGTTTGTCGATGCCCGCGAAACCACGATCCATGACATCGGCGAACTCATCATCCCGATTAAAAAAGGATTGATCAGTGAGAGTGATGTTAAGGGAGATTTGTACGACCTGTGCAACGGCGGCGAAGGTCGCAGCCGTGACGACGAAATTACCCTGTTCAAAAACGGTGGCGGTGCCCACCTCGATTTGATGACCGCTTTATATATTCAGAAAATGGCGGCTACACGGGGGCCGTCGGCTTAATTCCAAAATGCCCCGTACCGGTCATCCTGGCCCGGTCGTGTCGCAATGCCGACGTTAGAATTTATCGAGAATTTCTAAAGTGTCTGTCATTTGGCGTTTCTTTGGCGTTTGGCTACTGTGGTGGGGTCAGCACAAAATTTCCAAAATGTTCTTTTTTCAGAAACTCCTGCTGTGCTTCGGCAATGTCTTTCAAAGCGAAGGTTTTTGCGACCAGGGGGCGGATTTCACCCCGTTCAATATAACCAATCAAATTCGGGAAAACCGGCTCATCCCAGGCGGTACAACCAATCAGCTGAATATCCTTTAGGTAAAAATCACGCATATCCATGGTTACCATGGGTCCGGCAATCGCCCCTGACGAAGCATAGCGACCGCCCCTTTTGAGCAATTTCAACAGGGGTTCGAATCCAGCACCGGCAACATTATCAATCACCACATCGACACTTGATTGACCCAGTTCCTGCAACAGGTCCCGACCACGTTCAATAACCACTGCACCGAGAGATCGAACTGCATCGATTTTCGATTTACCTGCTACCGCGATGACCTCTGCTCCACGTCGTTTCACCAGTTGTACCACGGCGGAACCCACGCCACCGGAGGCGCCGGTAACCAACACTTTATCTCCCTGTTTTACGCCGCAACGATGAACCATGTTTTCGGCAGTTCCATAGGCGCAGGGAATGGTCGCCAGCCCAACATCGCTCCAGTCACAATCTACCTTGAAAACTTCGCTGATGGGCACTTTTACGTACTCCGCAAATGCGCCATCAAAATCTGAAGCCATCCAGATATTATCGAGTGATCCAAACCCATTTAAGCGCATGCAGGCACGAACCAGCACGCGTTGATCTTTCCAGTCGCTGGCAACACCAGCGCCCAACGCAACCACCCGGCCGCAACAATCGGTACCCTGAATGAATGGAAACGGGGTGGCACCACTCCAACCACCATCGGCAATATCCGATTCTCCAGATTCGATTTCAGAAAACTGTTCGGTTCCGCCGGAAACCGAGGAGGAGTACCAGCCCAGGCGCGTATTGATTTCGGTGTTGTTCACTCCGGCGGCCAAAACTTTAAGCAGAACTTCTCCCGGCCTCGCCTTCGGCACCGGTACATCCCGGTAATCGAGTTTGTCGTATCCACCATTTCCGGTGGTCACCACGGCCTTCATCGTCGCCTGATTATCATTCAGGTGGTAACGATCAGGACTGGACTCGGTTAGATAACTTAAATTTGGCACTACACATTCCCCGGTTATTTGCAGCAGCAGAATATACAGCATAAATTCATGCGATTAATATTATATTGCTGACAACTACCAACAGTATTCGACGACCTATTGATGCCTAATTTCGTTAAAAACAATATATGCAGATACTTGCACGGCTTTAGAAAAAAAGCGGAATCAATTGAATTCAACGCATTATCCGAGGGTAGGGCACCACCACACCAACCGTAGGCGTTTTAGGCGATATTGGGCGTATCGGCTGGAATCAGTCAGATTTCGCGTGTTCGGGACAGGACGGCTTCGCGAATCGCTTTCTTTAACTTGGTGGAATAAGAAAATAGGGGGTTAATATTTCCTATACTCTTTGTTCGAAGCCTGTTTATAGATCAGTGAATACGGGAGCATTTTCCAGTTTTTCAGGAAGATACTCCTGCATTTCGTTTTCCACGATCAAATCGAAAAACCTTAGAAGAAATTAGTTTTGCCGCTCGATAGCGATCAGTGATCGATGCTTACGCTACGAACTACCAAAAAACCTGCGGTAACAGGTGGCGAAATAAGACTGGGATGTAAAGCCGGTAGCGATAGAGATAAGACTACGATTGGGATTCAACACTAGCTGCCTGGCATGCGACAAACGAAGCGATAAGTAGTACTGGCTTGGTGTCGGGTTGCGTTACTTGTGAAAAAGGTACTCCATTTGTCGTAGCGATAAATTGCATTGTTTCGCAATGTTCGGCAGTGACAGTGGCTCCTCAATATTCGATTCCATATAGTTAATAACATCGACGAGTTTCGGTGCACTCACCGCTAGATCAAGACGACTAGCCATTTGCTGAGAATCAATATCACTACGAATCCGGTCATGATGGAAATACTGTGAAATTTCCTGTGCCAAAACGCGTCCATGTTGGTTCTCGATCAATGTCAGCATCATGTCCATAGCCGCTGTACCACCCGAACAGGTGAATCGATTATTCTCGATTTCATACAAGGTAAAAGCCACTTCCAGATGCGGATAAAGCGCCTTAAATATCTGAATATGCTCCCAGTGAATGGCACTACGGCAGTGATCGAGCAACTCGGCTCTAGCCAGGATAAAACTACCAAAACTCGCAGTCCCAAGATTAACTCCCTGTTTATCGAATTTCTTCAGCAAGTTAAGAGTCCTGGTGTCATCAAATTTGTGCGCATCAGCGGGAGCACAAATCACAAGAGTCTGGAGATCTTTGGCATCGCCTGGTGGAATCGTGGGAACCATAATGCCACTATTGGACGTCACCGACTCAGCATTGGGAGCGTAGAACTCCCACTCGAAAAGATCACTGTTCGACAATCGATTTGCAGTACGCAAAACTTCAAGCACGCAACTAAACGGAATTAGCGGATAGCCTTCAATCAGCAATATACCAACTTTTCAGTTTCCACCGGGATAGTCAGATCTCCTGACCTATATCAGCCAAAACTTCAATATGGGATAACCTTATCATTGTTGCTCTCCACTAAA
>JBLHOA010000154.1:0-7628 GCA_047622345.1 Gammaproteobacteria bacterium | reverse complement strand
AAACCGGCCAGACCATTGCCGCCCATTTCGTCCTTGATGCTCTTCAGCCCGCCGGTAGCAAGCGTCATCGCTTCTTCCCAGCTGGCTTCGCGGAACATTTTTGAAGGGTCCGACGGGTCAAAAAATTCATTCATCCCCTTGGGCACGCCTTCTTTGCGGATCAACGGTTTTAACAAACGTTGGGGGTGATTGACATAATCGAAGCCGTAACGACCTTTGACACAGAGGCGGCTGAAGTTGGCAGGTCCATCACGTCCTTCGACGCGAATGATCTTGTCATCTTTGACATGATAGGTAAGCAGGCAACCGACACCACAATAAGGGCACACCGAATCGACTTTACTATCGGCTTTGAGTTGATGCGCACCATTGGCATTGGTCAGGGCGCCGGTAGGACAGGCCGCGACACACTCGCCGCAGGCTACGCAGGATGAATCACCCATGGCATCGCCGAGGTCGAAAACGATTTCGGCGTGATGCCCGCGCTTTGCCAGACCGATGACATCGTTCACCTGTGTTTCCCGGCAGGCGCGCACGCAACGGGTACATTGAATACAGGCATCGAGATTGACCGCGATTGCCGGGTGCGACAAATCGGCCACCGGCTGATGCCGGGGCTTGAAACGCGGGTTGCTGACTTCCAGCTTGTCCGCCCAGTAAGTCAGTTCATTGTCGAGCGAATAGGAGGTTTCCGGCATATCGGAAAGCAGCAGTTCGAGCACCAGCTTTTGCGATTTCAGGGCACGTTCATTGTTCGAGTTGACCACCATACCCGGGGTCGGATTGCGACAGCAACTCGGCGCAAGCACGCGCTCACCGTCAATTTCGACGACGCAGGCGCGACAGTTTCCGTCGGCACGTAAGTCTTCGCTATAACACAGATGCGGAATATCGGTGCCGGTACGTTTCGCCGCCTGCAGAATGGTTTCGCCCGCCAGGGCTTCGACCGATTCACCGTTGAAGGTAAATTCAATCGTCTCAAAAATGGTTTCAGGATTAGCCGCCATTATTTTTCATCCTCAAGTCCCAGCTCATGGGGAAAATATTTAATCACCGACAACATCGGGTTGGGTGCCGCCTGTCCAAGGCCGCAAATTGAGGCATCGATCATAACCGTGGATAAATCGTTGAGTTGATCGATATCCCAGTTACCGGTTTCCATGATACTCACCGCTTTCTCGGTACCGACGCGGCAGGGGGTGCACTGTCCGCAGGATTCATGGGCAAAGAATTTCATCGAATTTAATGCCGCCTGCTTGGCGGTGTCCTGATTCGATAACACGATTACCGCGGCTGAACCGATAAAGCAGCCGTATTCCTGCAGGGTGTCAAAATCGAGCGGAATATCGCCCAGCGAGGCCGGTAAAATACCCCCCGAAGCTCCCCCCGGGAAATAACCGTAAAACTGATGACCATCGAGCATGCCGCCGCAGTATTCGTCGATCAATTCTTTCATCGTGATTCCTGCCGGTGCCAGATGCACGCCCGGGTTATTCACCCGTCCCGACACTGAAAAACTGCGCAGGCCCTTGCGGCCGTTGCGACCCTGCGAATCAAACCATTCGGAACCTTTTTCGATGACATCGCGAATCCAGAACAGCGTCTCGCAGTTCTGTTCCAGCGTCGGCCGTCCGAAGAGACCGACCTGGGCAACGTAAGGCGGACGCAAACGCGGCATGCCCCGCTTGCCTTCGATCGATTCGATCATCGCCGATTCTTCGCCACAGATATAGGCACCGGCACCGCGACGCATTTCGATTCGGGGTAATTCATAATCCGATTGATTCACCAGATCATCGATTGCATTTTGCAGATTGGCAGTCACCGAGGGGTATTCATCGCGCACATAGATATAACAATCGTCGATACCGATCACCCGGGCAGCGATCAGCATACCTTCAAGGAAGCGGTGCGGATCGGACAACATATAAAAGCGGTCTTTAAAGGTACCGGGTTCGCCTTCGTCGATATTGATCGCACACATTCTAGGTGCTGGCTGATCACGCAGGATGCGCCATTTTCGCCCCACCGGAAATCCGGCACCGCCGAGCCCGCGCAAAGCAGTCCCTTCGAGCGCTTCGATTATTTCGTCGCCGCTGATCTCGCCATCGAGTAAACGCTGGAACGTCTGGTAGCCGCCATCGGCTTTATAGGCATCGAAATCGATATTGTCATCGGGCATCGGCTGCCGCGTATGACCGGCATCAACCGCCGCCTTAACCGTTTCGACCGTGGCCCGGTCAACCGTGTATTGATTGACTACCGCAACCGGTGCCTTGTCGCAACGCCCGACGCAGGGAACTCGCTGCACGCGCACGCCATCTCCCAGACTCGATTCCAGCGCGGTTATCATGGCTTCGCTGCCGGCCATTTCGCAACTCACCGATTCGCAAACTCGAACCGTGAGCGCAGGCGGTGCTGTATCATTTTCCTTAACCACATCAAAATGATGGTAAAAACTGGCCACTTCGTAGACTTCGGCGGGCGCCATTTTCATTTCGCTAGCCAGCGCCACCAGATGTGCTGCCGACAAATGGCCATACTTATCCTGGATCTTATGCAAATGTTCGATCAACAAGTCACGGGCACGGGATTTCTTCCCCAGTAAACCCTGGATGTCGAGCAGCGCGTTGAGATCGACAATTCGACCTTTAGTTTTACCGCGATTGCGTTTTTTCCGATGATCGACCGCATCAGAGTTTGTGTCAGCTTGCGCCATTTGTTCGTCTCAGGGGTTGGAATTGTAAGATCGTGAATAGAACCGGATATTATCATAGCAAAGCTTTAATCCGCTATTACTACGAAAGCGACAGAAACGATAGCCGCAGGGACCTTTGAAACTACTGGCTAAAGCCCTCAAACGGGAGGAAACGCAGGCAAAACAAGCGGGATTTAAATTGCGGAATCGGTACACTGTGCTTCGATTAACAACTCATCTAATCGTGCAAATGTCCGAACTTGACCAACTGCTGGAGCAGATCAAACAAGCCGAGCAGACCAGCGAAGCAAAGCTGACCTGGGCGCCCGCGCAGGTCGGTGACATCGATATCCGAATCGCCGCGGATGGCCGCTGGCACCATCAGGGCCGGGGCTTTCAACGCGATAGCCTGGTTAAATTATTTGCCAGCATATTACGCCGCGAAGATGACGACTATTTCCTCGTCACTCCTGCCGAAAAACTACGTATTCAGGTTGACGATGCACCGTTTGTTGCAACCCTGGTCGAACCATTTGAAGATAAGGGCGTAGCGGTGATTGCCTTCACCACGAACATCGGCGAGCGCGTTATTCTCGATAGTCACCATCAACTTCGAATCGAAATCAATGCCGACAACGGCGAACCCCGACCTTATCTGCAACTGCGCCACGGGCTCGAAGCATTGATCAGTCGCAGCGCGTTTTACGACCTGATTAATATGGCTGATGAAATCGAAGAAGCGGGCATAATCCATTTTTACGTCACCAGTATGGGCGAGAAATTCGATCTTGGTAGTAGCAGCGAATAATGTAGTAGCACCAAATTAAAGAGGTAAATGATGAAAGGCACACATGAATATCAGGATGATCCGCGCAACGCGACCATAAAAATAGACGTCAACGGCGAGCACTTTATCCGCGAAGAGGCAAAAGTTTCGGTGTTCGACAGCGGCTTCATTCTCGGCGACGGAGTCTGGGAGGGGCTACGTGTGCACCAAGGCACCATCGCCTTCCTCGATTCACATCTGGAAAGGCTGTACGAGGGTTGCAAGGCACTCGACATGGAAATGGAAGTGTCACCAAAGCAGCTGCGTGACCGACTCTACGGGGTGCTCGCGGCAAACAGCATGGTCAACGGTGTCCATATCCGCCTGATGGTATCGCGCGGCATTAAGGCAACGCCTTATCAGGACCCGCGCATTACCATCGGCGCACCGACTATCGTCATCATTCCGGAATACAAAGAAGCGTTGCCCGAAACCGCGTCCAGGGGCATGAAATTATTCACCGTTCATGTACGCCGCGGCTATCCCGATGTACAGGACCCGAAGCTCAACAGTCATTCAAAGCTGAATTGCATCACCGCCTGCATTCAGGCAGCCAAAGCCGGGGCCGACGAAGGGCTAATGCTCGACCCGCATGGATTTGTCGCCACCTGTAACTCAACCCATTTTTTCATTGTGCGTAAAGGTGAAGTCTGGACTTCATCCGGGGACTATTGCCTGGCCGGGATTACCCGCGCAAATATTATTAAACTGTGTCAGCAGAACGATATACCCGTCCATCAGAAAAATTTCAGCCTGACCGAGGTCTACGGTGCCGAGGAAGCCTTTGTCACCGGAACTTTTGCCGGGGTTGCACCGGTGCGCGAAATTGACGGGCGCATCATCGGCGACGGTATTCGGGGCGCGATGGTCGAAAAACTGCAGCAACTTTACCTGGCCATGCTCGAGCAGGAATGTCAGTGAAGCCTGTGCGTATCGCGATGTGGTCGGGCCCACGCAATATATCGACGGCGATGATGCGCGCCTGGGAAAATCGCCGGGATTGCCAGGTCTGGGATGAGCCCTTGTATGGCTACTATCTGAAATCAACGGGAATCGACCACCCCGGCGCCGATGAAATCATCGCCGACCACGGCAGTGACTGGCGCACAATCACCCGACAATGCATCGAAGGCAATGCGCAGAACAAGGCTATCTTTTATCAGAAACACATGACCTTACACCTGCTCGATGAAGTTGATCGAAGTTGGCTGTCGTCGCTACAGAATTGTTTTTTGATTCGCGAACCCGAACGCGTTATTGCTTCCTACGCCACCGTGCGCAGCGAAGCTACTCTGGAAGATATCGGCTTTATCCAGCAGGCCGAACTGTTTGACTATGTCGCCAATTTAACTGGTCGGATACCCATCGTCATTGATAGCAAAGCGTTTCTGCAAAACCCTGAGGCAATGCTCAAGCTGATTTGCATTAAACTCGAAATCGAATTTGACCCTTTAATGCTGAACTGGCCCGCAGGCCCGCGTGCAAGCGATGGCATCTGGGCAAAACACTGGTATGCCTCGGTGTGTCAATCGACCGGGTTTGCCGCCCCCCGGGAAAAACCGTTAAATTTATCGGCCAAAGATGCAGGCATTGCAGCCAAAGCGCGTCCCTACTATGAGCATTTGTACCAGCATCGACTACAATTAAGTCAAAATTAGCGACAGCATCAGTTTCCAATAATGCAAACTATCTAACAGTTTTATCACTGTAACGATAATTGTTAGCAGGGTAGAATTCCCTGTTGGGCACTCAATAACTATCAGGATAATGGCTGAACCACAAATACTCACTCCGGCTCCCGGCAGCCGCATTGTAAGAGATGAAGCTGAAGTCATTCTTTTTGGCCAACCGCCTGAAGTTTTAAAAGGACTATTGCGCAAAGGTATACAGAGTTTCGACACCCTGGTATTGACCGATGTTCGCGAAAAAGATGGCTCCTTGTTAAACAACCTTGAATTCCCTCTCTATTTCTTTCTCTTTTTCTCCCGCGGTCTTGCTGAGAATCGCAAACTCAATCTGGTCGGAAACGCCGAATCTATCAGCCAGGCCCTGCGCTTGTTGCGCCTGACCTTAATGGGGCCAACCCCCTCGGAACTGGAACACTGGAAAACCGAGGCGCAATTAAAAACGGAGTGGCTGAATGTTTCGCAGGAACTGGCCTTAAAGAATAGCGATGGCAAAGCCATTTCCACCGAAAGCCTTTTTAATCTGATCGAATTTGAGAACAACCTCGCGGTTGCCGGAGGCTTTGCCATTGAACGACAGGGAGTCGATCGCTATCTGGTGTCTAACCCCGAAGGAGACGTCAGTGTAGATCTAAATGAAGACAGTAAAATTGTGCCAACCTACTCGGTACCCGGAGACTACGTTCCTGGCGGCCTTTCGAAAATGAGTATAGAGGTACTTGGCGGAGCCTCCGGCTTCTCCACCGATGAACCCTGCACCGGACTCGCGCTGTGTTACAACGGCGATTACCTGCTTATTGACGCCATTCCTTTTCTCGACCAGCATCTGTTTGCCCGGGGAATTTCAAAAAACCAAATTTCGGCCGTTTTTCTGACCCATCTTCACGATGATCACTGCTCGATGTTCCCGCTGATGGAAATGCCCCATCGGGTTGAAGTGATAACCACCGTAGAAATATTTGCGATGATGATCGACAAGCTGAGCTGCAACCTCGGTTGGAGCAGGTCGGTGGTGGAAGAACATTTTCATCTGATCAGAGTAAAACCCGGCGACACCATCAATTACTACGGCCTAAATATCTGCGTCCATCACACCGTACACAGCATCCCCACCATCGGCGCGACCTTCTCCACCGATCACAAGGGGCAATTCCGGGATGTCTGTATTGTTGGCGACAACCAGAACATGGCGGCAGTTCGTCAAATGCAGGTCGACGGCATCCTGCGCAAAGATACCCTCGACAATCTGGAAAGGCTCTACCACGACCGCTTTCATCTACTCATTGCCGACGGCGGCGCCGGTGAAATTCATGGCGACCCGACCGATGCGCTCAAATCGCAGGCCGAACGCGTGGTATTCGTCCATGTCGATGAGGTTCCCGAAGCCTTACAAACGACTTTTTCACTGGCGAGCTCGGGTAAACGCTACACCCTGCTCGAAGGTGACAGCACCATTTATACCTCGCAGATCAATCACTACCTCACGCTTTGGCTCGGCCAGCCCTTCCCGAATCGCTGGATGCGAAACCTGCTCGCCGAGCAGGAAATTTACCGCTACAACAATGAAGATGTGATTATCGTCCAGGACGCGAGCACCAAGGGTTCGGTGTATTTGATTTTAACCGGCTATTGCGAAGTCGTTCGCTTCGAAGACGGTCGTCGCCAAACCGTGGCCACGTTGCAAGCGGGCGACATCATCGGTGAGATGGCGGTATTGACCGGCTCGGGCGTACGCAACGCCAGCGTAGTTGCCAGCACCCCCGTAACCGTTTGCGTTTTCGGCGAAGAAACTTTCAGAAATTTCATTCGCTATAGCGGATTGCAATCCATGCTGGAAAAGCGCTGGCTGATGCGCCCAGTGATCAAATTACTGCCGCAGTTTGCCAATTTATCGTCGATGGTCACCGATAAAATTTCCCGGGTCGTCGAGTGGCAGGTTGTCGAGGCGGGTAAATCATTATGGCTGGATGAATCACATGTGTATATTTTCGTCGAAGGTTCGGCGACCCTGCGCGACGATCAGGGCAACGAAGAAAAAGCGATCAATGGCGAAGAGCTCGGCTGGAGACCCTATAACGGCAGCCGCAGCGTCGAGATCACCGCCGAATCCGATTGCGGCTTGCTCAAGATTGACGGCAAAACCTACATGTCACTGTTGCATGCCACGCCACAACTCAACTACCAGACGCGCAAGCGCCTCACCCTGGAAGGTAAAGAATCGGTAGACTGGTTGCTTGGAGTAGTTCCAATCTATTGATCCCAGCTCCAATGAAAATGACTTGAAGCTTACCGCCATCACTTCAATTTATAGAAACAGTGAGTGACAGCGAGAACCACTGGACCGAAGTTATCCACCCTATTCCGCCAACCTTGACAATCGTTCGGGCCGGGCGTAGCTTAACTCGCGATCAGTGCTTGA
>JBLHOA010000153.1:0-7661 GCA_047622345.1 Gammaproteobacteria bacterium | reverse complement strand
GATGCTGGCAAATGCCCCGGGGGTACCTATATCACCCCCAATATCTCCCAAATTGTCGGCCCAATTATCAGCGTGCCCATAAGTAAATGCTGCTGCTGTCAAAATAAATTCGTCGGTTCCCGGCAGTCTTTCTCTGGACCGCCCTGCTTGTTCAAAATCGGCGCCGTAGTTGAACCTTAATACTTCATCCATAGCATCGGCGAAAATAATTTCATCGCCGTTATTGGCCAGCGAAAAATTGCGGTAGACATAATCAGCCACAAAACCACCATTGACACTGGCATCGCCATTACGCGCAAAAACGAGAAATTCGCCCGGGTTTATCCACAAAGGCTGATCGATAATATGGCTATCACTGCCATCATCTTTGAGTTCCAGCCCATCCAGGTCAAAACTGAAGCCAGTCGGGTTATAGAGCTCAAACCATTCACCGCGAATATCGCTCACCGCCGATGGGTTCACCATCACTTCGTTGATAACCAACGAACTGATCGGCATAGCATTGCTGTGATTTGAGAGCAGAGGTAGTAAAAATAATGTGCCCAGTCGGGCAAGATTTGTGCAGTCCATTGCATTCTCCTTAAGGTTTCAACAAGTTCACCATCCTGTGAACTTTAGTTGCAAATCAAAACTAACTGAAAAGAAATGCTACATCAAGTAAGTTTTGATCTGAAACTTTTGTAGGAGAATTCCGACTTTACTCGTAGGGCACCAGCACCGGGCCAACGGGATCGCCATCATCGTTACGCTCTATCTGAGCATCGCGCATGAAGTTATATTTCTTACGGCTGAGTAAGCGTGCTTTATCAGGGTCTTTGATAATCGTCGCGCGGATAAACACGAGTAAATTTTGTTTAACCGTCGTGTTCTTACTTGAGCGAAACAAGGCCCCGATAAAAGGGATATCGCCGAGACCGGGGATTTTCTGTTCACTTTTAACCACCTTTTCATCGATCAGGCCACCCAGCACCAACAACTCACCGTCTTCTAACTGCACGGTGGTATTGATAGATCGCTTATTGGTGACGATGTCGACCGCGCCGGTGGCACTGCCGCCGATACTCGATACTTCCTGGTCAATTTCCAGAGTAATCGCGTTACCTTCGTTAATCTGTGGCTTCACTTTGAGGCTGATACCGATGTCCTGTCGCTCGATGGTTCTGAACGGGTTGGTGACATCGACGCTCGATCCGGTAGTCGATGTTTCGCCGGTAACAAAAGGCACATTCTGGCCCACTACAATTTCGGCTTCGTGATTATCCAGGGTGACAATCGATGGGGTCGACAGCAAATTAGTTTCGGCATCGCCCTGCAGCGCCCGGATCAGAGTAATAAAATTGAGCCCGCTATCCTTTATCCGCCCCAGCCCGAGAGAAGCACCATCGGGTATTGCGCCGCCTGCAATACTGGCAATGCTGGTTCCAGAGCTGGCAAATTGCGAGGAAAATACCGGGTCCGTCTGGCCATCGCCACCGAACAACCATTGCACACCGAGCTCATTGGAAACGTCCAGCGAAACTTCGGCAATAATGGCTTCGATATGCACCTGTGCACGCGGAATATCAAGCTGCTGGATAACCGAACGTAATGACGGGAATATCGCACCAGATGCGGTTATTACCAGCGCGTTAGACGTTTCATCGGCCTGGATACTGAGTGTATCCGTGCCGCCTGCGGATTGGCCGCCAGTCGAGTTTTTAGCCTCCGCCTTGACTGCTTGTTTACCGACCCCACTCAAAATAGTGGCGATGTTTTTCGCGTCGGCATAGCGTAAATAAACGACATGCGTATTACCAGTCGATTCAACCGGAGCATCCAGGTCCGAAATAATCGCCCGGTATTTAATCCGCGCTGTTTTTTCACCGCTCAGCAATATGCTATTGGTGCGTTCATCGGCACTCACCTTAATCGAGGTGCCACCGGGTGATTTCGGGTCTTGCGCATTGGCATTCAAGCCTGTGATCAGGCGCACCACTTCAGCGGCGAACGCGTGCTTGAGTTTGATTATTTCCAGATCCGAATCGGTCGCCTTATCCATTTCCGCGATAATTCGATCGATACGTTTAATGTTCGAAGCGCGGTCAGAAATAATCAGAACGTTGGTTGCCGGGTAAGCGGCAAGATGCCCCTGCTGCGCAACCAGGGGTCTTAATATCGGCACCAGTTGGGCTGCATTGATATGATCTATCGTCAACACCCGGGTTACCAACTGGTCATCCGGACCGGAAGATCCTTTACGAAAGGGTGCCGCGCTTTGCTTGGCGGTGGCATCGGGAATTATTTTTATCGCATTTTTGGAGGGAACGGTGGCAAAACCATGGACTTGCAATATCGATAAAAAGACATTGTAAACTTCATTTTCATTCAGCGGTTTTGACGAAATCACGGTCACCTTACCCTTGACGCGTGGATCGATAATAAAATTTTTGCCGGTAATCTGGGACACGCTGTTGATCACCGAAACCAGGTCGGCATCGCTGAAATTGAGCGTCACTTCCTCGGCGCGCAGCGTGAAACTGAATGTCAGCCCCATGACCAGACATAGTAATTTAGACGTTGTTGTTATCGAACGCTTGCTCATTTTCGGGCTTCCTGGGTTGATCGGTAACCAGTCATTTTTTAATTCGACAGGCCTGAATTGCTGGCAGGTACTGCGGTTATAACTATTATTGCTATCGACTGACTGTAAATATTCATCACTGAATTGCAGCCACTATAACTTGAAATCTTTACTTTGTTCACTGCCATTGCGCATAAACCTGACCGAAACATTATCAGACGTATTTAAAGACTTTAACGCATCCACCGCTTCGAAAGGGTTATCCAGTCCGACACCGTTTACCGCAAGAAAGACATCGTTGTCTTCGAACTCGAGTTTCTTTAATAAACTTTCGCCGCGCAGGGCTTTTAGTTTAAACCCGATATTGAGGCCATTCTCCTGAACGGGAATTGCCTGAAACCGGGTCGCCAATGCCATCGGGTTGTTACCATAGCGTTTTTTATAGCTGCGCAGTATGGCGGAATGGGTCGGGTTACTATTTAAACTCGATGCGCTGGATATTGAGGACTTGCCCTCCCCGGCCACAGTCTTTTGCAGGTTGAGTCGTTCCAGTTTTCCGTAACGATTGATGATGACATGGTCTGCGTTGATCGCGGAGAGGGTGATTTTTTCGGCCAGTTCAGCGTGCAGAACATAAAACTGACTTTTGTTCGGCTTTACTTCGATAATCGCTGAGGCCAGACCTGGATCAGTCGAATAATAGAGGCCGCGCAATTTATAATTAAGCTGGGTTTCGGGGGCTTCTTCAACCACTTGCTCGACGAGCGTCTCGACAACGGGTTTACCAAACAGGAATGCCTTACCAATCGCGAAGGCTTGTTGTTGATAATTCACGCCACTGGAGTCGCTGCCCTCGGACTGAACAATAGTATTGGGGGACAGTTGATTTGCCGAAATTGCGGGATGGTAAAAATGCCAGAACAGCAAAGAACTCTGATGGGCAAGCATGGCCAACAGGAGCAATAAAACCAATGCCCGTAGCCATCGGTCACCTAGAATTCTAAGAAGCAATTTTGCCGCCAATCGAGCCCTTCCCGCAGATCACTTTTATTAATTGAACCACGTATTATATTCAGGCTGCCCAGCAAAACTATAAATAAATTCAACTTAATAGGTCGAAAATATTGATTTTAAACAAGAATGACGCGTTTCCCGAGAAGAAAAAAGAGACTCAAAAGAGTCTCTTTTTTCAGGAAATGGCGTCCCCAAGGGGATTCGAACCCCTGTTACCGCCGTGAAAGGGCGGTGTCCTAGGCCGACTAGACGATGGGGACACTGTTCTGCTTCCAGTTGAAAACTGGTGGAGCCAGGCGGGATCGAACCGCCGACCTCAACACTGCCAGTGTTGCGCTCTCCCAGCTGAGCTATGGCCCCCCGGAGAACGCGCGTACTTTAATCAAGGGCATATTCACTGTCAAGCGGAATCGGCATAAAATATTATCTAATGCGAAACTTCGATCAACTGCTAAAATCAAGCGCTAACATTTAGCAAAAATACAACAATAATGAATAGAGTTTTAATTACCGGTGGCGCTGGTTTTATCGGTTCGCATACCGCCGACCTGCTGTTAGCCAACGGCATTCCAGTCCGTGTTCTCGACAACCTCAGCTCGGGGTTTCGTTCGAATTTGCCATCGAATCATGACTTGCTCGAGTTTATCGAGGGCGACATCACCGATAGTAAAGCCGTGGCCGAGGCCATGCGGGGCGTATCGCATTGCGTTCATCTGGCGGCGCAAGTGTCAGTGGTTGCATCATTGGAAGACCCCGTTCATTCGGCGATGCAGAATATCATTGGCTTTGTCAACGTGCTGACGGCGGCAAAAAGCGAAGCGGTTGAACGTCTGGTATATGCCTCTTCGGCGGCCATCTATGGTGAACCGAGCGTGATTCCCTTACCCGAGTCAGCGCAAAAAACCCAGCTTTCACCCTATGGCCTGGAAAAATTTGTTAACGAAGAATACGCCGATCTGTACCATCGCCTCTACCAGTTTTCATCGCTTGGCATGCGGTTTTTCAATGTTTACGGTCCAAGACAGGACCCCGCTTCACCTTATGCCGGCGTTATTGCCCTGTTTGTTGATCGCATCAGCAAGGGCTTATCGCTGAACATATTTGGCGACGGCATGCAAACCCGGGATTTCGTTTACGTTGAAGACGTCGCCCGAACACTCGTTTCCGCGTTGGAAAGTTCGCCATCAGGCGCCTGCAATGTCGGCACCGGGGTTCAAACCACCCTGCTCGACCTGGTAAAGGTACTCGAAGAAATCACCGGTAATCACACTAAGCTTGAATTCAATCCACCGCGCGAAGGTGATATCAAACACTCGCTTGCGCGGGTAGAGAAAATGAATCAGCAATTGGATACCGTTGCCACAACCTCGATTAAATCAGGACTCGAGAGGCTTATTGCCAGCCTGTCATCCGGCTAGCATCTGTGCTGGAACCCGGTTAATCGCCTCGCTAAATACCAGCCTGCTTCGCTCACATCAGTTTTACTGATACTTCAGCACGAATTATCGTTCGATCCCGCCTACGGCTATTGCCTATTATCGGTCATTTAATTAGCCGACTGATTCCCTATGCCCGACCACAGCATTGAACACATCACCGCCAGCGCCGCCTGGGATTTAATTCAAAAAGAACCGAAGGTTGCCTTTATCGACGTGCGCTCCGATATGGAATTTCTCTTCATCGGCCACCCGAAAGGAGCGGTAAATATTCCCTGGATAGAAGAACCCGACTGGAATATCAACCCTCATTTCGAACGCGATGTGCGCAAACTAGTACTCGGTGGTGTCATCGACTCGAGTGAACATGCCAGCATCCCGGTGATTCTGATTTGTCGCAGTGGAAACCGATCGGCCGAAGCTGGTCAATTGCTAATCGATCATGGGTTTAAACTGGTTTACAACGTCGAACAGGGCTTCGAAGGCGAGCTGGATGATGACCACCACCGCAGTACAGCCGGTGGCTGGCGCTTTGATAATCTCCCCTGGGAACAGTGTTAGTGAATACTGCCCCGGTCCAGTAAGGACTCAGGACATCGCCGTCCCGGCTAGAACAAACGCTCGAAAAATAATGCCCTGCAACCGCGCAAGCTTCAGTAGCTCATACGGTTATAGGCATCCAGCGCCGCTACCTTATAAGCTTCAGCCAGAGTGGGATAGTTGAATACGGTCTGCACAAAATAGTCGAGTGTGCCGCCCAACGCTATGACCGCCTGTCCGATGTGTACCAGTTCGGTAGCGCCTTCCCCTATAATATGCACGCCCAGTAATTTTTGTGTCTCGATCGAAAACAGCATTTTCAGCATGCCTTCGTGTAAACCGATAATCTGCCCGCGCGCGGTTTCACGAAATCGAGCAACGCCCACTTCGTAAGCGATGCCCTTTTGCGAACACTCCTGTTCGGTAAGCCCGACCATGCTGATTTCAGGTACGGCGTAAATGCCATAGGGAAATAGTTCGGGCTGGCTCTGAATCTCGGTGCCAAAAGCGTGGCAGGCAGCATGGCGCCCCTGCTCCATCGATGTTGAAGCCAGGCTCGGGAAACCGATAACATCACCCGCTGCATAAATATGGGGAATATTGGTCTGATAATCATCGTTAACCCGAATCCGCCCCCGGGAATCAGCTTCAATGCCAACGGCCTCCAATGACAGATCGTCGGTAACGCCTTGTCGCCCAGCGGCAAACAACACGGTATCGACCGCGATGGTTTTGCCACTTTTCAACTGGCAGATGACTTTGCCGTCATCGCGTTTATTCATGCTTTTAATTTGATCGTTGAGTTGCAGGTGTATATTGCAATCCCGCAGGTGGTGAATAAGCTCTTCGACAATTTCCTTGTCGACGAAGCCCAGGATAAAATCGTTAGTTTCCAGCACGGTCACTTCGATATCGAGAGCCTTGAATATAGTGGCGTACTCAAGCCCGATAACGCCGCCGCCGACGACCAGTAGTTTTTTCGGAATTCGCTTCAGGTGCAGTATTTCATCACTATCGATTACCGATTCCCCGTCAAAGGGAATTCCCTCCGGACGACGGGTTTTGGTGCCAACACAAATGACAAACCTATCGGCGCTGAACTCGTTCAGATTTCCTTCGTAATCCTCAACACTGATTGAATTCTCACCGATGAAACGCGCGTGGCCATGCTGAATTTCCACATTATTACGCTTCAACTGGTGTTGAATAATCTCGACTTCATGGGTCAGGGTTGCCATCAACCGCTGTTTTAGATCGCTCGCCGTTATGTTGTCCTTGACCTTATAACTGCGTCCATAAATCCCACGTTGGCGCCAACCCGATAAAAAAAGAACCGTTTCGCGTAGGGTTTTACTCGGTATAGTGCCGGTATGGACGGTAACCCCTCCGACAATTTCCTGCTTTTCTACGAGCAACACCGATTTACCGATCTTGCAGGCCTGGATTGCCGCGCGTTTGCCCGCAGGGCCGCTGCCAATAACTATTAAATCGTAATGTGCATTCAAACTGGATCTCCGAAACTAACTGTATTGATGCTAACCTTCAGCGCTTCTTGCCAAATCATCCTGGATGCCACCAAAGGTACGGATGATAGCGCCATTCCTTTTAAGTAAATCGGGTAGTTTTCCCATTTCATCTGTAGCAAGCTTCCGATTTAAATAATCGCCGAAGAGAACGCAATAATAATCGACCTCGCGCACACGGGTTCGATATACCCTGATCTGGGACAGGTCAACCCGTGAATCCTGTAGCTTATCCAGATAGTCATAAAATGCCCGGGAATTGAATTTATCAAGCTCAAGCGACATTATCTGGATTGCGCCTCGGCTTCTATCCCCGAGTCTAAACCACTTCATCGACCTTTCCAGCAATTCATTAAATCTTTCTACGGTTGGATCGCCATCTGCAGCTTGATTTATCTGGGGGTTTATCGAATCAACGTCGATAACTGTCTCGTCGCTAGCGGCTTCATCGATAACTGTTTCGACAACTGCTGCGGCTTCCGCCAGATTTTCAACCTTGTTTTCATCGCTGCTCACTTCATCGAAGGTCTCAACCTCCAGTGGTAGCGAGTCAGCCGGCGCAGCTGTGATCAAAGCTACTATCACCGG
>JBLHOA010000152.1:0-7696 GCA_047622345.1 Gammaproteobacteria bacterium | reverse complement strand
AGCAACATCGAGAACCTGTTCGATGGTGCGTTTGTTTTCTTTGCGAATCATGCCAAAAACCAGATTTCTCAGATCTTCATTGCTGCACAGCTTGCTGTATTCGAGCGCGGTGCGCATATCCGATTTAAACAGGGACATTTGCAAATTACTGATCATCGCAGAAAAGAAGGGCCAGTTTCTGTTCATTTCACGCAGCGTTTTCAGGGCCGCAGGATCCTCCTTGCGCCACTGGTCCAGGGCATAGCCGACACCATACCAGGCGGCCATCATGTGTCGTGCCATACTCCAGCCAAATACCCAGGGAATGGCACGCACTGAAGATTTAGACATATCACCTTTGCGGCGGTGCGAGGGACGTGAGCCGATATTCATCAAACCGATTTCGCTAACTGGAGTGGCCTCGTAAAAGTATTCGAAAAAACCGGGCGTGTTATCGGTTAAACCGCGATAAAAATCTTCCGATAATTCAGACAGGCGTTCCATCATCGGATGGTATTGATCGTAGTTGGCCTGGGCATCTCCCAGTGAACCGGTGCTGGCTTTCATTAGTCCGGTAATTCCCATCGCCAGTTCGTATTGGGCGGTTTCGGCATTTCCGTATTTGTGCGATAAAACTTCACCCTGTTCGGTGAATTTGATCTGCCCGTGCACGGTGCCCGGTGGTTGCGACATGATGGCGTCGTGGGTAGGACCACCCCCGCGGGTAATGGTGCCCCCTCGGCCGTGGAACATGCGGCAGGCGACACCGTGTTTCGAGGTGATCTGTACGACCTTGAGCTGGGCCTGATAAAGCCCCCAGGAGGCCGACAGTATGCCGCCATCTTTGCAGGAGTCCGAATATCCGAGCATTACTTCCTGGTTACTCCCCGACTGTATTAATAGTGCCTTGTAGACCTTATTCGTGAGCAGACTATCCAGTACCGAATCGATTCGACTCAAATCGTCGATAGTCTCAAACAGGGGTGCAATTTCGAGCTGACAGAAATAGGATTTTCCTTTTCTACCCGCAATACCGGCGAGAAAAGCCAGATACATTACTTCCATAATATGGCTGGCATTATGGGTCATGGAAATGACATAACTGCCGATGCAGCGTTGCCCGATCTGCGCACGCATGTCTCGAATAGTGTCGAATAATTCGAGCGTCTGCTGACTGTCGGCGTGTAATTTATGGCGCTTGATATCGGGCCGGTGGTTAGCAGAAATCTGATCGGCGAGGCATTTCAGGCGCCCGGCTTCATCCAGTTTTTTGTAATCGGCAAGCCCTGATTGCTTCAATATTTCGCTGACCGCGCTGGTATGCCGTCCCGACTCCTGGCGTACGTCGAGGGCGACCATATGGAAGCCGAAAGTTTCGCCGATTCGAATGACATCCTTGAGATCGCCGTTTGCGGCCGCATAGTCGCCATGGCTTAGCAATGAGTCGCGAATCGAATAAAGGTCGTCGAGAAAATCTTCGACCTTTTCATAGGCGTGATTGAAATCGGGGGTGTCGGTTTCGCGCATCTGGTTGCGGATCACCGCGAGGTTTTTCTTCAAGCGGTAATGCATGTGATATAGCTTGCGTCGATATATTTCGTCTTCGAATTGGTCGCGTCGCTGATCGAAGGATTTCAGCCCCAGAGCTTCATCCTTTTTCAGTCCCCTTAGAAACGACTTTGTCGGTGTGAACCATTTATTGGACATGGTTAACACCTGAGTTAATTTATAAATCAGGCGAACATATTCACCCAATATTTCTTCCGATTGCATGTACAAAGCCATACGCGTGACTTCGGCGGTAACAAAGGGGTTGCCGTCACGATCTCCTCCTATCCACGAACCGAACTCGATGAAACTCGGTACTTCGACAATGGGGTTGCCGAATTCATTTTCGCCGTAGGTGCGGATAATGGCGCGCTCCAGGTGCCGGTAGTCGATCTTCACCGCTTCGAACAGGCTGCGCTGAAAATAGTGCAGCCCCATTTTGATTTCATCGGCAACGCTGGGTTTATTGCCCCGCACTTCGTTGGTCAGCCACAGTGTTTCAATCTGCAATTGCAATTGATCAATCAGATCATCGCGATCGAACTGACTCAGTCGCGGATCGGTCAGGTGATCGATAATGGTGAAAACTTCGCGCTGATGATGCATCACCGTGCGGCGTTTTGATTCGGTCGGGTGCGCGGTGAAAACAGGTTTATAGGATAACTTATGCAGCAGATGATGGAGTTCGTCGGCGCTGATGTCCTGGTCCTGAAACTGTTCCATGGTGTGATAAAAAGAGCCCACCCAGGCCGCATGCCCCTGCTGTTGAACCGATGAACGACGTTGCCGGTGCAGAAAGTCTTCTTCGGCGATATTGACCAGGTTGAAGTAAATGGTGAAAGCCCGAATTACCTGGTTGATCACGGCAGGGTTTAAGCCTTCGATTAAATCCATCAGCGCTTTTCGTTTTGGTTCGCTATTGCGTTTGCGTAACTGGATGAAGCCGGTGCGCAATGATTCTACCGCGTGATAAACCTCAGGGCCTTCGTGTTTGAGCAGGACATTACCAACCAGCTTGCCGAGTAATTTGACCCGTGAGCGTAGCTCCTTATCGGACTTCGCCTGAAAACTTATCGTCTGTACGCTCATAGATTGATTGTATTGGCTGTAATTGAATCCAGTATATCAAGCCGAATTATTAAGGTTTGTTATAAAATCGCTAAAAGTCATGTTCGTGACGACAACCGAATATTTCCTGACGACCCGCTCCATGCTTCCAATAAACTCCCGGCTCAGGTATAAAATCGCCATGCAACTATATACCCCCGAATCGATTTACCAGCTTGATCGCGCTGCGGTGACCGTCGATGGCATTGCCGAATCCGAATTGATGCAACGCGCGGGAGCAAGCGTCTGGACTGAACTTATTCGTCGCTGGCCGCAGACAATTACTATCAGCGTTTTTGCGGGAACCGGTAACAATGGCGGCGATGCCTTTGTCGTGGCTGCCTGCGCGCTCGACCAGGGCGTCGCCGTGCAATTAATAATGCTGGGCGATGTGCAAGGGCAAAGCGCGATATCGTCAGCATTCAGGGAAAGCTTTGTTGAAAGCGGAGGCGTTATCGAACCCTGGAATGGGCAGCGTATATCGGGCGATGTTATTGTCGATGGTTTGCTGGGCATTGGAATCAATCGTGCGCTTGATCAAAGTTGGCAGCAATTGATAGGCGCGATTAACTCGTTAGGGGTACCCCGAATCGCAGTCGATATTCCCTCTGGTTTAAATGGCCTCACCGGGAACGCGCAACCGATTGCAGTCGCCGCCGACGTCACTATGACTTTTATCGCAGCCAAGACCGGACAGCTATTGGCCGATGGGGTTGATTACTGTGGCGAGTTACTCATCGAAGATCTGGGTGTTTCTTCACGGGTCAGCAGCGCAGTAACACCCGCACTGGAGACCATCGATTACGGTCAATTGCCGCCGCCGCGGCGCAACAATTCGCATAAAAATGACTACGGCCATGTATTGGTAATTGGTGGCGACCGGGGTATGAGCGGTGCCGTATCGCTGGCGGCATCGGCGGCATTACGCGGCGGGGCAGGCGTGGTCTCTGCACTGGTGCATGACGATTGTCGAAATAATCTGGCTGCATTCCCTGAAATTATGGTGCAGGGATGGAGCGACATAGAAGCCCGATTAAAACTGGCCACCGTAGTGGTTATCGGACCGGGTCTTGGGGAAAGTGAAGAAGCCATCAACTGTTTGAACCCTTTGTATGAATCGAGTCTGCCGATGGTGGTTGATGCCGGTGCACTGACCGCGGATTTTTTGGACCGCTTACAATCAAAGGAGGTGGTCATAACACCGCATCCCGGGGAGGCGGCCAGGCTACTGGGGACGGCTTCCTCGATTGTGCAACAGGACCGGATGGCAGCGGCTGTGTCACTAACTGAGCGCTTTGCCTATAGCTGTGTTTTAAAGGGGTCAGGCACACTGATTAGCAATGGCGAATCTGGCCACTATCCGATGGCGATCAATACCCGGGGGAATGCCGGCATGGCGTCCGCCGGAATGGGTGATGTTCTAAGTGGCATCATTGCCGCTTTCATTGCGCAGGGAATGCCGATCTATCTGGCAGCAAGGACTGCTGTCTATATCCACGCGCTTTGCGCCGAACAATTTGCCGTAAATAATCATCAGATCAGTTTAATTGCCAGCGATATTATTGACTTGCTACCGACCGTAATGGGGCAGGTGGCCGATGATTAATGTCGAGGTTCAACCCGGACGGCTGATTCGCGATGAAGACCAGATGCGTGCGCTGGGATCACGGTTGATAGCGGGTTGCAAATTGGGCGGGGTGATTACGCTCAAGGGCGACCTGGGTACCGGTAAGACTACCCTGGTGCGCGGGGCACTGCAGGCCATGGGCATCAGCAGCGGTGTGCGTAGTCCTACCTATACGCTGGTGGAATACTATCCTTTCGATCAAATATCAGTCGCCCATTTTGATCTTTATCGACTCGCCGATGGCGAAGAGCTTGAATACCTCGGTTTTCGTGATTACCTGAATGAACAAACACTTTGCCTGATCGAGTGGCCCGAGCGGGCCGGGGGGTATTTACACGAAATCGACCTCGAAATTCGCCTGCAATACGATGCTGAGGGGCGGCGGGTTGAATGGGAGGCATTTAGCGAAGTGGGCACGCGTTTAGCCGGTTTGATAAATGACTGAAACCTGGTCGACTGGCTGCCACGACCGAAAATAAAGGTCGGAACCAGGCGATTTGCAGTGCATTCTTCATTTTAATTTGAGATATACTCAGTATCTTCTTAATAAATATAGAAAAACTGTTGATTTATTGTGCGTAAGCCACTATAAATAGAACCCAGAATTCAGCAGGAAAAGCAGTGAACTGGATAAAATGAACCCAATTGAGGCCACCAGACGATTATTTTTAAAGCGGATCGCCCGCTACGGCCTATCGCTGACTTTATTTTCTGCTTCGACAGCCAGCCAGGCTAAATCGAAGAATGCGCTAACCAGTATCCGTGTCTCGCAATCCTCTTCAGAGCATACACGCGTTGTTTTCGACCTTAGTGGTGAGTTTGAACACAGTCTTTTCACCCTCGAAAACCCCTATCGTGTTGTTATCGATTTAAATGACACCCGAAAGAGCAATGGCCTGAAGTTTGTCCCTAAAAACACTTCCCTGGTCGGAAATATCCGATCCGACGCCAAGGAAAATGGACGCCTGCGTATTGTTCTCGATTTGCAGGGTAAGGTCCGTCCGCGCAGTTTTGTGCTCAAACCCGATGCTAGTGCGGGTCATCGGCTGGTGCTCGATCTGCATGCTACCAACCTTAGCCCGACTCCGATCAAAACCAGCGAAGAAAACAGGAATAAGCCTAAAAAACAATTTGTTATCGCGATTGATCCCGGCCATGGCGGGCGGGACCCTGGCGCCAGTGGTAAGAATGGGACCCGCGAGAAAGATATCGCTTTGTCGGTCGGTAAAAAGCTGAAGACGCTGATCAATCGCAATTCGGGCTACCGTGCTGTGTTGACCCGTAGCGGTGATCAGTATGTGGCCTTGCGTAATCGGGTCAAAAAAGCGCGTGAAGAAAGAGCCGATATTTTTGTTTCCCTGCACGCCGATTCATTTCGCAGCCCTAACGTGAAAGGGGCTTCGGTGTACGCCTTATCACTGAGCGGGGCGAGTTCGGAAGCGGCACGGTTGATTGCGGCAAAAGAAAATTCTTCGGATCTCATCGGTGGAATCAGTCTCGACGACAAGGATGATCTGATTGCGTCAGTACTTCTCGATCTGTCGCAAACCGCGACCATCCAGGACAGTATCGAACTTGGTGCGGACGTGTTGAAGAACGTGGCTAAGGTGTCTAAGTTGAATAATAAGAAAGTTCAGCAGGCAGGGTTTGCCGTATTGAAAGCTCCGGATATGCCTTCGATTCTGATCGAAACGGCGTTTCTGTCCAATCCTGACGAAGAACGAAAGCTTCGTAACCCCAAGCACCAGCATAAGCTCGCTACAGCAGTATTTTCAGGTATCAAGAATCATCTGGAGCACCGGCAGACTTAATCCTTTTTTTCAATCCTCGACGAAAGCAGCCAGAATCTGGCGAAACTCACCATAATCGACCACATCGTTATGCGCCGCGTTGGCAATCATGTGGTAGCTGACCTGCGCTCCTACCAATCCGGCCTTCAATAGCACACTGTGAGTGACCGGAATGACGCGATCCTTTTGCGCAGTGACAATCAATACCGGTATTTCGATTTGATCCGCACGGGCGAGCGAATCAAATTGATCTTTAAGTAACCAGCGCACCGGAAAAATCGGGTATATACCCGCAGCCACTGCGGCTACGCTGTCGTAAGGGGTGATCAGTATCAGCTTCGCCAGCTTACGTTTTGTCGCCAGGTAAACCGCGACCCCGCTGCCGAGGCTCCGGCCGTAAGCCAGAATCGACTGGTGCCCGGGCGCGATCTGGTCATAAATGGCCAGCGCATCGGCAAACATCCCCGCTTCGGTCGGACTACCCTGGCTCCGGCCATAGCCACGGTAATTAACCAGGTAGATGCTGTAGTGCTGCCAGTAGGCATCGAACAAAGACCTGTTTGCCGTAATTAACTCGGAATTCCCACCGAAGTATATTAATGCTTTTGCCTGACCGGGGTTAATTACCCATCCCCGTAGTTTCAGATTATCACTTTCGATCACTATTTCCTCGGCTTTAAATGCCGGGTCTATATCGGTGGGAAAGTAAATTAAACTGCGTTGAAATAAAAATAATCCGGCGAGTATAACGAGATAGATCAAGGCAGCGATGAATAGCGCTGAAAGGGCAATTTTCATTGTCAAATTTGGTAATTCCGGGGTTGGTTTTCTGGTATTCTCTGCGCGCATAATACTCGAAGCAGGTGAACATGAACAAACTTGATCAACTTAAATCCATGACTCTGGTGGTTGCCGATACCGGCGACCTGGCCGCAATTCGTCAATATCAACCCGTAGACGCGACCACTAATCCTTCGCTTTTGCTAAAGGCTGCTGCGATGGAGCAATACCATCATTTGCTCGAACAGGCCCGGCTGTGGGGAAATGAACAGGAAAAAGATTCAATAAAAGCCGCCGCCGCTGCCTGTGATTACCTGGCGGTGAGTATCGGGCTGGAAATACAGGCCGGTATACCGGGTCGCGTATCTACCGAGGTTGATGCACGGTTATCCTTTGATCAGGCTGCCACCGTCGAGCGCGCGCGCAAGATTATCGCGATGTATGAAAGCAGGGGCAGCAGTCGCGATCGCGTGCTGATCAAAATTGCCTCGACCTGGGAAGGCATTCAGGCAGCAGGAGAGCTGGAAAAGGAAGGCATAAACTGTAACTTAACCCTGCTTTTCAGCTTCGCGCAGGCTGTCGCCTGCGCGCAAGCCGGGGTCTTTCTGATTTCACCCTTTGTCGGCCGAATTCTGGACTGGCACCTCGCTGACCGTGGACTTAGCGCTATCGATGCCAGCGAAGATCCGGGAGTACAATCGGTGACCCAGATTTACAATTATTATAAACAACATGGGTATCAAACCGTCGTTATGGGGGCGAGCTTTCGTAATACCGGCGAGATCGAACTGCTGGCCGGATGCGACCGCTTGACCATAAGCCCGTCATTAATGGAAGCGCTGCAGGCCGATTCGAACGAACTGAA
>JBLHOA010000151.1:0-7704 GCA_047622345.1 Gammaproteobacteria bacterium | reverse complement strand
CAACTCGCCGGGGTGCCGTTCGAATATGCCTGGTCGGGTGTCGAAGGCATTTCCCGCAACGGCACCAATTTTTTCGGTCGGCAACGCGAAGGTATCTATCTGGCGGGTGGTTACAATGGTTCCGGTGTCAGTCGCGGGACCGCCTTTGGCACGGCCATCGCCGACTATGCCAGTGGCGAGACAACGCCCACCGTAAACGACTGTCTCGCGTCGGCCCCGGGCGCCAGAATTCCGCCCCGTCCCTTGCTCGATATAGGCGCCTTTTTTACCGTTCGCTCACGTTTCAAAGGCGTTGGTCAGGACCGATAACAGCTTAACTATCCTGCTTCGAAAGATTTACCGGACTAAAGCTTGTCAGTGAATTTAGACTTTACGATTTAAAAACCATTGCTGAATAAAGTTGACGCATAGCGTAATTTTTGGCGGAATAAACTCTCTGGCCGGATAAAGAACATAGAATTTCAACGATGGCCGCTTGCAGGACGGGAGAATTTCAATCAGCTTTTTTGAATTCAGGTCAGACTTGCAAACAAAGCTGGGCAATAGTGCAATACCTAGTCCATCTAGCGCAGCCTGTTTTAACAATAATGTGCTATTTGCGCTAAGCTGCCCCGAAATTTCAACGCCGCCGTCTATTGGCCAGGAATTGCTACCGGTTGCATAGGTATAAGAAAAACAATTGTGATTGACTAAATCGTCGGGCGTTTTTACTTCAGGGTTCGAATTTAAGTAGCCGGGGGCGGCGACAATATGTAATTTGAATTCTGCAATGGGTCTACCGATATAATTCAAATCCTGAAGCTGGCTCATGGCTCTAAAGCCTATGTCATAATCCTCTTCTATTAAATCGACGTACTCGTCACTTAGTGAAATATCCAGCTCTATTTCAGGATAGGCTTGCATAAATTCAGAGAATACAAATCGCAGGTCGGTAATCCCTAACGACATAGGCGCATTTATTTTAAGCTTTCCTATTGGCTTTGATTGTAGAAATTGCACAAATGAATCAGCATCTTTAACCTGCATAAGTATCTGACGGCATCGTTTTAAATACCCGGTCCCGATTTCGGTGAGTTGAAGATTTCGTGTATTTCTCTGTAATAATCGAGAACCAATTTGATTTTCGAGCTTACTGAGTTCCTTGCTAATCATTGATTTCGAAACATTAAGTTCGTCAGCTGCCTGGCTGAAACTGCCCGTTTCGGCCACTTTTTTGAATAATGCCATTGCTCTGAGTTTATCCATTTGCTTTCCCCGATAGTGGAATTGCGGTTTCCATAATGGAAACAATATTTCTACATTATATCTATATCAAGAACGGAAGAAAGACTCTATAGTCCAGCCAGGCTGATAAAGCTTTCAATGCTGCATCTTTATAAGATTCAGCATCTGTAACCTACATTTCTCACTAAAATTTCTCAGGGAAAAACTAAATATATGAAAATCCTAATGGTTCTTACATCTCACGATCAACTCGGTGACACGGATAAAAAAACTGGCTTCTGGCTCGAAGAGTTTGCCGCCCCTTTTTACGTGTTCAGTGACGCCGGCGCCGAAATAACGATTGCATCACCGCTTGGAGGTCATCCACCCATCGACCCGGGTTCTGATGCCGAACATTCACAAACAGAGGACACCAGACGTTTCAAAGCCGACGATGGCGCCAAAGCGCAACTGGCAGCTACTGTGAAACTATCCGGAATTGACGCAGGCAACTATGACGCGGTGTTTTATCCCGGCGGGCACGGTCCGCTTTGGGATTTGACTAACGACCAGGATAGCAAAAACCTTATTGAGGCGTTTGCCAGCAATGACCGCCCCATCGGTGCTGTCTGCCATGCATCCGGCGTGCTACGTGATGTGCTTGGCAAAGATGGAAAGCCATTAGTTTCCGGTCGACGGGTCACAGGTTTCAGCAATAGTGAAGAAGCAGCGGCAGGGTTGACCGCTATCGTACCTTACCTGGTTGAGGACGCACTTGCTGCTAAAGGCGGAATTTACGAAAAAGGTGACGACTGGGCTCCGCTGGCAATCCGCGATGGCAATTTAGTCACCGGGCAAAACCCTGCGTCATCAGCGCAGGCCGCAAAAGAAGTGTTGGCGCTGATGGCTTAGCAATTCAAGCGATTCAATCTGGATAAAACTGTAGGACGGAAGAGAGGGCGGTGGGATCAAATAGTATTCCCTCCGTCCTCTTTATCTTGCGGGTTACTATTTATTTTCTGAAGACATATTCCACAGAATGCTCTGTCCTTCACCCATCATGGTTTGTGGCATTTGACCATTCCATTGTTGGGCGCGGACGTATTCGACGAGGACGCGAGACTCACTCAAGGCGTCGGCTTTCTTCTTGATCGATTCCGCTTCTGCTACGCCTTTTACCCTGATGGCCTGCGCTTCAGCAATTGCTTCGATTTCGATTGAATAGGCTTTACCGTCAGCGGTTGCTTTTGCCGCATCTCGTTTTGCATTCGCTGTGTTTACTTCGCGTTGTGCTTCCAGTTGTTGACGATCGAGGCGATGTTTTTCAGCCGCGGCCAGGTTTTTCTCAGTTTGTTTGGTTTCAATTGACTGAATATATTTGGCCGGCAAGCCAAGGTTTTCCAATTGTGCTGAATCGAGTTTGACTGGATATTCTTTCATTTCCTCTAGCAGCAGTTCTTCAATTTGGGTAATAACGCGGCTTCGGTTCTGGATGATTTCTTCGGCCTTGTATCTCGCCAATGCATCTTTAGCCGCGGAACGTAGTTTGGGGTCAAGTATTCGAGTCTCAAACTGGCTCAGTCCACCGTAGCTCTTAAACAGTTCGAAAGCCTGGTCGCGTCTAACCGTCCAGTTAATCGATACTTCGGCGGTGACTGGCATTTGTTCGTGTGTTGAGGCATTCAACTTTTCAACATTTTTGCGCGTACGAATTTCTAAAACTTCGATTCGGTCGACAAATGGAATCTTGACATGTAAACCGGGGTTAACCTGTTCGGTCGCTTCGCCAAATCGTTTGATGATGCCGACATGGCCTTCATCGACGGTATACAATGCCTGAAAAGCAACGATTAATAGCACAAAAGCCATTACGATTATTACTACTACGCTTTTGCTCTTGCCCATAATTTGGGTTAAATCGGGCAAGTTATTAGGATTGTCCATGTTGATTTCCTCTGGTCGTTGGAATGTTTTTTATGCGAAATGAATTGGCGTTCAATCGTATTTTTTTATGATTGATGTTGTACTCAGAATATAGAGTGCCAGCGTCGTAGATGGGGTCAAAAAACCAATTGTCAACGCCAGACGAACAAGATTTACTCGATTACTGCCAATGAAATATCAAAAGCCAGAATTGTGTCGCTTGGCCTTTGTTGATAGTTCTCCGGGAAATGTCGCAATTATGAGAAACATAACACTCAGAGCAGTCACTCAGGATCTCCGACTCAGACAACCAATATAAATAGTCACAGGGCTTACAGGCTCCCTTGAAAAGAACTCAAATCTAAGCTAGCTTACCGCGACTGTAATAGTGGTTATCTGCAGGCTAAACCCGGCTGCTGAATTTACCTGACCGGGAAGTCATAAACTCTAAAACGTCAGATTTTAATAAGGTAATATCTCGCGATGAATATTCTGTTTATTACTGCCGACCAGTGGCGCGGCGAATGCCTGTCGGCACTCGGTCATGCGCACGTGAAGACACCGAATCTGGATGCGCTGGCGCGCGAAGGCGTCCTGTTTAAAAATCACTATGCGCAGTCGACGCCCTGTTCACCGAGCCGGACTTCGCTGCACACCGGTATGTATCTGCAAAACCATCATTGCGTGGTGAATGGTGCACCGGTCGATAGCCGGTTTACCAACTGGGCGCTGGAAGTGCGCCACGCGGGTTACGATCCTTCGTTGTTTGGCTACACCGATACCGGGCATGACCCGCGCGGGCTGGACCCGAATGACCTGCGATTGCGTCACTATAGCGAACCGCTACCGGGGATGGGTTTTTACACGCCGATTGTCGAGGAAGTCACCGCTAGCTGGGTGGAAAGCTTAAAGCACAATGGCTATCCCATTCCCGACCGGCTTTGGGACTTATATGCGATAAAAAGCGAAGGTGTCAACTGGGCCGATGGGGGCGATGTTCCGTTGCCGCTGGCCATAGCGGCCGAAGACGCTGAAACCCACTTTATGGTGGGCGAGTGTATCGACTGGATCAATAAGCAGGATCAGCCATGGATTACCCACTTGTCTTTATTGCGCCCACACCCACCCTTTGCGGTATCCGAACCCTATAACCGATTGCACGATCCGGCTGATCTGGCGCCACCGAACCGCTGTGAAAATGTCGACGACGAAGCGGCAATTCACCCGATGGTCGACTACTACATCAACCACAGTAAATTTCGTGCACCCGATGACCATCGCCAAATTCAGCAGGACAAGGCGGACTATTACGGCATGATCAACGAAGTCGACGACAACCTGGGTCGATTATTCGATCAACTCAAGGCCAACGGTCAATGGAATTCGACTTTGATTATTTTCACTTCGGATCATGGGGAACAGCTCGGCGATCACTGGCTATATTCCAAGTTGGGGTTTTACGATCAGTCCTACCATATACCGTTAATTGTTCGTGACCCTCGCGCAGCCGCCGATCAAACTCGTGGACAGCAACTCGATGCCTTTACTGAAAATGTCGATATCATGCCAAGCATGCTCGATTGGCTGGGTCTCGACGTTCCGGCGCAATGCGATGGTTATTCGCTATTGCCGATGCTGCACAGCGGCATCGCTCCGCACAACTGGCGTGAAGAGGTGCATTGGGAATGTGATTTTCGCGATGTTCGTAATCAGGCGATGGAAGATTTTCTCGGCCTTACCCTGCATCAATGCGGGCTTTCGGTGATTCGCGACCAGCGCTACAAATACATCCATTTTACCGCTTTGCCGCCGTTATTTTTCGATCTGCAAAACGATCCGGGTGAATTTATCAATCAGGCAGGAAATCCAGATTATCAGGCGCTGGTGCTCGAATATTCGCAGAAAATGCTGTCCTGGAAGATGAACCATACCGAGCGCGGCTTGAGCGAAACCATGCTGGGCGAGGGTGGCCCGGTAACCCGCAGATCACCATTGAGGAAACTCGGATGAATTATCAGATTATTGATCACCCCGGTGCCTGGCGCGCCAGCGAAAACAGCCGCGATACCTTCACTGTGACCTTAGGCGATCCGCAGTTGCAGGCACTCGATCAAGCCTTGCAAACGGCCAAACAACGCTGCGCCGATGCGGAAGATATGACACAGGACGATTTTCCGTTGGGCGCGATCAGCGCCGACGTCTCTGCCTGGCGCGAGCAAGTGATGGACGGTTACGGAATCATTATCCTGAGCGGTTTTCCACTCGAAAAGTACAGCAAGGAAGAATTGGGCATGATCCACTTCGGCCTGGGTACCTATTTCGGCACGGCGATGTCGCAAAGCGTGATGGGGGACCGACTGGGCCATGTGGTCAATGTCGGCGGCAAGGATCCGAAAGAACGCGCCTACCGCAACAGTACCGAACTCGATATGCACACCGATGCCTGCGATGTGGTGGCGATGATGTGCCTGCAGCCGGCCATTGAAGGCGGTTTCAGCGGCTACGTCAGCGCGATTGCTATCTACAACGAAGTGCTACGCCGGCGCGCCGATTTGATGCCGATTCTGGTCCGGGGTTTCTGTTATCACCGCTTTGGCGAAGAAGAGCCCGGTCAGGGCCCGGTTACCGAAGACCGTATTCCCGTGTTCAGTTTCGAGCAGGGCTTACTCAGTGTGAATTATCTGCGCTCCTATATTGAAATGGCCGCCGAAGAATTGGGCGAACCGCTAACCAGCGATGAGGTTGCCGCGCTCGACCTGGTCGATGACATTGCCCATGACGAGCGTTTTGCGCTGAAGTTTCTGACCAATCCGGGCGAAGCGGTTTTCTTCAATAATTTGACCGTTCTGCACAACCGTACCGCTTTTGAAGATGCTAGCGAAGAACCGCTGAAGCGACACTTTCTGCGTTTATGGCTGGTCGCCCACGAACCACGTCCTGTGGCCGAAACCCTGCGCATTTACGAAGGGCAGGGCATTCAAAAGCAGGAAGGCAAGTCGACTTATTTTGAAGGTGACCTCGAATACAGTCGTTTTGAAGACGATGATGGCAGGATGTAGGCACCCTGTAAGCGAGGTGCAGACAGATACCGGGGTCAGTTAGCAGCCAAGCATTGCCTGGAGCACTAGTTGAGTGCTGAGAATTCTCCGGCAAAGTGACTAATCCATTCGCGCGCGGCCTGCTCGCTAGTCAAATGCCGACCTTCGCGTTCACCGACTTCTTCGCGAAACTTCTCGATCTGGCAGATTTGTTCGACCATTTTCAGGCGTTCTACTTCTTTCGGGTCGTCGAATTCGAGCCCGACTTCGTAACCCTTGCGAGACTTTTCACACCAGACTACACGGGCGCTGAGACGGGCGTTTGAATTGATGATCGGAAAGCGAACTTCAATGTTTTCTTTGATATCGAGCCGGTCGCTGGCAATAAACGACAAACCACCCAGACTGACATTCGTGATGGTGTCGTCTTCGCTGTGGCAGTCGTCATCAAAATCCATCGTTACTTCAATGGGAATTCCGGTGACATGACGGATATGTTTGCGAATTGCAGTAGTATCTTCTAACACATTAATAGTTCTTATACGCTGGATGCTGTCGAGCAAATATACCAGAGTCAGAAATTTTTTATAGTGTTGGAGGGGCAATTTTTAACGTCTATGACTACCCCGTTTACGTTCAGGCAAGTATAGTTTCGCAATATCGATACAACAGGTTGATCCCGTTATGCATTACCCGTTTACCACCGATGATTTCAAGGCCGAGTCCTATTGGTGGGATGAGACGCCACGGCCGCAGATAAACAGCAGTGAGTTGCCGGCAAAAACCGATGTGCTGATTATCGGCTCGGGATATACCGGGCTTCATTGTGCGATTCAAACCGCAAGCGCCGGCCGCGACACGCTGGTCATTGATGCTGAGGCTGCCGGTTGGGGCTGTAGTTCGCGCAACGGCGGTCAGATTAGCGGGGAAATCAAACCCGGGTTTGAACAGCTCTGCAAAAAATACGGTTCAAAGCAAGCCTTTGCGTTGGTCAAGGAAGCGCGCAATGCGCTCGACTGGCTAACCGGGTTTATCGACAGCGAAGCCATCGATTGCGATTTAAAAGCATGTGGCCGTTTTCAGGCCGCGCATAATCCGCGTCAATTTGACAAAATCCGGCAGTGGGTCGATCACCAGCCCAAGGGTCTGGAACAGCCATTGCAACTTATTGAAAAGGCTCAACAGGCCGACGAAATTGACAGTGACTATTATCATGGCGGGGTTGTCATTGAGCGCCATTGCTCACTCAGCCCGGCCAAATATCATGCCGGTCTGTTAGCGCTGGCGCAGGCAAAGGGAGCGAAAATCGAATCGAACTGCGCGGCCATTCATATCGAGCGCAATAGTGACGGCTTCAAGGTGACCACCAGCCGCGGGTCGATCCAGACCCGGGAGCTGGTCGTTGCTACTAGTGGTTATACGCCGACGGCAACCCCCTGGCAGCGTCGGCGCATCGTGCCAATCGGCAGCTATATGCTCGCCACCGAGGCAATGAACATCGAGCGCGCCGATAAACTCATGCCACAATCGAGGGTGTTTA
>JBLHOA010000150.1:0-7710 GCA_047622345.1 Gammaproteobacteria bacterium | reverse complement strand
AAGGAGGAATCATGGTATAGCCTTCTTCACTGACCAGGCGATTCGCTTCAATTTCGGCCTCGTCCTGTGACTTGCCGATGATTCGGGTTTCAGCGCCAAGCACTCGTATGGCTTCAAGTTTGTTGGCAGGCACCAGCTTTGACATGCAGATTATGCAGGGGATACCCGCCTGCGCGGCTGCGTAGGCAAGCGCCCGGCCATGGTTGCCGGTGGAAACTGCGGTGACTCCGCTGGTGTCTTTGTCGAGTTGAAGTACCGAATTCATCGCGCCGCGCAGTTTGAAAGCACCGGTGGTTTGCAGGTATTCGTGGGCCAGAAAAATATCGCTATCGAAGCGGTCACTCAGCGCCACCGAGGCTGCGATTCGTAACGGGTTTATGTGCGGCGTTATTCGCTCGCGGGCAGCTTCGATTTCGGCAAAGCTTAGCGTCGATGTATTCACAGTCAATCCGGCTTAGGGGCCTGGCGATGTAATATGCGCGCCAGCATCAAATCGAGGTGACTACCGGGTCCATTCTTAAACAGGGCGATTGCATTGATCATGCCGATCCGACTTTGCTGCATGACGGCGGGCTTGTCGACCATTTGAGTATTGGGCGGGGCGTTGTGCACGGCGTTGGCATCAATCAGTTGCATTCAGTCTTCCTCGGCGGCAGCGATTGCTTTAGGATTCGTTTTTACTGCCAGGCGGTGTGGAGTGTACGCAAATCGCAGGGGCTTGAGCAATGCATTTTAAGCAGGGTATAACATGAGTGAACATTTCAACGATCTGGGGCAGGCGATTGGCTTTCCAATGAAGTACTGGGAAGCCTGCGCTCATCCGGCAACTGCCCGACTTGACGGTCGCCTATGTCGTCTCGAACCGATCGACGTCGAAAAACACGCAGACGATTTGTTTGCCGCATTCGCTACCGATCTGGATCATCAAAACTGGACCTATCTACCCTATGGGCCTTTTGCCGATAAATCAGCATTCGCCTCCTGGATGACAATAACCTGTCTCGGTGATGACCCCTGCTTTTTCGCGATTGTTGATCGGGCTAGCGAAAAGGTGGTCGGCATGGCCAGTTATTTGCGCATAGTGCCGGCACAGGGAGTGGTTGAAGTCGGGCATATTCATTTTTCACCGTTGATGCAGGGCAAGCCGATTTCTACCGAAGCCATGTATCTGATGATGAAGTACGTGTTTGATGATCTGGAGTACCGGCGCTACGAATGGAAGTGTGATTCGCTAAACGGCCCTTCCTGTGCGGCCGCCCAGCGCTTAGGGTTTGCTTTTGAAGGCATTTTTCGCCAGGCACTGATGTATAAGCAACGAAACCGTGACACGTCCTGGTACTCGATTATCGATAGCGAATGGCCGCTGGTAAAGCAAGCGTTCGAGGTCTGGTTGGACCCCGCCAACTTCAATATGCAAGGTGAGCAGAAAATGCGATTGTCGGAAAGCATGCGCAGTGCACGGGACAGTCTACGCTAACGAAGGTCCTGCACCGGTTGCTCGGTTTATCGCTGATGTTTCCTGTAAATTAGCACTAGCGGCATTGATCGGTGACGTGGGTGTCGGCTTAAGACTCGTGTCGACTCGACAATCTGATCGCAAGGTTTTGCACTTCGACATTGCTTTCCCGGTTAGCGAACGCGACCAGGTCGATTCCTACCAGTTATTTATCAAGGCAAAAAGCGAATTCTAGAATTGATAGCCTTCGAACCGCTTCACTTATTTCTAATCGCCAGCATCGACCCGCCATCAGGTCGGATGCTGGTTGCCTAAATTAAGAAAAGATCAAGAAGCTGACTTCGTCTCAGCTTCAGCTTCCTGTTTGTCGGCCTGGTGAAGGGTAATTTGAGTAAATGGGATACCCCAGCCTTCCTGATTACAGATATCGACGCAGGTCTGCTGGATCAGTCGTTCGATAGTAAAATAGGAACTTGCAGAACCACCTTGCAAAGTAGCGTAAATCAAATAGTCGAGCGAACTGGACGCGGCAGTTTTGAACTCGACTAACAGGTCTTTCAGGTCGTCCTTAAAACCAGATTTAGCAAAGGCTTCATCAAGGCCTTGCTTGAAGCGCTTTGGCACCTCGTCCAGCGAAATAGGCTGGTGTTTATAGTCGATTCCAAATGTCCCAATGACACCGAATTCCTCCCGTGAAATATTACGTGGGCTGGTTTGCAAAAAAGCAGCTGTGGAAATCTGCTTCAAACTGCTTCTCGTTTTCAGGTCCACCAGTTCAATAGTCTGGCGCATCACCTGGGCGAAAGTACCGTCCTCAAGTATCAGATATTCGCCGGGACGGCAGGGAAACCAGGAATCGTTGCTGTCGGGTCTGGAAATTAATTGCGCAACTTCGGCCAGTGGGAGACGAATAGTTCCCTCCAGCTCGGGATTACGCAGCTCCGAATGCAGATTTAGCCTGTCAATACGTAAAGGGACACCGTGGTAGATAACCCGTTCACCTTGCCTGGCGGCACCGATATTTAATAGAAGTCGAACTTCGACGATGTAGCCGGGCAGAAAACGCCAGATTCCAAGAAGCAGCATAACTATCGCGATAATCGTCAATGACAGTAATAGTAAATCGCCGCGGACGTAGAAAACTGAAATCACGCCGAGGATAACAATTACCATCGTAATCATGTGGTATCCATACATCAGCAGGCGCATTTTGGCGGCGTGTTTTGAATTTTCCACCGGGCGTCGCCAGCGCTGAACCAGGCGATGCAGCAAACGCAGCAATAACCAGATCGCTATGCCGGTGATTATGGCCAGTAACAAAGTCAGTCCGCGTCCCAGCGCAAATTCCTTAGCCACCCGTCCGATCGTTTCAAATACTGCAATTTCTTCATTTTCGAGGCTGTCTAACTCAAAACGGACCAGTTCCAATGAACGCTCGATATCTACCTGGCGTTTTTGCCAGGCTGTCACTACCGAGCTCAATTCCTGGTCTAACGTCTCAGTTGTTTCCTGTTCGATGAGCAGGTTTAAAGACCCGGTAGCCCTTTGTGTCTGTTCCAGCTGTTGCTGATAGAGACGAATAGATGAGCGCAGCTCCTCGATTTTTCGAGGCTTCTCGGTCGCCTCTTTCAGGCTGTTCAGTACCGGGCGGGCGATTTGAATGAGTTCTTCTTTCCAGTCCAGTTTTTCTTCTGCAGGATTCGTAAGTTGGCGTAATACGAGGCCGTTGGCGGCAATGCCCTCGAAGGCGATTTCGAGTTCTTCGATGCTCTGTTGCAGAGTAGCAATTTCTCTGGCGACTTCGGCCTCATTAGGCACATTACCTGATCGCAGCGACTTCTTTAGCTGGCTGAGCGCTTGTCGCTTTTCGGCAAGCGCGGTTCTGATCTGGCGTAAATTCTGAATAGCCTGATCGATCTGAATTTCGGTAAATTGTTCATTGCTGGCTGTTGCGGTCTTCAGACCTGTAGATTGAGCCGACAAAGGCTGAAATAACTGGGTTGCTAACATTACTCCCAATATTGAAGCGGTAATCGTGTTTTTATATCCGGAAGCGAATCGCATAAGAATGTGTTTTTTTGAAGTCGGTAAATAGGGGCGTAATGATACGCAGAAAGTATCGCCAATGTCATCGAGATGGGCAGCATATATATTTTGCCTGGCGGGCTAAAAATACTTGGTCAAGCTGGTTGATTAGTTGAATATCTAAGGTAGAATGCGCAGCCTGAATAATAGTCGCGTAGCTCAGTTGGTTAGAGCACCACCTTGACATGGTGGGGGTCGGTGGTTCGAATCCACTCGCGACTACCAAACATTTATCATGTGGCCTTTAGTAGGGGTCACCACTGGAGCAAGACATGCCTGAAATTACATTGCCTGACGGCTCTAAGCGTCAATTTGATCATCCTGTTTCTATTCTGGACGTTGCCTTTGATATCGGCCCCGGGCTTGCTAAAGCTACCCTGGCCGGAAAGGTCAATGGCACACTAGTCGATGCCGCATTTGTAATTGAAGATGATGCCGAGCTTGCAATCGTCACTGCCCGTGATAGCGAAGCCCTTGAACTAATGCGCCATGATGCCGCGCACGTAATGGCGCAGGCTGTGCAGGAACTATTTCCTGGCACTCAGGTTACGATCGGGCCGGCGATCGAAGACGGGTTTTATTATGACTTTGCGCGTGCAGAACCGTTCACTCCTGAAGATCTCGAGTCGATTGAGAAGCGCATGCATGAAATCGTCAAACGTGACCTCCCTATTGTTCGAGAGGTTTTTACCCGCGAGCAGGCAAAACAGGCCTTTGCCGATCTGGGTGAAAGCTACAAGGTCGAAATTATCGAAAATATTATCCCGGAAGGTGAGGAAGTTTCGATTTATCGGCAGGGCGACTGGTTTGATGTCTGTCGTGGACCGCATTTGCCATCCACCGGCAAACTCGGCAATGGCTTCAAAGTGATGAAGGTCGCGGGCGCCTATTGGCGAGGGGATGCTAAAAACGAAATGCTGCAACGCATTTACGGCACCGCATGGCCGGATAAAAAACAATTAAAGGCTTACCTGCATCGTATTGAAGAAGCAGAAAAGCGCGATCATCGCAAAATCGGCCGTAAGCTCGATTTATTTCATTTACATGAAGAAGCGCCGGGATCTGTTTTCTGGCATCCGAAAGGCTGGACGCTATTCCGTAAACTGATCGACTACATGCGTGAGCGTCAGGACGATGCCGGATATATCGAGGTGAATACCCCCGATGTGATGGATCGCAGCCTGTGGGAAACTTCGGGCCACTGGGGTAATTACCGTGAACATATGTTCACTACTCAGACCGAAGACGAACGCGTTTTTGCATTAAAACCGATGAATTGTCCCGGTTCGGTAATGATGTTTGATCTTGGTTTGAAAAGTTACCGGGAATTGCCCATTCGTATGGCCGAATTTGGCAAGGTACATCGTTACGAACCATCGGGAGCGCTGCACGGATTGATGCGGGTGCGTCATTTTACCCAGGACGACGCGCATGTTTACTGTACCGAAGCGCAAATGGAACAGGAGTGTATCGACGTTGTTGCGCTGGTACTCGACATATACAAGGATTTCGGCTTTGAAGATGTCGTCATCAAACTGTCGACCCGGCCTGAAAATCGAATTGGCTCGGATGAAATCTGGGACAAGCTCGAGGCCGCATTAACGAATGCCCTGGATAGCATGAATCTGGATTATGTTCTGTTTCCCGGGGAAGGTGCTTTCTATGGCCCGAAACTGGAATTTGTGCTGCGCGATGCGATCGGGCGGGATTGGCAATGTGGCACTTTACAAGTCGACATGAACCTGCCCGAGCGCTTTGATATTTCGTATATTGGTGAAGATGGGAACCGTCATCGACCGGTCATGTTGCACCGTGCATTGTTTGGATCACTGGAGCGTTTTATCGGGATTTTGATCGAACACTACGAAGGTAAATTTCCGCTCTGGTTGGCGCCAGTTCAGGCAGTTGTGATGAATATTACTGATAAACAGGCCGACTATGTGCAAAAAGTGCAGAAATTGCTTAAAAATCAGGGAATCAGAGTGAATTCCGACTTGAGAAACGAAAAGATCGGCTTTAAAATTCGCGAGCACACATTACAGCGTGTACCTTTTTTATTAGTGGTCGGTGATCGTGAAGTAGAAGAGGGTGCCGTAGCAGTACGAAGTCTGGGTGGAGAAGACCTGGGCTCTATCGCAGTCGACCAATTTGTCGAGCTGGTGAAGCAACAGTCCGGTGTTAGGCCGGATTAATTTTTTGTTGAATTATTTTTCAGGATTTTTCGGGAGAGTCTAAAATCGCAGACAACAAACAGAGCCGTTTAAACGACGATATTACCGCGCCACAAGTAAGATTGGTTGCCGAGGATGGCGAGCAAAAAGGCATAGTAACGCTGGAAGAAGCCAAGGCAATGGCGGAAGCCGCTAAGCTTGATCTGGTCGAACTGGTTCCCGATGCCGAACCGCCCGTCTGTCGTTTGATGGATTACGGTAAGTTCAGGTTTCAGCAAAAGAAGAAGTTGCACGATCAGCGCAAAAAACAGCGTCAGGTGCAGATTAAGGAAATCAAGTTCAGGCCTGGTACCGAAGAAGGTGATTACCAGGTTAAATTGCGCAAATTGACCGAGTTTATTGAGGTTGGTGACCGCTGTAAGGTGACCGTACGATTCCGTGGCCGTGAAATGGCGCATATGGAGATCGGTACCGAATTGCTTAAACGTGTCGAAACTGACATGAAAGAATTCACGACTGTAGATCAGTATCCGCAGTCTGAAGGACGCCAGATGACAATGTTACTGGTGCCCAAAAAACGCTAGAAGTTTTAGCTTAAACCCGAACACGCGTCTCCGGCGTGCAGGGCTTTTTAATTATTGATACATTTAACTGGAGTTAAAGATGCCAAAGATGAAGTCCAATAGTGGCGCGGCCAAGCGTTTCAAACGAAATGCGGCTGGCAGCTACAAACGTAAGCAATCACACTTGCGTCATATCCTTACTAAGAAATCGAGCAAGCGTAAGCGCCAACTTGGCGAGAAGCTTGAAGTTCATGCTAACGACGTCCAGTTGGTTCGTCGCATGCTGCCGTATTCTTAAGAGGATTAAAAAATGCCAAGAGTAAAAAGAGGCGTAACAGCACATGCGCGCCACAAGAAGGTTCTGGATAAAGCAAAAGGGTACCGCGGTGCCCGCAGTAAGGTGTATCGAGTTGCCAAGCAGGCAGTTACAAAAGCCGGTCAATACGCATACCGCGATCGCCGACAACGTAAACGTCAATTCCGCGCCCTGTGGATTGCCCGTATAAATGCCGGTGCCCGTGAAAATGGAATGTCCTATAGCGTTTTCATGAATGGACTGAAAAAGGCCGAGATCGAAATCGATCGTAAGGTTTTGTCCGATATTGCAATTTTCGACAAGCCGGCATTCACCCAACTGGTTGAGAAAGCAAAGGCTGGTTTGGAAGCGGCTTAGGCCGGGATAGAATAATGCAGCAGGGTTTCCTGCTGCAGATACCTGAGTTATTTCTTGTCAAACGATCTCGAAAATTTATTGTCCGCTGCTGAGCAGGCGGTCGCAGCTTCGTCGACTCCGGTCGAAATCGATGCTGTGCGTGTCGCTTATCTGGGGAAGAAAGGTGAAGTTACCGCCCAATTGAAGAATCTAGGTCAACTTTCTGCGCAAGAGAGGCCAGCTGCAGGCCAGGCGATCAATAAAATCAAGGCTGCTATAGTTCAATTGCTTGAAGCGCGTAAGGCCGAGATCAATGATCAGGTCATTTCTTCAAAGTTAGATAGTGAAACGATCGATATCACACTGCCCGGTCGCAGGACTCTGGCGGGTGGCTTGCATCCCGTGACGCTAACCATGAATCGAATCGACAAAATGTTTGCCAAGCTGGGCTTTGATGTTGCCGAAGGCCCGGAAGTGGAAGATGATTTTCACAATTTCGAAGCATTAAATATTCCCGCCCATCATCCGGCTCGTGCAATGCACGACACATTTTATTTTGACGATGGTCGATTATTACGAACTCATACCTCACCGGTACAGATCAGGGTGCTTGAAAACCAGGAACCACCGGTAAGAATTATCGCTCCGGGCCGCGTGTACCGTTGCGATTCAGATTTAACGCATACACCAATGTTTCACCAGGTCGAAGGGCTGCTGGTGGATGAAAATGTCTCTTTCTCGATGCTCAAAGGTACCTTAGAAGAATTCCTGAAGTTGTTCTTC
>JBLHOA010000149.1:0-7734 GCA_047622345.1 Gammaproteobacteria bacterium | reverse complement strand
TATGTCTGACTATAGTGAAATTGATGCCCGCTGTGATCTTGCTGCGGCGCATCGGCTGGCGGTTATGTACGCCCTCAATGAAGGGACCTGGAATCACATGAGCCTGGAACACCCGACGAACCCTGATCTTACCCTGATTTCACCCGGCTACACGCATTGGAGTCAAGTCTGTGCCGGCAACCTCGCGTTAACCACGCGTGATGGCGAATTTATCAGTGGTGGGCGTCCACCGATCAATGCGGCGGCGGTTATTCACCATCCCGTGCATCAGGCACGACCCGATATCCAGTGCCTTATTCATGTGCACACACCGCATATCACCGCACTGGGAATGCAAAAAGGTATGAAACTGGACTGCTGTGGCTCGCAGCAGGCAGCGCAATTTCACGATGACATTGCTTATTACGAGGTCTACGACGGCGTATTGATCGATCCCATCGAGGGTGCCCGTATGTGCGATGCGCTCGGCGACAAGCGCATATTGATGCTTCGCAATCATGGCGTTATCGTGAGCGGCACGTCGGTTGCGCAGGCCTTTCTCGATTTGTACCAGCTTGAACGAGCCTGCCAATATCAGTTATTGGCAACCGCAGGTGGTGCCCGGTTGCAACAGATCCCGGTTGAGAATTGTGCCGAAATGTGCCGCATGGCCAGGGAGGGTAAAAGCGATCCACATTTCGCAGCGATGCGTCGACTGCTCGATGAGCAGGAGCCAAATTACGTCGATTGAAAGTAACCTCGGTAGAGAATGTCGAAAATGGTGACGCCTACAACCCGAAAGTATTCATTACTTGTTACAGCCCTCATGTAAGTACTGTTAAACCGTTTTATTGGCGCGAAATCTTGCCAGGTCAATAAGTTGCATAGGTCCGAACCCTGTCGCGTATAAGTTCTTTTATGGGTGAAATCTGACTCCTGAACCAGTATAGTTTTCCAGAATCAAAAATGATTTAAAACGAGATGCCGATAAGCTTCCAGAAAATAGAGAGTTGCCCTGATTCGCAGCCATTCGCCGAGTGTCACGGAATTGATTTGTCTCTACCCGTTTCGAGTGCCGACCTAAGCGAAATAAAAGCTGGATTGATGAAACATGGGTTACTGGTTTTTCCAAAGCAGAAGTCGATGCAGCCGCGCGATGAAGTAAGATTTAATGAAGCCTTTGGCTGGCACGATAAGACTCAAAAAGAATTTCTTTTTGGTTTTGGTGCGCCGAGCTCTGAGCACAAAGTTAGCGGTGGTGCACAAATCCCCGAGCATCCGCAGGTGTCTGTACTGGGAAATGTTTTCCTTGAAAATTATCATGGCATTACCAATACCCAGCTAGTACCGGTTTTAGGGTTGTCATACTCGGGCTGGCACGCCGATGGCTTGCACGACATGTTCGACGGCATGCCTGAACTCACCACAATGTACAAACCGACCGGCTGGCAAACGCAACATGGCGGTAAAACATTATTTACTTCTGGTGTAGCGGCGGTGGAAAGCATGAACCCTGAATTACTATCTGAATTGGAACAATGCACTGTGGGCTATGTTCGTTGCCCTAATGACGACGCTACCGACGAAAGCCGGCGGGTGGTTCCCGGCCCGGTCTTCATGGATAGCGAAGGCACTCGCCGTGTCGGTTTTGCGGTCGATGCCAACGACCCGGTAAAGGGTTTTCATGATTTTCAAATTGAACTTCAACATGCCGACGGCGGTGGTCGACATCGTTGTATTCGTACCCACCCGGTTACCGGGCAGCGTTCATTGTACCTATCCCCGAGCCGGTCGGTTTGCCTGTTTGATTTAGCAACCGGCGCCGTTCGGCACGACGTCGAAACAACCGTTAGCATGCTATGCGAAGCGCTCTATCCCGGCGTCACTAAAGACGTCCGTTACGAGCATGCCTGGGAAGAAGGCGATTTTGTTGCCTGGTCAAACACGCTGGTATTGCATAGCGCTTCAGATGCTTCTGGCATTGTCGGCGACCGGCTCATCCATCGTGTCAGGCTGTCTACGCCGAAAACCCGTTGGATTAATGGTCGCTATACGAGCGATTGATATCTTTTGAAAGCCCGAAAAACTCTGGCCCTGGATTTCCGGGTAGCTTTTCACTTAAACCTTAAGAATGTTAATTTCGACGCTGTCAGCGAGCGTGTTGGCGATGAAGCAATAGCGGTGCGCGCGCTGGTGCATCTGCTCCAGCTTTTCTGCATCAACCGAAAAACCCGCGTCAAAACATACCTCAGGATGCAGATCGACCCGGGTCACCGACATCTGGCCCCTGGTATTTTTGCCAAGATGGGCAACCGCATAGTCCTGAAAGCTCGCAACAGGCCACTTCGATTTGGCTGCCAGCGCGAGAAAAGTCATCATGTGACAGCTCGATAATGCCGCCGCTAACGCTTGCTCCGGATTGGTCTTATCCGGATCGCCACCCCAGTCGGGTGCGGCGTCCACGGGTAGATAATTAGTCTCGTTATATCGTATGGTGTGTGCGCTTGAATATTTACCGGAATGCAGATCAGCTTCAGATCGTTGCCAGTTCAGGCTAATGGAAAGTTCGGACATTATAGTTCTCTTAAGAAGCTAAGGCGCTCAGGCTGCCGCAATTTGCTTTTTGGGATCGTAAAACGGTCGCTCTACGATGGTGGCCCGGGTCGGGCCGGACGGCAAAACCACATCGACCGCCATGCCGATTTCAGCGCAGTCGGCTGACAGCATTGCGAGCGCGATGTTCTGCTCAAGCCGCGGTGAATAGACTGCGGATGTTACCTTGCCGATCGTGTTGCCGTTCCGAGTAACTGCCCAGAAAGTAGTATTCGGGCCCTTCAGTGGCGCGCCTTCAATACGCACACCGACTTGTTTACGGCTCACCCCATTTTCACGGATGCGACCGAGCGCAAACTTGCCGATAAAGTCGGACTCCATGTCGAGATTAACCAGTCGATCCAGACCCAGCTCGTATGGGTTTGTGCTGATATCGGCATCGGCATGATAAGAGAGCATGCCACCCTCAATACGACGAATCGAAGAAGTATGACCGGGCTTCAAGCCAAATGGTGCACCCGCGGCCATGATTTTTTCCCACAACTCATCACCGCGCGAGCCGTCCTGCAGGTAAAGCTCGTAACCCAGTTCGCTGGACCAGCCAGTGCGTGACACGATTAGCGGAATTCCATCCAGCTCCATCTCACGCAACCAGTAATAGCGAAGATCCAGAATGCTTTCGCCAAACAGCGATTTCATAACCAGACCGGATTTTGGGCCCTGTAATTGCAGTGGCGAGACATCGGGTTCGCGGATCGTAACATTCAACCCCGAATGAACAGCCACGCCCTGCGCCCACAATAAAATGTCGCTGTCCGCCAGTGATATCCAGAAGTGATTCTCGGCCAGTCGCAAAAGAATCGGATCATTCAGGATGCCACCATCGGCATTCGTAATCAGAATATATTTACATTGACCGACAGCGAGACTCGACAGGTCACGAGGGGTCAGCATTTGGGTGAACTTAGCAGCATCCGGCCCGGTAATTTCGACCTGACGCTCAACGGCGACATCGCAAAGGATGGCGTCATTCACCAGGTTCCAGAAATTCGCTTCCGCATCGCCGAAATCGCGGGGAATGTACATGTGGTTGTAAACCGAAAATGCCTGCGCACCCCAACGCACTGTCGCCTCGAAATACGGGGATTTACGAATCTGAGTACCGAAACCGAAATCGTCTGCTTGCTTCATATTTTTTGCTCTGCACTGCCCAGAACCGAGTGTCCGTGGGCGGGTTAAATTTGGCCGTAGTTTAGCTTTGTATGTAGCCCAAACCCGGACTAAATAGCTTTAATTGAAAGACCAATCGGACTTTTTATCAACTGCCTGGTAGACCATTCAGTCTGAGCAAACTATTTCCGGGTCTTTGTGGCCAGTAGCGCCAGGTTTGGCGGTTGCGACTTTATCGCTCGGGTGACGATATAGGTCATGTAGCGTTCAATCCCCAATTCAGCCGCGAGTAAGGATTCCATCAGGTTTTGAAAGCCGGTCAGATTTGGGCTGAATATCCTCAGGACGTAGTCCATACCGCCACCCGTAGCGATGCATTCGACGACTTCATCCAGTTCACCAATATGTAATTCGAATCGATCAAAATCAGATTTGCGGTGATGGGTCAGCGCGAGCGTCACTATGACCTGGGTAAAGTCGCCGATTCGATCAAGCTCAATATCAGCGTGGTAGCCGCTAATGAAACCAGCGGCCTTCAGCTTATTCAATCGGGCCCAACAGGGTGTGGGTGATAAATTGACCATTTCTGCCAATTCAGTTTTGCTCAATCGGCCGTGTTTTTGCAGCGCACTGAGGATGCGAACGTCGATTGCATCAAGGCCTTGTGTTTTCATTCATTCAGAATCTCTTGAGAGTTTGATCATGTCTATAATCGACATTATTGATGAAGCAACTGTTTATTCCGGCTTGTTATTTTCTGTGAACCGGCTGAAATAAACCCGCGCCAATGAAGATCGGTTATCAACTTCTGCCTATTAGAATAATCTAAAGGGACTAATTTAAAGGGGCTAATTTAAAGGGACAGGCGCTATTGAGTCCACTATTGAGCCCCAAAAGAGTATGTCGAAAATTTTAACAGGGTGCTAGGCCCCACCGGCCATTTCACGTCGGCGATCGAAAACGGTGACGAATACAGCTTGAAGAAAACTGTCATTTCTTACGGCCCTCGTTTCGAGCAGAAAATGCGCGCTTTAAGCAGTGAAAAATCGTCTTATTGGAGTGGGATTTTGCAAGGTCGAGTGGTTGCGTAGGTCCGACCCCTGACGAGTCCGTATCAGGTCGGCATAGTCGCGGCCTGACTCGCCGAAAAACCATTGGCATACTCAACTGACAGACTAACTGCTGTATGATTGAGAGTCTTGTAGGCCAAAGCAGACTGTAACATGTCGTCGAATGACCCGTTTTCTATCGAAGACCCCGCAAAACGCGCGCAGTTGATGAAACTCCTGTGCGGTGGTGCACTTTCATCAATGCCTGTCGGTATAGCGCAGGCATTCTGGTTCGGTAGTTCATCGAGGGAGCTGGCTGAAGACAGATCGATTGCCACTCTAAAAGGCGAGGTTCTGGTCAACGGAACGCTTGCCAATAAGAAGACCCGTATTCATGCCGGGGACACGGTACGTACCGGCGACAAGAGCGAAATTATTTTCGCCGTCGGTAAAGACTCTTTTTTGATGCACGCTAATAGCGAATTGGAAATTAGCGGCGCCGACTACTTTATCAAGGAGCTCAGGCTCTTAACCGGTCGCCTGCTATCGGTCTTTGGCAATCGTCAGGCCGAACAACCCTTGAACCTGACCGCTTCCACCGCGACCATCGGAATTCGCGGTACCGGGGTTTACCTGGAAGTCGAACCGGATCTTACCTACTTATGTACCTGTTATGGCCAGGTGGCGCTATCCTCCAACACGGATCCTAACGACAGCGAACTCATTTCCGCCATCAAGCACGAAGGCCCCCGTTACATCTCCAACAAACCCAGCAAGGGCACGCGAATTCGCCCGGCGCCGATCATCGACCATACCGATGCCGAGCTCATATTACTCGAAGCCATTGTCGGGCGAGATCCACCGAAAAGCTTTCTCAGTGCTTATTCCCGTGAATAGTGGCTAATCGGAATATAGAAAGAATTAATACCCTTTTTTCACCAGGATTAAAGTAGATCCGGCCCCCTGTCGCAGAGTGGCGACCATGATTTTGATGCCTGACCGATAAGGGCGGGGAAATCCCCGCCCTTATCGGTACCAGGTCAAATTAGACCGAATTTTTTGAAAATGCGGGTCTGATTGATTTCGCAAACCTGATTTCCAGTGGTAAGGGAAAATTTGACCGATACAATCTGCCGGGCGAAAATTCTCAAAAAGATCCAAAAGCCACGCTTTGAAATGTTCGGCATCATCGGTCGCTACATTTCGGGGCCAAGCGCACAGGTGCATCAGGCCTGTACCAGAGCAGCGACAACCACGGGTAAAATTGGCAGCATGTACTTAGTTAGCAACACAGCTTCGAATGCTTTTGTCGATAGGCCCTGTTGGCGCTAAACCGCCACTTTTCGGGTCGATAACGCGTACCGTTGCAGTCTTGTTTTGAGTAAAAAAATCGACGGCATCCTTACCCTGCACTTTATTATTGCCAACCAGTGAACCCTTGATTCCACCAAAAGGCAGATATGGGTGCGGTGCACAGATGCCAACGTTAACACCGACCATTCCAACATCGGCTTCGTTGATGAATTTCTCGGTATAGAAACTGTTTTGAGTAAAGATACAGGCACCATTGCCCAGGTCATGATTACGTATCATCTCTAGTGCAGTATCGATGCAGCCAACCTTGAGAATACTGAGCACCGGACCGAAGATTTCTTCTTTTGCAATGCGCATACCGGGAGTGACATCGGTGAACACGGTGGGACCGACAAAGTAACCCCCTCTATTGGCTTCCGGGAGGTCTGGATTGCGACCATCCAATGCAAGCGTTGCGCCGGCCTCAAGACCTAAACGAATATAATCCTCGACCTTGGCTTTTGCCGCGGCGGATATCACCGGGCCCATGAAAATATCCGGGTCACGCGCGTCACCAACAGTGATATTACGCGAGGCTTCAAGCAAGCGCTCAACGAACTCATCGTGGATATCGGGTACTACTGCGATGTTGGAAACGGCAAGACAGCGCTGACCTGCTGAGCCATAGCCCGACATAAGAATATTCTCGATCAGCAAATCCATGGGGGCATCTTCCATTGCTACGAGAAAGTTTTTGGCACCACCGAGTAGCATGGTCTTTTTCCCATTGCGACCACAACCTTCTGCAATGGCTTTCGCCGTTGGCGTTGAGCCAACCAGGCAGACACCGGCAACATCTTCATTTTCATACCAGGCTTCGACTACGTCGCGATCACCATGAACCACATTAACAACACCCGCAGGCAGGCCAATATCAACCAGCAGTTGCATCATTTTCTGCATAAACAACGGTGATTCGCTGGAGGGTTTGTAGACGAAGGTATTGCCGGTTCCAATCGCAACAGGAATAAACCAGCCAAACACCAGTGCCGGAAAATTAAAAGGAGCGACGCCACAGAAAACACCCAATGGCGACTTAATCACGCGTCCATTAATATTGCTGGCAATTCCCTGTATGGTTTCACCTTGCATCAGTGTGGGAATGCTACAGGCCATCTGTACAATTTCGATTACGCGGCCTACTTCACCGCGGGCTTCCGAAATATGCTTGGCCTGATCGAGCGCGATTGCCTGAGCCAGTTCCTCCAGATTTTCCTGCATCGCATAATAAATCTTGAAAATGTAATCCATGCGTTTCGGCAAGGGCGTTGCCTTCCAGGCAGGGTAGGCATCCGCTGCAGCCGTTACCGCCTGATTCGACATTTCCGCGGTCGACATCGGCACCTCGCCAATTATTTGTCCGGTAGACGGATTGATTAGCGGTACGGATTCACAGTTCTCTGCGACTACCCACTCGCCATTAATGAAGTTTTTAATTTGATTCAGTTCGATCATATTTCCCATGGGATATTCTCCAAATGCCGATTTCAATTTCTGGAAGCTCTGCATAAACTGCGCCTGGATAGAATTCAGGTCAGGGCTGATTTAGCGGTACACGAACAATGATCTTAACATTAATCGTTATTTCCCAATCAATTTGTGTAATCGGAAAATAGTGGTATATCCCTGA
>JBLHOA010000148.1:0-7736 GCA_047622345.1 Gammaproteobacteria bacterium | reverse complement strand
CATGCGCGATTAGTGACAGCATGGTTTCCACTTCAGCTTTAACACGGTCAAGGCTTTTAAATTTCACCCGGGGTGGTTTTCTAAAACCGAAATGTTCATCCAGCTGTTGTATCACAAAGCGTTGGATCACCCATTCATTCAGCTTGACCGTTTTATCGGAAACGATAATGTGGTGCACGGCCTGTTTGAACTGGACAAACTGGTTCGGGGACAAATCACGCAGCGCATTGATGCTGAGTTCGAGCAACGGCAGTTTGAATTTATCCGGTAGTTTCTTTATTGCCGGTAGTAACTGCTCGCACAGCTTACGCAGATCGAGATCAGCGTTGTGTTTTAATGCAGCGTCAGCCGCGACACTGTTTTTTTGCAGGTCAAGCAGCATCGCATAGATCAGTGCCCGCGCCGAATAGGCATCCTGCGCGGCTTCCCTGAGCAGCAGCGGCATGGCAATAATGAGTTCGTGGACATACTCAATGTTGTGTTCATTCAGTGTGCCTACCTGGCTGATCGCTTCTTCGGCCGAGGTTAGTATGGCCGCGGTGACTGCCATTTTGGCCGCAGCCGACGATGCTGCGGATTCGGGTTCGGGTGATGGCGCGGTCTTTGCCTGCGATGCTAGAAACTTTCCATCCCAGCGCGGTTCGATTCGGCGAATGCGTTGTTCCAGCGGGGGGTGGGTAGAAAAGAGCGACTGCAGAAAAAAACCAACACCCTCGGCAAAAAAAGCATGGCTATACTCGGCCGCTGCTGATGAATCGAGGTAGGAATTACTGCCGCCAATTTTTTTCAGGGCGCCGGCGATGCCATCCTTGTTTCGCGTAAATTGCACCGCCGACGAATCCGCCAGGTATTCTCGCTGCCGACTGACGATGGACTTGATCCAGTTGCCGAAAAACGATCCGGCATAACCGATTATGAACAAGCCGAGGCCCAGTGCCATCACCGCAGCGATAGCACTACCGCCTTTGCTGCTTTTCGACCGACGCGTAAAGCGCATCGAGCGCAGTAGAATGCTACCGATTAGGCCGATCAGCATAATACCGTGCAACACAGCGATCAGGCGGATATTCAGCCGCATGTCACCATTGGCGATGTGACTGAATTCGTGCGCGATAACGCCTTGAAGTTCCTCGCGGTTCAAACGGGTCATGGTCCCACGGGTAATGCCGATCACCGCATTCGCCGGTGAGTTGCCGGCGGCAAAGGCGTTGATCGCGGTATCTTCCAGTAGATAAACCCGTGGTATCGGCATGCCCGCGGCAATCGCCATTTCTTCGACCACGTTTAACAGTTGGCGCTGCTGCGGGTCGGTGGTCGCGGCGGGCACATGCCGCCCACCGAGCATTTCGGCAACGGTCGAGCCACCCCCCGATAAGGACATGGTTTTATAGAGGCTGCCCCCGAATATCAGCACACAAACACCGGCAGAAACCAGCGCAAAATCCTGCCAGGAGTACAGGTTTTGTAACGCATCCGGGGAGAAAGCCATCTGGTCTGAACGGGAGAAGTTTAACAGACCCAGAATCAGCAGGTTGGTCAGGAAAATCAGCCCGACGACGGCCAGGCCAAACAGCAGGATAAACCAGAAGGTGTTTTTCCGGGCCCGGTGCTGTGCTTCAAAAAAGTTCAAACTGAAATAAGTCTATTTGAAACTAAAAAGCCACTTTGGGCGCGGCTTGAATCGCAGCGCTGTCTTCAAATTCGAGCAGGCTCGCATCGGCGGCATGGCCGAACGGCCCGGCCAGCATGTTCTGCGGGAAGGACTGCTTATAGGTGTTGTACAGCATGACCTCGTCGTTAAATGCCTGACGCGCAAAGGCCACCTTGTTTTCGGTGCTGGTTAATTCTTCGGTGAGTTGCATCATATTCTGGTTGGCCTTTAAATCAGGGTAAGCCTCGACCAGTACATTAAATTTTCCCATTGCGCCGGCAAGATTGCCTTCGGCCGCGCCGAGCCCCTGTATGGTAGCTGCATCGCCCGGATTCTTCTGCGCCGCAGACAGATTGTCCGACGCCGAGTTACGCGCCTTGATCACCGCGTCCAGGGTTTCACGCTCGTGCTTAAGATATCCTTTTGCGGTTTCGACCAGATTCGGGATCAGGTCATAGCGGCGCTTGAGCTGAACTTCGATTTGCGAAAAGGCATTTTCAAATCGGTTTTTTAACGCGACCAGTTTGTTGAAGATTGAAATGATGTAAATAGCGAGCACGCCGATTACAACAAGAATAACGATTGTCGAGGTTTCCATGGTTTCTCCAGCCTGGGGAATATTTAATTATGTCAGGTGGGTGAATATAGCAGAATTGGTGGGGGTTTAGGGCTCAGCTTTCTGGCGAGTTGAATTTTCCTGGCAAAGTACCCATTTAGAAATCTTCTTATACTGTGTAGGACAGGCGAATTCTTATGGGTAGCTTTTCTTATCCGGGTTATGCGCCTGTCAACGGGTATATGACTGAAAAGATCCGGCAGCAATACATTCAGGCGGCAATTGGCGAAAAACGCTTGCCTGACAAGGCGCACCGCATTGCGCAGATTGTGTCACTAACGGCGTCGAATGACATTAAGCAGCCCATCCAGTTCTGGCAGCTTTATTCGGTGATCGGGCCACAGCGGATTGTTAAACTGGTGATCCGATTTTACCAGCGTGTATTCGCCGATGAAGACTGGTTCAGATCAGTTTTTGAGCGAGTCGGCAATCTTGATCACCACGTCAACACGCAGTCGGCAATGTGGATTGACGTCATGGGTGGGGGTGAGACCTATCATGGCGGCGAATTTCGGCTGAATTTCCATCATAGCCATAATGCGATGGCCTTAATGAATGACCGGGGTGCAAAGCGCTGGGTCAAACTGATGGCCGAAACGCTGAACGACCCGGCGACCGACCTGAGCACGGACCCGCGGGTGCGACCGGCTATCAATACCTTTTTGCACTATTTTGTCGGTAAATATGCCGATGAATTTGCCTTCGCCTACCGGGGTGATTTTGGCGAAATCAACCCCCCTGTTAAACGACGCATCAACTTTTTGAATATGCCGACGGATGCTATCGAAGCATTGTCCAAAAACGAATTGAAAGATGAATTGATGGCAAGAGGCATCGATGTCAGTAGTCTTCAAGATAAGGCGCAACTGGTGAGTACTGCATTGCGATTATAAGCGTTTGAGTGAACTGGTGGCCTCGGGAAGGGTTGAACCGGGGCCGATTGTTTCCAAAACGATGCTCTTTAACCTACGCCTCTGCGCGTAAATTATCCGCGCGTAGCATCCATAGTCGCGGTTCAGGAATTAGCGTTGCTGCCCTTGAGCCCCTCGAAAATTTCGTTTGGCCCCAAGATCCGGCCTGATTTTGTAACGACAAATACCGGTATCGATTTGACAGGCGTCAATTTCACCGCCCTATCGCAGTGCTAGGATCCATTTTCAGATTTTGGAGACGCCCCAGTGGCTTAGTAACCGAATCTATCAACAACTTTAGGAGATATGCATGAAACAATCATTTACCCGTAGAAAACTTCTGCAAGCAGTGGCCGCAGCCAGCGTTGTGCCTTTTGTCGCGTTTGGCCCCAACGAGGCTTTCGCACAAGCAGGTCAGGTGGACCCCACAGGGGCCCAGGCCAAGGCACTCAAATATGTCGAACAGTCCGCGATTGCGGATAAATTTTGCGGCAATTGTAAACTTTATACCGGGGACGCGAGTAAGGCATATGGGCCTTGTGCCATATTCCCCGGCCAGAATGTCGCCTCCGCCGGATGGTGCCAGGCATGGGTCGCGAAGGGGTAGTCGACACAGCCAGATCGACCCCGGCAGGCCTGCTATTTCGTTTAGTGATCTAGCAGGCTGAATCAATGAAGGAACCTTCCTCGAAAAGCGATCAGGAAACGCCACTACCGTTTATTGCACCCACGCGGACGCTGACCTACGGCGCACCGTTGCGCTGGTTGAAACTCGGCTTTTCCGATATGAAAAAAGCGCCCGGGGTATCCCTGGGCTATGGCCTGGTTTTCGCAATGGTCAGTCTGGGCATTGCTGCGGCAACCTGGTGGATGGGAACGCTGGGTCTGTACCTTGGGCTGGCGGGTGGATTTTTCCTGGTCGGGCCGGTGCTGGCAATCGGTTTGTATTCTTTCAGCCGCCAAATAGAAAAGGGCCTGGTCCCTGAGCTTGGGTATTGCCTGCGTCGGGCGCGCAGTCATTTCGGCGATCTGATGATCTTTTCGTTTGTGTTACTGATCATATTTATGATCTGGGCCCGGGCTGCGACCGCGTTGCATATCTTTTTCCCCGCCAACGTCGATCATGAATGGTCTGAGCTGATACTTTTTCTGGGCGTAGGCAGTGCCATCGGTGCCGTTTTCAGCGGCATTGTATTTCTGGCAGGCGCATTTTCACTGCCGATGATTATGGACCGAAAGGCCGATGCGATCACCGCCGTACTGTCGAGCGCCCATGCCGTTTTGCGCAACAAAAAAGTGATGCTTTTATGGGGCAGCATGATTGTTACCCTGGTCTTGATCGGTATGTTTACCATAATCGGCCTGATTTTCGTATTACCCCTCACCGGGCACGCTACCTGGCATGCCTACCGCGAAACAATCGATGCCAGTCCCTGAAGTTTTTCAAAAGGGTCAGTGTCGTTTGAAAATATTAATGAGAATTCCAGTGCATCCCTTTGATGTGAAATTTCGGAAAATTCCATAAAAATAACTAACCGTTGGTTTTGTAGCAAGTCCGATAGCGTTACAATAGGCCCGAATAAATCCCGGGCCAAAGGTTAAACCAAAACGATGACAGCACAGGCTATATTATTTGATCACGATGGAACGCTGGTCGACTCCGAACCCGAACATCACCAGATGTGGATTCGTATACTGCAGGAATTCGGTGTTTCGTTATCGCATGAAGAATATAAGAAACACTATGCCGGCATGCCTAGTGATGCTAACGCGCGGAATTTAGTGGCTAAGTTTCAGCTCGACATCAGCGCCGTTGAATTGTTTGAAAAAAAGAATAATGTCACCCGCGATTATTTAAGTCACGGTGCCTTTCCGCTAATGCCGGGCGCGCAGGTGGCGCTCGACAATCTGCACGATAGCGGGTTTAAACTTGCGGTGGTTACCGGGGCAGGGCGAGAGGGAATCGACTCCACTATTCGTGGGCATACGCTGGAGAAATACTTCAGCGCCGTTGTCTGCAAAGACGATGTTGAGCATAGCAAGCCCGCGCCCGACTGTTATTTACTCGCCTTAAAGCAACTTGGCCTGAGCGCGTCGCAGGCTATTGCGATCGAAGATACCGAGCACGGCGTGGCATCGGCGACGCAGGCCGGCATCCGTTGCCTGGCGGTTCCCAATGAAATGTCGGCAGAGCATGATTTTGCTGCGGCATCTAAAATATTTACCGATCTGGATAGTGCCAGACAATGGATTGTTAGCGGCAGATAACTTCGTTAAATACCATTCCCAGACACCGTAGGGGGCATTAGCGCAGCGTAATACGCCCTACGTTGCGGGTGATCATTCTTAGTTGTTCACAATCGTGATTCGATCTTCACCGACTAACGATTCGCCACTATAGGTTGCTGCCTTGAGGGTAATTTTGAATTCGCCTTCGCCGATCTTGAAGCCCGTGGTACGCACATCGCATACGAGATCATCATAGCTATCGTTGTTTATATCGGTCTGCTGGCATAAATTTTTATCCGACTTGCCAACCAGCATGACGTCGATACCGTTCAGCCTGATGGTGCGTGGATTGATCGCAGTTACATTGAGGTCGCTTGAGCCTAAAATCGCAACCGGGATAACACGTCCGGCACTGGCACGAACAATATTCTTTGCATCGCCAGGTTTGATATCGATCGTCATCGCGATCGACCTCGATCCGCCATAAAGGTTGTTCGCCTGGGCGATTAGCGCAAAGGGTTTACTGATTAGCGCTAAATCGGGGCTGCCGACGTCCGTTGCCGCCGCATTGGAGACAGCGGCCCATATCCCGAAGAGGGTTGAAAAAATTCGCATCGCTATTGGCTTGTATCGCACTGTTGAATCCCTGGTTTTTTCGCCCCCACATAGGTGGGATTACTGGTAATTGCTTTCTGATCCAGATTTTTCAAGTCTGCTTATCGAAAGTAGGCGTTTAAACTACCGATTTCAAGGGCGACAAACGGCCTGGTCTGGCATTTATTTCCCTTCGACAGTTTGCATTATTTGTCGCGGATAGATCGCATCCTAAAAAACGCACACATCTCGTCGATTGTGATAATTCCGGCAAAAGTGCCTAAAACATACTTGAGTTAATAAAAATCCTCAAATCAGAACCCGTGACTATAGCATCGAAATTGCCGAAAAAGCCCATGTTGATAGTGACGTCCTCTCCAGGGCCTGCGCAGCTGAAGGGGTGATGAAATGGATGCCACCTTGGGGGACGGCATGGCGAATGACCGACCTGGGCACGCCAAAAAGGTTTACCCGAATGAATCGGAATCGCCTTATATAAAATCTACCGTAACTGCGCATAGCAAGCGCCGTTAACAGTCCTGCCAGACTAGGACTTTGCGGTGGTTTGAATTGTTCAGCAGTTCCCTAATGCAGAAATGATCTATCGCTCAAAAACCCGGTACTGACTAGATAATCGCATGGCGAACCTTCGCCGATACCCATTCGCTGACAATAACGGTCGCCAGGATAACCAGTAAAATCACCGATACCTGCGTCCAGCTGACTGTATTAATCGAGGCATTGAGTTCCAGTCCGATGCCGCCGGCGCCGACCAGTCCGAGCACGGTAGACTCGCGAATATTGATATCCCAGCGAAACACGCTGATACCGGCAAAGGCCGGCAGAATTTGCGGCACGATGCCGAAATTAAGAATTTGGGTTCCGCTCGCACCGGTTGCGGTAATGGCCTCTACCTGGGCTTCATTGATCTCCTCAATGGCCTCGTAGAGCAATTTCGCGCAAAAGCCGATCGAACGTAATCCGATCGCGATCACCCCCGCGAGTACGCCGGGGCCAATGATGGTAACCAGCATCAGAGCCCATAGTAATGAGTTGATCGAACGCGAAGAAACGATGATAAACAAGGCCAGCGGCCGCACGAAACGAATACTCGGGGTGGTATTACGCGCCGCCAGAAAGGCAACCGGGAAGGCGAGTACCACGGCGATCAGCGTACCGAGGGTGGCAATGTTAATAGTGTCCCAGATGGGACGCCATAATTGATTAATGTAAGCCCATTTGGGCGGCACCATGCGTTCGGCCATATCGGCCGCCTGGGTGGGTGAATCGAGCACAAACATCCAGATTGTCTTTTCTGACACGAGGTGCCAGCAGTAGGTAAATATGACCAGGGCAACTAACCATATCGACCAGTTCAGCCATTGCTCCCGGGTTGTGCGGCGCTGCCATATCTTTAATTCACCACGCTGGATTTGTGGCATTTTATTGCACCCACCTGCGGACATAACCGGAGCTGTATTCGACGACCATGACGATGCCGATGATGACTAAAAGAATCGCGGCCGCCGAGTCGAATTCGTAGCGATCAAACGAGGTTAACAGGGTGGCGCCAATGCCACCGCCGCCGACGATGCCAACCACCGCCGACTCGCGAAAATTGATGTCGAAGCGATACATGCCCAGCCCGATCATGCGCGGCATGACCTGGGGCTGTACCGCATAGTTCAGCCATTGTAACCAGCTTGCTCCGGTAGCCTTAATCGCCTCGGCCTGC
>JBLHOA010000147.1:0-7807 GCA_047622345.1 Gammaproteobacteria bacterium | reverse complement strand
CTCGATACTATCAGCGCCGCATTGCAGCAGAATAAATTCGGGCGCATTGTCGCGCAGGTAGGTTTCTATTTTCGGCCATACCGACTGAAATACCGTGTCATCGGAAAAGGGTGGTACCGGCAGGTTGAGCTTGGTGCCTTTGGCGTCACCTTTACCCGTTTCTTCGGCAAAGCCTGTGCCTGGATACAAGGTTCTACCGTCCTGATGAATGTCGGCAAAGAGCAGGTCCCGATCATCCTCAAAACTATAGAAAACACCATCCCCATGGTGCGCATCGATATCGATATAGGCCACTCGCTTGATGCCGTATCGGGCGCGTAGATATTCGATGGCGATTCCGCAATCATTGAACACACAGAATCCTGCGGCAACGTCCCTACGCGCGTGATGCAAGCCGGCAATAGGAGAGAATGCCCGTCGATACTCGCCCGCCATGATTCGGTCGATGGCGTCGACTACCGATCCGGCAACATGGCCCGCCGCTTCGTACATGCCGGTGAAAGAGGGTGTGTCCCCGCAATCGAGGTAACCATGCCCGCTCAACGAATAGTCTTTGACCTTGTCGATATAGTCGCTTTGATGAAAAAGCTCGAGGCATTGGCTGCTTGCCATTACCGGTTGATTCAAGGCCAGTTTCTTATCCAGGCCGAGCCGGATTAGTTCGCTTTGAAATGCATCGTGGCGTTGTGGGCCGAAGGGGTGACCATCTTTAAATCCGTAATCAGCCAGCGCTTGACCGAGATAAATACAGGTATCTTTAGCAGACATTCGAGTCACCACAAAATAGTAGATGGATCATTAAAAACCAGCAGCGCACGCAGGTCAAATTGACGAGCCATCGCCGCCATAAGTTGAAAATTGACCGTTGTTGTCCATTTTGCCGCTAGCAACATAATTAACGGTAGTTGAATTCGGCGTTAGTGCGACTGGCAGGTTACCCGATTATTTAACGGCTAGTCGTTTTTGGCGAGCTGCTTTTTCAGTAACAGGCAGGCATCAGCCCACGGCTTGAAGGCATCGGATTTCTGCAACAGGTCGAGTCCCATTTTGGAAAAGGTTCCTTCGGTTGCAATGGCTGTCGCAATTTCGCCGGGAGGCATTGTTTTATTTTCCAATGCCAGGTCGGCCGCACCGCGGGCCATACCCATAACCAGTTTAGAGGCTATATCATTGGGCAAATGGGCACCCTGGGTGGCCTGAATTAATTCCTCAAACAAGGTGAAAAACCAGCAATACACACAGGCAAGCACGCTACCCTGGTCGAAGATAGCTTCATTGTCTACGGCAATTGATTGTCCGCAATAATCAAAAAATTCGGTGACAAAGGGTTGCGCTGGGAAAATAAGGGTAGGGCTGGATGCCGCTTCGGCACTGCTTACCGGCATTGCCCGCGCTATTTGAATTTGATTACCGACAGCCGCGCGAAGTTGCGCGATAGTGATGCCGGCGACAACCGAAACGAGTACTTGATCCGGGCGAAATTCAAGTTCGGATAGCGTTTGCATGCAATCGGCGGGCCGGGTTGCGATAAATAAATAGTCGCTGTTGGTGGCAACTGATTGATTGTCGGCCATGACCTTGCATTTCAGGTTCTGTTCCAGCCAGGCGGCTTTGGCGGCATTACGCGGGCTGAGCAGTATATCCCCCTGATACCCACCTTTACGCACACCTTTAATCGTATAAAGGGCAAGTTCGCCAACCCCGATAAAACCGATAGTTGCCATCTATTTATGTCCCCGGTCAAAGTCGTTTTTTCCGTTTAAATCCCTTCCACGTAATAGAAAAAGCGCTCTGTTCGAGTAGCCGTGCGGCGAACCATTGTCTTCTTTCAGTATGCCACTGTTGTGATTATAGAAACTGCTCGCGGGCATGATTCTAAGCACCAGGCCCATGCGGCGCTTGCTCGACTGGTTAGCCTCTGAACCATGAACAAGGTAAACGTCGTGCAGGGAAATTTGACCGGGTTCGAGCACTATGTCCCGGGCAAGGTTTAAGTCGACCTGATCATCGTCAATTACCTGCGCTAAGGTATAGTCATCGCGGTGTTCTAAATGGTGTTTATAAATTTTCCTGTCTTTATGCGACCCTGGAATGAAGCGCATACAGCCTTGCTCGGGCGTTGAACCATCGAGGGAGATCCACACGGTGAGCGTCTCCAGCGGTTCAATGGGATAATAGTCGCCATCCTGGTGCCAGGGCGTTGCTTTGCCGTTATTGGCGGGTTTGCCAAATATAGTGACCCCCCAAAGTACAAAGTCAGCGCCAATCAACTGTTCCACCATGTCAAGAATTTCATCAATTCTGGCGAATTCCAGCCAGGCAGTATCACCGACGATTCCATAACTGCCATCGCTGGTCAGATGGGGACCCAGAATAAAGTCAGGGCTGAAGTCGGGGTTATTCTGATTATCATTGAGGAGTTTTTGATAAAGTCGATTGATGCGTTCTAGCATTGCTTCCGGCAGACGGAAACCTGCGGGAATCACAAGTCCGTCTTCGTGGTAGGCTTTTATTTCCGGTTCGCTTAATAACATCGGCAAAGCATATTACAAGGACATTTGCCGGTACAGTAAAATCATTCAGATTGTGCCGGTTTTAAGTTGATTCGCTTTTTTCCTGGCATTCGATACAGAGCTCTGCATAGGGTTGCGCCTGTAAGCGTAGAGTTGAGATGGGTTCATCACAGTGAAGGCAAAGCCCGAAGCTTTCCTGGTCGATGCGAAGCAGGGCGGCATCAACCTGTTGCAGCAAATGCTGTAGTTGTAATTGATTGGCGACCGCCATTTGTTGCTGCTGAATCGCATCGATACGCGAAACCCGCCCGACCGATTGCTGATCAAGTGTGACTGGTTGGCTGGCACTTTTAATCTGCTCGAGTGACTCCGTCAATTCGATTTCTTTTGCAGCCAGTAATGTCTTAAATTCAGTTAAGGTTTGATGTTGCATCGGCCTTTCCGGTGGAATCGATTCCATAATCCGTGCGCGTAATCTTATTGCGACCAGTATGATCTCTTATCTTACGATTTTTCGCGATTGATTCGGGGCGGGCATATCCACGACCATGATCCAGATGCACGCAACTGCATCGATAACGTACCTGTTTGGTGCGCAGCCCCATATTGACCAGTCGCTCGCCGAATTCGCGGTCCTGGCCACCGTATTGCATGCGCTCGTCGAAGCCATTAGTTTGCAGAACGTACTTCTTCCAGGTCGAGGCGCTATGTCCGTTCCAGGTTGCCCGGGTAAAGGTTAACGCATCGAGGATCGCACCTATTATCGGGTGGGAATAAAGTTTGCTGATTTTCAGGGTAAAGGGCAGACCGTTTTTACGCAACCAGGAGGGATTGGTGCTATTCCCTACGAGGATATCCTGCCGGGTTATCTTGCGCGATAACTCCAGTGGCAGCTTGAAGTAACCACCTGACAAAAGAGTATTCTCTGCCGATAACTCAACATGATTTTTGACAAAGTCCGGGTGAGGGATGCAATCTCCATCGGTAAAAATCAAATAGTTTCCCTGGCTTTCTACAATCGCTTTGTTCAGGATTTTACATTTCTGAAACCCATCGTCTTCCTGCCAGATGTGCTTGATCGGAATGTCAGTCTGCGTACGAACCTTTTCGACAACCGCTTTTGTATCCGCTGTTGAGCCATCATCGGCGACGATAATTTCGAAATCACGGAAACTCTGGCAGCTAAAACCCCAGAGGGTTTTTTCAAGCCAGTTTGGGTGATTGTAAGTAGTAAAAATAACCGAAACCTGCATCAACGCACCTCAGTATAAATCTGTTCTAGTCGTTCGCACTGTTTTCTAATATCAAACTGTTGTTCAACACGTTGGCGCCCCTGCTTACCCATCTGCATGCGCAGATCAGCATCGTTCAGGAGCTGGCGAATATTATCCGTTAGTTTACCCACATCTTTTTCATTGCAGAGCAATCCGGTTATTCCGTCGGCAACCGCTTCAACCACACCGCCACTTCGAAAACTGACAACCGGAGTTTTAAGAGCTTGAGCCTCAAGGAACACCATGCCCAGGCCTTCAGCATCGCCGCTGGCGGCGGTGATGCTGGGGGCCACAAATAGCCAGCTGGTAGCCAGGCGTTGTCGAATGCTATCGGCTGGTTCGGTACCGACAAAATTTACCCTGAGTGTTTTGTCGATGGCCTCCTGTTGCAAGGTCGCTTTCAATGGGCCTTCCCCGACTATGGTCAATTCAAGCTCGGGAAACTCAGCGTGCAATCGTTCCATAGCCTGCAGCAGATAGCTACAGCCTTTTTTCTCAACGAGCCGACCGACAAATAACAGGGTTGGTTGTTCAGATTCACATTTTTCCTGTTGGAAGCGCTCTAAATCAATGCCAATGTAGTGCTGGATTAGTTTGTTTTCGGGGCAACCCCGGCTAATAGCCTGCGCGGCAATAAAATTAGATACGGCAATCACTTTATCCACCCTTTGAAAGAAAGAACGGGTTTCAGTACTGCCGGATTTCGCGTTGGCGTGTTTGGTAATATCGTGCCCGTGTAGCGTAGTCACGACGGGTATGTCCAGTCGTTGCCCTAATTTGATGGCGTCGACGCCATCGTTAAAAAAATGGGCATGAATCAAGCCGGGGGCATATTGCCTCATCGCGTTAATCCATTGACTGCCGCCACCGAGGTTGCGACGGAACAATAGCTTCGAAAGTGACGGCAGGGCGCTAAAGTCTATTAGGTGGTATTGGGTGGCGTCAGCAATCAATTTCAGCCCGGAATTATCCTTGCTGAACCCGGCGTAAACGGGCCGGTAAGTCGGCAGAAAATGACCCTGATCGGCGATAAATGTTTCTGAGTAAGACAGTAATTTTTTACGAAATACAATCACTTGTTCGGGGTTGGCCTGGGCAGACATCATTGACCACCGGCGACATTGTTTTGCAAAATAGTGGCCAGTTTAAATCGAATGAGACGTCGAATCGCTTTCACCCTGAACGGGCTTTCTTTCCAGATTGCCAGGCTGGTATTCAAAGCGCTCTGGAACTCCCCGGCAAGAAAATAATTCAATCCGAGTTGATCAAATAGTTTATTTTTCAAAGCGGGATGGGCATCGATATAACTTTGATGAAGCTGATAGAGTTTGGAGTCAAAGTTGACCTGTTGTTGATCAACAGAGGTGCTGAGCCTTTCGCCAAAATGGTAGTAGCGCTTGTGCAGGACAGAGGCCACGGGTTTTCCCTGATAGCCTGCGCTCAACAGCTTTAAAAGCAAATCCCGGTCTTCCGAAACGGTCATTTCTTCGTTAAAGCTACCAACGTCGATCAGGCATTTTTTGTATACACATAGCCCGCAGCCGGTTCCAACCCGCAGCACAAAACTCCGATCAGTTACCGCCTCAGAATTAATGTGGAAAATCTCTGAACGGTGGTTGTCATCCGGGTCGGTAAATATTTTTTCGACCCCGCACCAGGCAAAGTCCGCTGTATTTTTATGATCACTGAAAAGCGCGTTTATTTCGGTGAGCATTTCGGCGTAGTATTCGTCATCGTCATCGAGAAAACAGATGATCTCGCCTTTTGCTTCGGCGATGCCTTTATTCCTCGCACTGGACGCACCCTTTTTCGTGCTGTAATCGAAATATCGAATTTTCGCGTTATTGTTCAACAGATCGTTTTTAGCCAGGAGTTCGCTGCTATCGTTATCGACGATGATAATCTCAAAATTCTCATAGCTTTGGTTCAATACACTCGCCACCGCCCGAAGCAGCAACACTTCCCGCTGGTAGGTTGGGATAACAACCGAAAAGTGTATCGACACGGTTAGCCGTACTCAGTTTCTGAATTATTTTTTTGAAACTGAAGTTTGGCCAGTAAGACCGGTATAAATACGGTTATAAACATAATCGCAGGCTTGGTTTCATAGTGATCTTCGACCAGGTTTCCGATCGCAAAAGTAATGGTAATAAAAATGATACTAAGGCGGGCCTGCTTAGATTGATTGTCAGATGACTGCTGACTAACCGCGATATATATGGGGAGTGCGAGCAATAGTAAAAACAGGATTAAACCCGGTATGCCCCTGGTTGCCATCGTAGCGATATACTGGTTATGGACGTAAATGTAATTCTGTACCGACTGGTGTACCTCGTATTCCTTCCAATTATCGCGGTTCATTTTCTGAATGCCGCCTATTCCAATTCCGGTCACGGGTTTATCCAGAAACATTTGCCATGCCGCGCGCCAAAGTTCGAGCCGGGTTCCACTGGATTCGCCGCGGATTTCATCGCGATAGTCATCACTGGCAAGGTACCCGGTAATATTGGTGAAGCTCTTATCAATTTTGAATTTAACCACCGGTAAGGCATAGCTGCTTGAAAGGATTAATAAAATCACCATCACCGATACTATTTTTACGCCGATTGAATAGGATTTAACCAGATAAAAAATCAGAAATACGGTCAGAAAAGGGATGGCCAACCAGGTTCCCCTGGAGTAGCTCAGAATGACGGTTATCATTGCCAGCACAGCTCCAACCAGCGCGAGAGCGCGAATGCGCTTGTCGCTGCCCCAAATTGCCGAAAATAAAAGAACGCCGCAAAGCGAAAGTTGAATGGGACCAAAACCATTTGGATTCATGCCCTGATATCGATGCTCTATATCATTTGCCAGGTCGATGCTGATGTCACCGAGAGTCAGTAAAACGCTGGCAAAAATACTTAAAACGATGGTTTTTTCCGAAATGTTCGCATAGCGCAACATGAGAAAAAGCGGGATTAGAAAAACAAAGAAAACTTGACGGCCCCATAAAAAAGAATCGCTACTGGTCGGATCTTTATTAATGTAGAAACTGAATGCTATCCAACCAAAGTTAAGCAGAATAACGATGAAAAATAAGCGCTCAGATAATCGGGTCTCTTTAAGCTGCTTTAAATTTACCAATAGGTAAAAGGTGCCGGTTAGGATAAGTAGCACATAGAAAGGTTTGGATAATTCAGTAAATCGAGGGAAAAGCACGATAAACAAAGCGAAAACCAGGCTGATAAAACCGGTAAATCGATTGTTTTGGATGAAATTAAATCCTGAAATCATTGATCGGGGCAAAATCCTGTTAGCGTGTAAAAGATTAATTTAACCATGAATACTTTTGAAGTTTGGCACCAATTACCGATTGTGGTTTGATCAATTCACAGATACTGAGCATTCTTGATCGATCGCCGAACTTTAATGCTAATGCGATCGATTATAAGGGGTTTTTGCTCAGCTAGCTTGAGCAAATGCTAAATACGCTACCTAAGATGAATTAAATGAGTGATATTTCGAATGAATTTGCTCCGGGCCCTGGCAGGGGATGATTTTGTTATTAGCAACTGTATATGAGATCGGCTGCCAAAATGCTGCCGGACTGATTTAGCCGGCTTAATGTTGAAGTAGTCGGATTTTTCGATTAGATATGACCATTTGCTACGATCGATTGTAGTTCGACATCTATGGCTAAAAATTCACTCTCAATGCATTTAATTTGATGCTCTAAATCATTAATTGGCCCCTGGGTCACTTGCTTTTCCAGAGTTTGGCAAAGCGATGCCAGACGCAATGCGCCAAAACTCTGGGCATTTGCTTTTAAACTGTGGGCACCACGCCGGATGTTTTCGATGTCATTGGGATCGAGTTTAAGTTGGGTACATATCTGTTCGGCATCCGTACTATAAAGACTCGATCAATTCGACCAGCGCAGCAAAATTACCTCCAATCAAATCGAGCAGTCATTTAATCGGGTCTTATCGAGGCTCATTCCGATACCTGATTAGATGCTGCCGTATTAAAAACGGATGC
>JBLHOA010000146.1:0-7841 GCA_047622345.1 Gammaproteobacteria bacterium | reverse complement strand
GCCGCACGATAGCGCTCGGTGATGGCGCTCAACATTTCCAGGCTGGAGAAATCCGAAACGCGGGCATCCTTGAAATCGATGATCACTTCATCCGGGTCATTCGACGGTGACAGACGTTCTGAAAATTCGCGTACCGAGCCGAAATAGAGCACGCCCTGCAGGTTATAAATACGGGTACCGTCTTCAAGGTCGTGCGGGTTCATGCGCACGTGTTTCGCGCTGTTCCAGGCAAATACCAATGCCGAAAGTATGACCCCGGTGAATACCGCCAGCGCAAGATTGTGCATAAATACGGTGATTAGAGTAACCGCGAGGATGACGATAATTTCCGAGGCTTGTACCTTGCCGAAGGTGCGGAAGGTGGCCCACTCGAAGGTACCGATGACGACCATGAACATAACACCCACCAGGGCGGCAATCGGAATTTGCACAATCACCGGCCCGCCGACCAGGATAAACATCATCAGGGCAAGCGCAGCAACAATACCGGAAATTCTGCCACGGCCACCCGATTTGATATTGATCAGGCTCTGGCCGATCATCGCGCAGCCACCCATGCCACCGAACAGACCCGACAAAAAGTTCGCACCACCTTGAGCCATACTCTCGCGGTTACCATGCCCCCGCGTTTCGGTCATGTCATCGATCAATTGCAGCGTCATCAGCGACTCGATCAGGCCGACCATGGCGACGGTCACCGCTACCCCACCAATGATCAGAATCGACTCGTTGTTCCAGACAATGTCACCGGGCCAGCCAAGCGAAGGAAAGCTGCCACTGAGCTCAGCGCTACCCGTTCCGGCCAGCAACACGTCGGCCACTGTTTTGGTGTCGACCAGGTTGAAAAAGCTGATCAGACCGACCACCAGAATAGCGACCAGAATTGAGGGTACTGCTTTAGTAAGCTTCGGAAAAAACTGAATAATAGCCATGGTCAGCAAGGCCAGTGCACCCATCACAATCAATTGTTCCTGACTGAGCCAGTTACCGTCGGCGCCGCGGAATGATTCGAATTGCGATAACAGAATGAGGATAGCCAGCCCGTTGACAAAGCCCATCATCACCGGGTGCGGCACGAGGCGGATAAAGCGCGCCAGTTTGAGTACGGAAACCAGTGCCTGGATCAGCCCCGCCAGCATTAATGCCGCCACCATATACTGAAAACCGAGACCGTCTATGCCCATTTCGGCGCCCGCGGCATTGCCCTGTTCAACCGCTTTCGCCACGACTACGGCGATTGCCCCAGTTGCGCCCGAAATCATTCCCGGCCGCCCACCGAAGGCCGAGGTAATAAAACCAAGAAAAACCGCCGACCAGAGACCGACAATCGGGTCGACCCCGGCAATAAAAGAAAAGGCAATCGCCTCGGGCACCAACGCGAGGGCAACCGTCAGCCCCGACAGGGTGTCGTCTTTCCAGTTGCCGTTCTTCTTGGTGAACAGGCTAAAGATCATGGTTTTCATAGGTAAATACAGTACTGTGACGCCGCCTAAGTGCGCGTCAGATGAGATAAAACGGAGACAAAAAGTCGAAAAACCGCAGCAGGATGGTGATGCGGACGCGGATTCTACAGTATATATAGTCGAATGTGCGTGATATGCGTCAAATATATTTGAGCGTTGCTGTCGTCGGGCCGCAGATAATTAAGATGACCAATAAAAGTGACAGTTACCTTATCTAAAGTTGGGCCGGGTACCATTCGGATTCAAAACCATAACCGAATGCAGTGACCCTGAAATCCCGATTACTCAGCAATTAAGTTAACTGTCACCAATGGCACTTACTTAAGCTCACACACGCGTTATAAAAATCCAGCTATGAACGGATAATCGGTGAAACATTTCGCCCTTCGCGAAAAGTTTCACCGATTATCCGACCTTACCGTTTTTTTGGCATTTATATTTGGGACTTATTGTGAAAATCCAGACTTTTGGGCTTAAGTAAGGGGTCGCGAATATGGTCAGACCGAGATAAAAAACAATCGAGGTAAGCAGGAAGTAGGTGAAGTTATAGAGTTCCGAGTTCTCCGGATACACCATGCCACATGGCGATATAACTCAGACCGGTAATAATTGAGCCAATAAAAATATAGGGTCTGCGTCGACCCCGGCGCGATCGCGTATTGTCAGAAATATAGCCCATTATGGGGTCGGAAATGGCATCGACCAGCCGCAGTAAAAAAACAGCAGGCCCCAGAGTAGCGGGCTCATGCCAAGCCCTTTGACCAGTACTACGATGAATATGGATAAGGCTGCCGGAAACATCTGGTTACCCAGCATGCCGATACCAAATGCAATTTTCTGGCCTAGTGGCACCCTGTCTTTGGGGGTGGTCTGATAATTCGACTGGGTCATGCCGGATCCTCTAAACGGCGCTTTTGCGCTCTCGGTTGATTTTGGGTCTGTAGCAGCCTTTGCGTTTCAACTGAGCAGTGAAAACGGGTGAAGAATGGGCTCACAACTGCTATATAGCATAGTAGGGAGGTAGCTGGCTTATGTTAATAATGCGCCATGAGGATAATGACCTGCGCCAAAAAGCGGGGTTCTCGATTATTAACCCCCGGGCCTTTAGCTTATGGGACGCCTGGAAAATTCAACCAGCGCCTATTTCAGGCAGTCAGGCTTGAGCTGTTTGCGCCATTGTTGCCCGGGCCAGGTGAAGCTTCTTATAGCTTGCTATCAGTTGAAGATGTTTGTCCAGGCCTTCCAGTTTCATGCTGGTTCGGGTGAGACCAAAGAAGGTAATCTCGCCATTCACCGAGCCGACTACATTAGCCATTGTTTGTTCACCAAACATTCGGTTCAAATTAACGATGTAGTCTTCAAGCTCCATTGCTTCATCGAGGGCAATCTCAAGCACGGTGTGCACTGCCTGATAGAATAAGCCGCGTTCGACGGTGTTGTCGTTGTATTGCAGGAACTCCCCGACCAGATCAATGGCAGTGTCCAGCTCGCCCAGAGCAAGGCTGATCAGAATTTTCAGCTCCAGTATTGTCAATTGCCCCCAGACCGTATTTTCATCGAACTCGATACCGATCAGGGTGCGGATATCGGTATAGCTATCCAGCTGGCTTTCTTCCAGACGCTCGAAAAGGTCGGCCAAAGATTCATCGTCCAATGCATGTAAATTTAAAATATCTTCACGGTAATCCAGAGCCTTGTTGGTGTTGTCCCAGATCAAGTCTTCTATGGGATACACTTCGGAATAATCGGGGACCAGAATTCGGCAGGCGCTGGCACCGAGGTTATCGAACACGGCGACATAAGACTCTTTACCGAGATACTTCAGGATAGCGAACAAGTGATTGCACTCTGTTTCGTTGGTGCCGGAAAACTCCCAGTTGCAGAATTCGTAATCCGCTTTGGCGCTGAAGAAACGCCAGGAAATCAAACCGGTTGAATCAATAAAATGCTCGACAAAGTTTTCCGGCTCGGTCACCGCTAAACTATTAAAGGTTGGCCGCGGAACATCATTCAGACCCTCAAAACTGCGCCCCTGTAAAAGCTCGGTTAAACTTCGCTCCAGCGCCACTTCAAAACTCGGGTGCGCGCCGAATGAGGCAAATACACCACCGGTTTTCGGATTCATCAGGGTTACGCACATCACCGGGAATTGACCGCCCAGCGAGGCATCCTTTACCAATACCGGAAAGCCCTGCGCCTCCAGCGCTTGAATGCCCTCTAAAATGCTGGGAAATTTTTCCAGCATTTCCTGCGGCACATCGGGCAAAGCAATTTCTTCGGCAATGATCTGTTTCTTGACCGCGCGTTCAAAAATTTCGGACAGGCATTGAACCTGCGCTTCGTACAGATTATTGCCCGCGCTCATGCCGTTGCTCAGGAAAAGATTTTCGATTAGATTGGACGGGAAGTACACGGTTTCGCCATCGGAGTGACGCCGATAAGGAATCGAACAGATGCCGCGTTCGACCAGCCCTGAATTGGTATCGATTAAATGCGAGCCACGCAGTTCATCATCCGGGTTGTAAATTCCCAGGCAGTAGGCATCGAGTATGCCTTGCGGGAGCGCGTCATCGGCACCTATGGCAAACCACTTTTCATCCGGATAATGGACAAAGTCGCTGTTAGCAATTTCGTCGCCGAAATACTGGTCGTTATAAAAGAAGTTGCAATTCAGGCGTTCGATAAACTCACCCAGCGCCGAGCAAAGCGCACTTTCTTTGGTGGCGCCCTTGCCATTGGTAAAGCACATCGGCGACGCCGCATCGCGAATATGCAGCGACCAAACGTTCGGCACGATATTGCGCCAGGATGAAATTTCAATTTTCATGCCGAGCCCCGCCAGAATGGCGGTCATGTTTGCAATAGTTTGTTCAAGGGATAAATCTTTGCCCAGAATCAGGGTGCTGGCATCACCATCGGGTTGCGCCATCAGCATGGCCTGTGCATCTTCTTCGAGGTTGATCACCGATTCGATGACAAACTCAGGTCCCTGCTGGACCACTTTCTTCACCGTACAGCGATCGATCGATCGCAGGATGCCCTGACGGTCTTTGTCCGAAATTGTCTCCGGCAATTCGACCTTGATTTGAAAAATCTGGTTATAGCGGTTCTCAGGGTCAACGATATTGTTTTGCGACAGGCGGATATCGTCGGATGGAATATTGCGAGCTAGACAATACAAACGCACAAAGTAGGCCGCACAAAGCGCGGATGACGCCAGAAAGTAATCAAACGGACCCGGTGCAGAGCCATCGCCTTTATACCGGATGGGTTGATCAGTGATTACAGTAAAGTCATCAAACTTTGCTTCAAGTCTGAGGTTTTCGAGGAAATTTACTTTGATTTCCATGGGGTAGGTTCCGAAGTGGTAGCTGCTATTTGAAACGAAAGATGGCTAATTGACTGGTTGATGTAAATGGAAATCGTCGTCCATTGCATTGAGACAGGCATTATGTCAGATTTGACCGGGTTGTGATTTCTTTTAGTTTGCAGCGCTGACCTTAGCCATTTTGGGGGCGTAGCGAGTAGATGGGCCATGGAAAGACCGGACTCCCAGCTGTTGCAGCTTGTATACTGCCGGTAGCGATTAAATCCACGAACGTCAATTAAAGTGATTCACTATGAAACTTCTTGTCAGAAATCTTGCGCGTAACACGACTGAGGCCGAACTTCGAGCCCTGTTTGAGGCCTTCGGCGCGGTGCAATCCTGTGTATTGGTAAAAGACAAGGTCAGCGGCCTGTCGAAGGGCTTCGGCTTTGTTGAGATGCCCCGTCAGGGCGATGGCAAGGCAGCGATGAAAGCGCTCAATGGAAGTGAGCTCGGTGGCCAGAAAATCCGGGTCAAAAAGGACGAATCAAAATCGGCCCTCGATGATGCCAGTACAGTTGAGGGGAATACCGGATAAGCGGTCAGCGGACCCCCGGCACAAAACGGATTCATCAGTAGTAGTGAAGATCGTCACCCTGAGGTTGGTAACGCCAATCCGGGGAAGAGATATTTTTAAAACAATCAATCGGAAACTCCCATGCCAGGAACATCAAAAATCAATCGTCGCGTAGTCCTTGCCGAACGTCCCAAAGGATTGCCGGATAAAAACACCCTTCGCCTGGAGGAAGGCAGTATTCCTGAAGCCGGCGCGGGGGAGATGTTATTACGCACGGTTTACCTTTCGCTCGACCCTTATATGCGCGGTCGTATGAACGATGCGAAATCTTATGCCGAACCGGTGAAAATTGGCGAAGTGATGATGGGGCAGGTCGTCGCCGAGGTCGTATCCTCAAACATTGATGGCTTCGAGCCGGGTGATTTTGTTTTATCAGGCAGCGGCTGGCAGGACTATGCCATTTCAGACGGGCGCGAAGTTCTGAACCTCGGCAAAAATCCGCAAAATCCCTCCTGGTCGCTTGGCATTCTGGGCATGCCGGGTTACACGGCCTATGCCGGCCTGTTGAAAATCGGCGAACCAGAACCTGGTGAGACTGTGGTGGTCGCCGCGGCTTCCGGCCCGGTTGGCGCAACGGTCGGGCAGATCGCCAAAATCAAAGGTTGTCGCGTAGTCGGCATTGCAGGCGGCGCTGAAAAATGTGCGCACGTTGTCAATAAACTTGGCTTCGACGCTTGCATCGATCATAAGGCCGACGACTTCGCCGAACAGCTCAAAGCGGCTTGCAGCGATGGTATCGACGTCTATTTCGAAAATGTCGGTGGCAAAGTGCTCTATGCAGTTTTGCCATTATTAAACCCCTTTGCGCGCGTGCCGGTCTGTGGTGTTGTCTCCTGGTACAACCTTGCCGGGCTGCCCGATGGTAGCGATTTCGGCCCGGCCATCATGGGAACCATTCTGCGTATGAAGGTAAAAGTGCAAGGCTTCATTATCTTTGACAGCTTTCCGAAGAGCACCTACAAGGACTTTGTAACCGATATGTCGCAATGGATCACCGATGGCAAAGTACACTACAAGGAACAGATAGTCGAAGGTCTGGAGAACGCACCGGCCGCGCTCAACGACGTTTTACTAGGAAAGAGCTTCGGTAAAGTGGTTGTCAAAGTGACATAAATTTCACGATTGGTTTTTTGCGCTAGATAAGTATTTTCTGTGTTCTGACCCAAAGGGTTTGTTTATACTTTGCCGTTGTGGTTTAGCTCTAGTTGAGAAAAAGGCGATGCAAATTACCCCCTTACACGATGAAATTGGCGCATGCGTCACCGGCGTGGATTTATCATTAATTTTGAGTGACGCGCAGTTTGCGAAAATCGATGAAGCGATTAATCAATATTCGGTATTACTGTTTCGCGATCAACAGCTCGATGATGACTTGCATACCGCCTTTACGCGCCGCTTCGGTGAACTCGAAGAAGAGCATGTGTCATATTACAGCCGGGGTGAAATAACCTACATCGGTACCGTCGGCAATATCGATGCCGACGGCCGGCGGTTGCCCAATAGTAATCGAGGCGTGCGATCAGGCACCGGCAACCAGCTCTGGCACTCGGATAGTTCGTTTCGAGAAGTGCCGAGTTTACATTCCATTCTCTACGCCTACGAAGTGTCTGCCGAGGGTGGGGACACAGAATTCGTCAGCGCGCGTGCGGCCTACCAACGGCTCGATGCCGATACGCAGAGTAGCATCGATAATCTGGTCGGAATCCATGACTACATTTATTCCCGCACCAGTGTCAGCGAAGATGCAGTGAACCAGGGTCAACGTGCTTTCATGTACCCGGTGCGACAGAAGTTGGTACGAACCAACCCGCACAACGGCGAAAAGAATTTTTATGTGGGCTCGCATGTTCGTGATATCGACGGCTGGCAAAGAGACGACTCGCGCCCGTTGCTGGACGCGTTAATGAACGAAGCCACCCGAGCCGAATCGATATACCGTCATCGCTGGCAGGTGGGTGACCTGTTGATGTGGGACAACCGCTGCGTACTGCACCGTGGTTGCGGTTTCGACGCCGATAAATATCGCCGGCGCAAACATCAAACGCGAGTGCGAGGCAGGGGGCCGACGCTGGCAGAAACTTGACCTGGTCAGAGCCAGTTTTCTGTATGTGCTGGGCATGTTTTTCCTGCCGGCGCTGTTACTGGGTATTCCAACCCCGCTGGTAACCACCTTCGCCCTCAGGATCGATGCGCGCACCGGTCGGCCCAGCGACCGTGCTATCAAGAGTGATCAGCCGGTCGCAAAACAGGGTTTTCGGCGCAGCTGGTTTCGCTTCAACGAACCTTTGCTGAGCACCGGTACCTCGCCCGCTGAATTACCCGTGTTCAGCGATGACTTCGTTCCGGTAGAGCGGATGATTTCGAGTTTATTGCTGACCCGGGAAGGGCGGTGACTGCTAGATAGTCAGCCAGTGCCGCGGATTGATCTGGGTCA
>JBLHOA010000145.1:0-7858 GCA_047622345.1 Gammaproteobacteria bacterium | reverse complement strand
TTCCTGAGCTTTACCAATAAACGCGCCGGTGCGGGCACTGCGATTACCATTCCGATGATGCACAAGGACGATGCGGGCATGCGCTCGCATTACCTGACGCATGAATTTCATATTCCCGATGCACCGGCTGCCGATGAAATTGTCATTGCGCTGGGTGCTGCGAGCAGCGGTCGGCCGCACCACCGTATCGGGGATCGCTACCAGGATATGGAGGAAATGCAGGTCGATCAAACCGGCAAGCCGGCCGGGTAGGTAATAGATCGAAAATGAATTGTCGGGGCCGCTATTGTGGCCCTTTTTTTTCGCTGTCGACTTCGCTGTCGATTTGGCGGTAAAGCACCAGCGCCATTTTCCCGGTGATTGCAATGGCCACAATAAGCAGTAACCAGAGTAACCATTTCTGCCACGGCGCAGTGGCAGCAGCGGCAAGCCTGGCAGGGCCGCCCGAAACCTCTGAGGTGCCGGCGATAACCCGGGTGCCGCGCTGTTGCGGATCGCGCAGATCGGCATCGACAATTCCCGACAGGTTGTTTAACGCGGCCGGGCTTTCGAAGTTTCCCCAGGCGACTCGATAAGGTTTGTTGCCGTTACCCAGAAAAACCAGGTCGTAGACCGGGTAAATCAGTTCTACCTGTGGGGTTACGACGAGTTCTGTTTGCGTGCTAAACCAGTAGCTGCTGTTGCCTTTGGGGCCGGACAATTTAATCGGCTTGCTCGGTTTTATTTCAGCATCGGTAATATTGTGTTGCTTGATGCCCCGGCCGATTCGATATTTTTTGTTAAAGTCATCGTTACCGCTATACACATCGGCGATGATTATGCTGGCATCGGTGGCCGGTAGAATGCGAAATGATTCTGCCTGTAGCGCCGAAGGTAAATCGAAGCGATAGTAGGTTTTTTGATCGACGCTGAATTTAGTCGGGCTGATTAAGTGGGCAGGTTTTGCCGTTGGAGTCGATTCGCGGTATTGCGCGCTGGCCCGAGTCAGATTAAATGTGTTGATCGCGCGGGTTGCGGTCAAACGCAGGTATTTATTATCGGCGGGAATGCCCTCGATGCGTTGCCATTTTGGATCGCCCTGATCCAGATTGCTCAGGCTTTTGCGTGGGTAGAGGACTCTAAGCCGGTCGATATCATTGCCTACCTCTACTTTTATTTCGAGCAGTTGCGCTGCGGGTGTGTGCGTCCACTGCAGTTCAATCCAGTCTAGTTTCGCATGCTGGTATGGCAATTCGATCAGGTAGCCCTGGCTGATGGAGTGGGCATCGATGGTTTCGGTAGTTTGTAATTCTGATAGCTGTCCCTGTTGCTCTGATTGCTCCCGGGTTGTTACTGTTTTGGATCGATTTTTGCGGTAGCGGTCGAACGGGTGAATCTTCAGTGTCTGCTGCTGGCTTGTGTATTCGGGGGCGCGGGCCAATATCGTTTGTGCGAGAGGTTTGCCGCTGGCGTCGAAAACGGCAATATCGCCCAGGTCGGACCGGCTTGTTGTGGTCAGAATGTCGATGGGTAGCTGGAAATATTGCAGATTCTGATCGGAGTCTGACAATTTTGCGAGGTAGGCATAGTCCAGCGGGTTCGCTAGCGCCAAAGCGGGTGCCAATAATATTAGGCATAAAGTCGATTGCCAGTCAGATTTTCGCATGCTTACTCCCGTGGGGGTCAGACTCTTTATCTGAGTCGGGAATCGGTGAAAAATAACCCATCGCTACGAGTAGGCTACCCACCACCAGGAAGGAGACAATCCGTTCGACGGTGCCGCTGGCCCCGAGGTCGACGAAGATCATTTTAACCAGCACGACGGCTATCAATACGGCACCGGAAATCCACAATGTACGGACGATCTTTCTGGATGCAAACAGCATTGCCGCCATACCGATTATCGTCCATAAAATTGAAATAGCCGTTTGCACGGCAGTATTTGAAAGCAGGTAATACAGCTTAAACGGGATGTCGGCGTAGTGATGCATGCTACGGATGAGCACCGCCGTTAACCAGACAAATGCGAGTATCGACGTTGCGATCACGATCACCTTGAACAATGGTCGGGTTATTGCGGGCAGTTCTCTCAAACAAATAGCGATGGTAATAAATAAAACCAGCTGGGCGAGGTCAACTGGATTTAAAAAGGGAATATAGGGCAGCGGCGCGGGGTCTCCCGAATTACTAATGTTGATCAGCAGGCTCCACAGGCCAAGAATAAGGACTAAACTGGCAATGATTCCAAGTTGAAGCGGCTGCCCGAAACGTTTAATCGCCGGTAATTCCTCGGCTTTTGCAATATGGATGACCAGGATCGGGAACAGCGCCGATATCGCTATTAATCCTTCGCCGCCCGAGGCAATTAATTTATCGAGTAACCAGCTTATTTCCAGCGAAAATAATAGCGTGATAAAAACAACGAACAACCCATGCTGCCCGATTGAAACCAGTTTCGGCCAGTTCACCGTTTCGAGGCGGGTAATCAGCCAGTAATTCAGCATCAGTACCGCCAGCCAGATGAAGGTGTTGGGACTGGCCAGAACGTGTCCGTAGGAATCGACCGAATGGAGCGCGATGACAATCAGGCAGGGTAGTAGTAATAAAGCGCTGAACGATGCCGGTAACCAGTTCCAGGCTCGTAGTCGATCGAGATAAACCAGCGCCGAAGCAGTGGCCGTAAACAGCAGCAACCAGGCGGCAGTTTTATCCTGTATATAGGTATCAATTTGCAGCAGTGCGGTTACCAACCACCAGCCCATGGCCCAGGCAAAAAAGAAAATATGCATCGGCCGTAACTTAAATTCCGGCGCTTGCAGATAAAGTAATCTGGCGGAAACAAAAGCGCCCAGGGCAATAAAAACACCCCCGAGAAATGCCGGGTTCATCAGCATACTCGAACCGAAGTTATCAACTCGCGTGGCGACAAACAAAACGCCCGCGCCTATTTGTAAGACGATGGCAAAACACTGGGCATAAAACCGGTTCTGACGGATAGAAACCCATAAAATCCCAGCCGCTTCGAGTGCCCAGGTCGCCGTACTCCAGTGTCCGTCTAACGAATAGGGTATTGCCAGCGTGGCAAACACAACACCGATAGCGAGCATTGCTTCGGAGATTAAGCGTAATTCGGCGCCGGCCCTGTGCCAGCAGAAGCGGGCAAGCAATACATAGTACATACCCAGACCTGCGGATGCTCCGGCGATGCCGTAATCGTGGTGTCGGAGCATCACCATCATCAAGCTGGAGACAATCAGCGGCGTGCCGAAAACCAGCGTTCCGTCGACCAGACCGGTGAGGCGTTCGGGTTGACGATAGGCGTAGAGAACCCCGATCAGGCTGTAGATGACGAAAAACAGGAGTACAAAGCCGATTGCCGGCCACAGGTCGGCATTGCTGTAATCGCTGACCAGCCAGAGCGTGTAAACGCCGAAGGTAAAGATGAAACCGAACAGATTGAGCAGCCGCCAGGCTTTGCGCCAGGCAACCGAAATAATGACCGCATTCAGCAGCGCGTAGTAACTGAATAAACCAATGAAATTGCCACTTCCCGACGACGCCAGTATCGGTGCGAGAAAACCTCCGACCACGGCGGCAATGGCCAGTGCACGCGAATCCTGAAGCACGGCGAGCAGTACGGTGAAGGCGGAAAATAAAACCAGCAACACAAAAGTGAGCGTTGGCGGTAACAGCTCGGCCAGCTGGTAGGCGGCAAAAATAGTGATATAGAGAATGCCGATTCCGGCACCCTGTAGCAATAATCCGTATACCGGTTTTTTAAATCTAATTCGCCAACCGAAGACGAGCACGGCAAGTCCGCCGGCTGCAGCGCCGATGAAACGAAACTCAATCGGAATTTTCGAATTCTCTGCCGCGTATTTGAGCAGGAAGGCCACGCCGAAAAATAAAATCAGAATTCCGATGCGAACGAATAAGTTGCCGTCGGTAAAATAGGAGGCTACATGGCCTGCGATGCGCCGCAGCAGTTCCTCGAAATGATCAAAAGGATTTTTTACCCTTCGGGAGGGTTGTGGTTTTATCGATAAGGCGGCTGGTCGGCTATCAAAATCACTGGTCGGTCTTTCGGGTTGCTCAACCAGGACGTCGGCTTGTTTGGGCGGGGCGTTGGAAGTTTCTTCACCAGGCTCTTCCGGGTTAACCTTCAGCGTTTGATTGCTCAGCCTGGCCAATTGCTGTCTGAGTTCGTCGATCTCCCGGCTTAATGCCCGGGTTTTCTGGTTGAACAGCCATTGCAGGGCGATTACTGCAACCAGTAACGCAACGACTATTGCGGCTTCAGTATCGCCAAAAATGGCAAACAGAATAAGCGCAAAAACGGTGGCTGCTACGGGTAGAAAAGACATAGTGGGTATTAGGAAATCCTTTTGCGGCCAATATATAGCAATAACATTGCCGTTAACAAGGCAGACGAGCAATTGGCTACTGAGCGCATTAAACGGATTTGCTAAGCTGGTTTGTAATCCAGCGTTGAAACTGCTGTAACGGTTTATCTTTCTTTCTGTTGACATCGTAAACCAGGTAATAAGCGTACCGATGCCTGACCGTCCGATTGAAAAAAGTCACCAATTTGCCCGAACCGAGATCGTGATCGATCAGTTGGTGATAGCCAATGGCTACGCCCAGTCCATCGGCGGCAGCCTGCATAGCGAGCGCCGGATCCTGGAATGAGAGCCCCTGTAGTTTGATCTCGTCCTTCATCCCACAACCCTTAAGCCAGTCCTGCCATTCCTCGCCTAGCCCATGGTCGCCAAGATCGGCGTGAATCAGGTTGTGTTCGAGCAGGTCTTCGGGCGTATGCGGGGCCCGGGAGCGTTTCGCATAGTCCGGGCTGCAGACGGGTATCAAGTCGATCGGCATCAGTAATTCATGCGCCAGGCCGGGCCAGGATGGAATTCCGCAGCGAATCGCAAAATCGATATTTCCGGATTTGAAATCAAGCAGGTCAAGGCTGGGGAGTAAGTGAATGCGGCTTGCATCGGGATTGGTATACCAGTCACTTAAGCGCGGTAGCAGCCACTTGCTGGCAAATGTCGGCGTGCTGGTGACCTGTATCGCCCCTGCAATGTCCCGGTTTCCAATGTTATTCAGAGTAGCTACGATGCGATCAAAACTATCGCTGAGCGTGGGTAAAAGTGCGGCGCCATCGCGGGTAATGATCAAGCCGCGATTGGTACGTTGAAAAAGCGCCACCCCCAGTATTTCTTCCAGCCGCTTTATCTGATGACTGATTGCGCTATGCGTGACCCCGAGCTCTTTTGCGGCCGCGGTAACACTGGCATAGCGGGCGGCGGCCTCGAAGGCGCGCAGGGCATTGAATGGCAGCTTGCGTCGGTCCATAATTTGATGTTAATTTTTCTCACAGCCATATTAAATATTAATCACTATGGGTCAAGAGTAATCTCTGCGAGACTCGCCTTTCAATTCTAATCGGGTACGTCATGTCATCACCAGCATCACCCACTGCCAATGCCTATCAGGGTTATCAATCGCGACAACGCGGTGACAGCGACGAGCTGTTAGTGCGCACCGGTCCCGGAACGGCCTGCGGGGAATATTTACGCCGTTACTGGCAACCGGTTGCACTCACCGCTGAAGTCAAAGACGTCCCGCAATTGGTCAACATTCTTGGTGAAGAACTGGTGCTGTTTTGCGACCGCTCGGGAAACTATGGTCTGGTGCATAAGCAATGCCCGCATCGGCGCGCGTCGATGGAGTTCGGCGTTTGCGAAGATCGCGGGATTCGCTGTTGCTACCACGGCTGGTTGTTTGACATTGACGGTAGCATTCTGGAAGTGCCGGGGCAGCCGCAAAAAATTGCTGAGCTGGTCAAGCAGCAAACGTCGCTGGGAGCTTATCCGGTAAAAGAATATCGCGGGATCATTTTTACCTACCTGGGCCCGATGGATAAGAAACCCGAATTTCCAGTTTACGATACGCTCGAAATTGCAGGGCAGACGCTGGTGCCTTATCGGGCCGATTACCGCTGCAACTGGATTCAGGTGCTCGATGCCATTCTCGATCCGATTCATACCAGTTTTCTACACTCACGCATGAGCCGGGCGCAGTTTTCCGAAGGTCTGGGTGAACTTGGCGAGTTATTGTTTTATCAGCGTGAAATGAGTTTCCTCGGTGCCAATGTGCGTCGCGTCGACGAGCATGTCTGGGTGCGAATCAACGAACTGGTGTTACCCAACTACACTCAGGCGGGCTCTGCATTCTCCGCCGATGGCACGCGCTCAATTCACTATGGTCGAACTGCTTTTGCGCGTTGGGTAGTGCCGACCGATGACGAAAACTCGACCGCTTTCGCCTGGGCTATTTTCGGCGATCGTGCCGACCCCGAGTCCTACAATACCCCTGAAGGCCCTGAATTGATCGAACAGGGTGAGTTGATGGACCGGCCCTACGAGCAGCGCCAGCGTTTTCCAGGCGATGCCGAGGCGGTTGAAGGCATGGGGCGAATTGCTGATCAGAAAATGGAACATCTGGTGCCGAGTGACAAGGGCATTATTCAGTATCGAAAATGTATTCGAAAATTATGCCGTGCGCTGGAAAAAGGAATCGAACCGGAGCATGTCACCGAGCACTGGCAAAATCCGATTCCAACCTACGGCGGAGATACGGTGTTGCGAATCCCCGACGACCCGCACAATAGCTCACAGCAGTTAATCGATGTGGGCGAGACCGTAATGAAAATTCAATTCGACGCGGAAGCCTTGCAGGGTGATCAACGCGATCAGATTATTATCGACGCTCTAGTGGCAGTCGAGGCCGGGTATCAAAAATGACCATCAAATTACACATTAAAAATAATCATGCCGGACCGGATACCTTTCCTTCGACGATCGAAAGCGAACCGGTGTTCACCATATCCAAGGAAAAATATCAGCAGGCCCTGGCCGAATTTCCCGATCTGTCATCCAAATTAAAGGTGTTTATCGATTGGGACTGCGATCACTGGGTTGAATCGATGCAGGATACCGAGGTGTTATTGACCTGGAACCTGCCGACCGACAATCTGGCTCAACTTGCCCCGAAGTTGAAATGGATTCATTGCATTGGTGCCGGCGTAGAGCATCTCTGCCCGATGGACTGGGTGCCCGAAGGCGTCACCATTACCAACAATAAAGGCGCCCACGCCGACAAGGCCGGTGAGTTTGCCTTGATGGCGGTGCTGATGCTGCACAATAAAATGCCGGCAATTCTGAGCAACCAGCGCAAGGCCGAATGGAATTCACTGTTCTCGACCCCGATCGAAGGTAAAACCGTTGGTTTGATCGGCGTTGGCAGCATCGGCGGCGGTGCCGCGCAGCAATTATCGAAGCTGCCGGTGCATGTTATCGGGGTGTCCCGACACGGGCGACCGCATCAGCATGTCGATGAAATGGTGGCGATGGATCAACTCGACGCCGTATTACCGCGAATGGATTATATTTTTGTGTCGGTTCCTTCAACGCCCGAAACTATCGATTTGTTCAGCCGGAATCGTCTGCAGTTGTTGAAGCCAGGGGCTGGAATCATCAATGTCGGCCGCGGTTCGACGATGGATTACACCGCACTGGCCGAATTGCTGGTTGCAGGCCATTTGTCCGGGGCCATTATCGATGTCTTCGAGGAAGAACCGCTGCCAGCCGGTTCGCCTTTGTGGTCGGCACCGAATTTTGTTGTCACCCCGCATGTATCGGCGGATGATGGGGATCGTTATGTACCGATTACCCTTGAAATGTTTTTCACCAATCTGCGTCGCTACGTGAATGGAGAGCCTTTGATGAACCAGGTAAACCCCGAGTTAGGTTACTAGCTATGGCGGCGGTTGAAACGCTCGTCGACTGGCTGCGTAGTTGCGAGCAAGATCGGA
>JBLHOA010000144.1:0-7893 GCA_047622345.1 Gammaproteobacteria bacterium | reverse complement strand
GGTTCGATCGTCTACGTGGTACCGCCGCTGGTGATCGGCACCGGTTTGTTTGTGCTGATGTCTCCCTGGGTGGATGTGTTTCAGTGGGCGATCCCGATCGTCATTGTGATCAACGCGATGATGGGCTTACCGTTTGTCATTCGCAGCCTTGGGCCCGCGATGCGTCAGAGCAAAGTCCGTTATCACCGGCTTTGTCAGAGCCTGTCGCTGGGCAGGTGGCATCGCTTTAAAATTGTCGACTGGCCGCTGTTGCGTAAGCCGGTGGGTTTATCCACGGCCTTAGTGTCTGCGCTGGCGATGGGCGACCTCGGCGTTATTGCCCTGTTCGGTACCCCGGATACTATGACTTTGCCATTATTTCTTTATCACCAATTGTCGGCTTATCTAATTCCGCAGGCGGCGGTTACCGCGGCCTTTTTACTGCTCGTCTGTTTGCTCGTATTCTGGTCGCTGGAACGCGGCATCGGAGGGAAGGCGCATGCTCAAAGTTAATCAGCTGGCCTACCGTTACGCGAGCGATACCGATCCCTGCGACATGTCATTCGACCTCGATGTCGCGGCCGGTGAAGTGCTCAGCCTGATCGGTCCGAGCGGCTCGGGTAAATCAACCCTGCTCAGTTTGATTGCTGGATTTATTGACCCCAATGGCGGCGAAGTTCTGGTCAATGAAACCGATATTGTGCCGCTGCCTCCAGCAAAAAGACCGGTCACCATCGTCTTTCAGGATCATAATTTATTCCCCCATCTCGACCTGTTCACCAACGTAGCGCTCGGCATTAACCCCACCTTAAAACTCGATCAAACGCAGGCGCATGACGTTGCCGAGGCCCTGCAAAAACTCGGTCTGGCCGGACTGGAAAAGCGCCTGCCAGGGCAATTGTCGGGCGGTCAGCGTCAGCGCGTGGCCCTGGCGCGGGCGTTGGTGCGCAAACGCGAAATCTTATTGCTCGACGAACCCTTTGCCGCGCTCGGCCCCGCGCTGCGTGAAGAAATGATCGAGCTGGTGAAAACGCTGGTGTCGCATGAAAAGATGACTGCGCTGCTGGTCAGCCATCAACCCGCCGATGCTTTGCTCGCCTCTGAACGCTGTGCGTTCATTGATGTCGGGCGGGTGATTGCGATCGAGCCCACCGCGAGTTTGTTGAATGACTCGACGCTAGCCCAAGTCAGGCAATACCTGGGCAAGTGACAGTTTTGATCGATGCTGCTTGTCTTTTACTGGTGCACTGTTTTCTGCTAGAACCGTTATAATGCATTTTTACGGCTGAATTGAATCAAAGGTTGCTTCAACCGCAGGGAAAGGTATTCGATTATGGGTAAGTTTTTTATTGCAGCGTTAGTCCTCATTTTTTCAGGGATTGCATCCGCCTCGGAAGGAATGATCACGCTGGCTAGCCCCTATTCGGCGCAACAAACCGCCGACCGTTTTGAAAAATTATAACGAGCAAGGGTTTGACTTTGTTTGCGCGGATCAATCACAGCAGCAATGCGGCTGGTGCCGGCATGGAACTGCGGGCGACCGAAGTCATTATTTCCGGTAACCCCAAGGTCGGCACGCCGTTGATGCAGTGTGGCCAGACCGTTGGTATCGACCTGCCGCAGAAGGTACTCGTCTGGCAGGACGCCGCGAATAAGGTTTGGCTTGGCTACAACGACCCAAAATATTTGCAAAAGCGACATCACGTTAAAGGCTGCGACAAGGTGATCAACAAAATATCGGCGGTGCTTGGTAAATTTAGTGCAGCAGCAGTCGCGAAATAAACTTTTAACCCGGTCGCGAATGGTACTCCTGATTGATCCCATCCAGGCTGTGTCGAAGAATGAGCAGCCGGGATTAAGCTCGAAACGACGATGAATAACCCTAGGCCAATAACCCCGGATGGATAACAGTATAAGTATCGATCAGAAGGAAAAAACTGAAAATTTCGCAAAATGCACCAGACCAGCGAGCTGTTCGTTATGCCCTGCGCCTTGGACCCGGCGAGTGAATTAATTTTTGAAGAACTGGGATTTGTCTGTATCGGTACTACCGGCGGCGGGGTTAACTGGGCGCAGGGAAGACAGGATTACGTTTACAGCGTGCCACGCGAGCAAATGCTCGAGCAGCACGCGGCTATAGTGGCGGGGACTTCCTTGCCGGTCAGCGGCGACCTCGAAAATGGATACAGTACAAGTCCGCAGGAAGTGGCAAAGACGATTGCAGACTCGATAGCTTTGGGCATGGGCGGGCGCCGATTGACTGCTTGCACCGGGCATCAGCGATATCGACAGCTTGCAACGACTGGTACCCGATGTCGATGGCCCGATCAGCTTCGGCATGGGCGCGTGGAGCAACCGCTATCGATTGAAATGCTGACGGCGGTGCGTAATGCCGCCGCCGCGATTCTGGCTACGGGCAATTTCGATTATCTGAATGCGGTAATTACAGACCCTGATATCAATGCTTACTTCAAATTGCATGGCCGGTGACCATCCCTGGCTATGCTATAATCGCGCATCACTATGAATGGCAACTCGATGCAGGATGCTGGTGATTTAATACCAGCCAAAATAGAGTGGTCTTTTTGGGGTCATCTGATTAAGCAATGAGTATGGATAAAATTCCCGGCGAACGCATGGAAGGCCCGGCGGCCTGGGTCAGCGCCGAACTGGCCGGCGACGAAAGCAGTTGGCTGATGCGTTTATCATCTGAACAGGTACAGGAACTGGAATTAGCGGCGCGCTATTACCTGGCGCTTGGTCGCGATATCGGTGAAATTAAAGCGGAAGACTTCCCTTTATTCGAGTTCGGCGAATATTTACAATCGCTGCGGCAGAAACTACTGCATGGAAACGGGGTCGAAGTCATTCGTGGTCTGCCGGTGGTAGATTACTCGCAGGAATTTATCGCGACTATATTCTGTGGCATCGGTAGCCATATCGGCAGCGCGCGTTCACAGAATGCGGCCGGACATATCCTCGGTCATGTTCGCGACACCGGGGTGAGTTCGAGCCAGGAAAATACCCGAATCTATCAAACCGCCGAACGGCAGAGCTTTCATACCGATAGCGCCGACGTGGTTGGTCTGTGTTGTCTGCGTGAGGCGCGTGAGGGCGGTTTGTCTTTACTGGTAAGCGCATTGTCGATTTTTAACCACATGCGTGAAATTGCCCCCGAGTTGCTCGCGCTGCTGTTCGAGCCCATCGCCACCGACCGGCGCGGTGAAGTACCGGAGGGGGCCGAACCCTTTACCGATATTCCGGTGTTGAACTGGTTTGCGGGGTATCTAACCGTGTATTACCAGCGGCAGTATATCGATAGTGCGCAGCGTTTTGCCGGGGCCCCGCGATTGAGTGATAAGCACATCGCCGCGCTCGATTTATTTGATGCGCTGGCGAATGATCCCGACTTGCATTTTGCCATGCAGCTCGAGCCGGGTGATCTGCAATTTGTCTACAACCATTCGCAATTGCACGACCGCACCGCTTTTATCGACTGGCCCCCACCCGATCAGCCCAGCTCCGATCAACCCAGCCCCGATCGACGTAGGCACTTGCTTCGCCTGTGGTTGTCAGTTGAAGGCGATCGACCATTGCCCGAATGTTTCAGGCAACGATACGGCAGCATCGAAATAGGCGACCGTGGCGGCATTATTACCGCCGAAACCCGATTGCATGCGCCACTCGATTAAACGCAGTACATCAAATCCACTGTGAAGTACGGGTTTGCAATTTATTCAGCAAAGGAACCTGATGACTAACCGAAAAATAGACCATCAACTCGAAGCCAAACTGAAAGGGGGCAGCGGCGGTATTTTCTTCACCCCATCGGGCAAGCTCGAACGGAAGTCCTATGCCGATGGCGGCGAGCGGTTGAAAATCAACCTGAAAAATTTAGACCTGTCCGATGAAAGCGAAGCGACGGTCAGTGTCGATGGCGTTGAAGTGGTGCGCTTAATGGTGATCGACGGTAAGGCTAAGTACGATCAGGAAGTAACGAACAAACAATTCTTTACCTCATTTCAGGAAGGTCAAACGGTCAAGGTCTTTACTCGCGGTAGCCTGTTTTTATCGGGATCGTTAAAAGTCGATTAAACAGGGTGCTTGCGCCTGTTGCCGGTATTTTTGTAGCTTGTCTGCGGCATTTCGAGTGAGCCCCTTATCAAGCCGCGCATAGATGTTGTCAAAATCAGCGTCATCGGGGAGGACGATTCCCTGGGAAATCAGTTGGGATTGACTGGAAAAATTCAAGGGAATTTGCCAGGTCTGAACTGACGATCCTTTGGTGCCAGTGTTGGTCAGGCCTAAGCGGAAAACAATAACTCAGCTTGTTTTTATCCATGAAAAAATAGACTAATCTTCGACCGGAACCGTGTAATTCAAGATCAGGCGCCCACCGTCAGGGTAGATGGTTTGTCCAGTGATATACGAGGCATCGGCACTGGCGAGGAATGAAGCAACCGAAGCCACTTCGGAGGGTTCACCGCAGCGCCCCGCGGGGGTGCGCGACAATACTGTCTGTCGGGCTTCCTCCGAGGTGAAAATAGCTTCCTTGACCATCTCGGTCAGAATAGTGCCCGGGCCGATCCCGACGACGCGGATGTTATGCGGCGCCAGCGCTACCGCGGCCACATTGGTGAGCTGGTTCATGCCGCCTTTCGACATCGCGTAGGTGGCGAGCGCGGGGTTGGCCAGAATGGCATTCACCGATGACATGTTGATGATGACACCGCCGTTTCCTTGTTTGATCATCTGCCGCGCCGCTTCCTGCACACCGATGAAAGTTCCTTTCAGGTTGACGTCCATTACCGAGTCATAGTCGTCGTCGCTGATGTCCATGAATTCCTGGTTTTTCGCCACCCCGGCATTGTTCAGCATGATGTCGAGCTGGCCGAATTTCTCCACCGCAAGCGCGATTACCGCCTGCAGCTCCGCGCGACTGGATATATCCGCCGCTAACATAGCCACGCGATCGAAATCAACGCTCAACTGGTCAAAGGTAGATTGCAGCAGGTCGGCATTTTTATCGCTAATCACCAGGCTGGCACCGTCGGCAAGCAGGCGCTCAGCGCAGGCACGGCCCAGACCCTGCGCGGCACCGGTAACGATGGCTGTTTTATGGCTCAGTTTCATATTCACTGGTCTCTTTGCTGTGAACCGCTATGACCTTTACAGCGGCTTGATCCCTGGGATTACTAGATCGGGGAAAAGCCGAGCGCGGCTCGGAATCTATTTTTAATGTGCACGCCATCGCGCGATGGAATAACCCGAGGCGGGCTGTCCGCGGCAATGCGAATGGTGGCAAAATTTAAGCCGGGTTCGGCGTGAATGCGTTGGCGCAAAGTTTCGAGCGCACCCATATCGTCGATTTGCTCGCAGCAGTCAAAACCGCAGGCGGCGGCAATTTTATCGAGTGCTATCCCCTGGCCGGCATGGCTGGACTGCATCCCGGTTTCGCCGTAGTGCCCGTTATCGAGGACCGCAATCGACAGGTTAGCGGGTTTTTGTACGGCGATGGTGGCGAGGGCGCCGAGGCCCATTAACATTTCTCCGTCGCCGGTGATGACCAGCACCTTGCGCCCGGGTTGCGCTTTGGCGATGCCGAGCCCAACGGTGACGGCGCTGCCCATTGCCGCCCACAGATAGTAATTGCAATCGTGGTCGCCGGCGGCCATCACATCGTAAGACGGTGAACCGAGCCCGCTGACCACGAGTAATTCGCCGCGGTCCTGCAGCAGCGACTTTACTACCTGGCGTCGATCGAGTGTTCCTGGATTTACTGGTTCCATTCTTTTTCCCCGATCAGTTGCTGCCCGAGAATAACCGCGCAGGCGGAATCACCGTCGAAGGCCATAGTAGCCGCACCGCGAATCAGGCGCGCGACATCTTCGGCCTTGTCCGCACGCCAGGTCATCACGCCCATCAATTTCAACACTTCTTCGGTGCTTTGCCCCATCGGGTTTTGCCAGGGGTTGAACTCGGCCCAGTCGCCGCGCATGGTCACCAGCATCAGCAGCGGGAAGCGCGCGCTGGCCTGTAACGCCAGAGTATTGATGCAATTACCAACCCCGCTCGATTGCAATAACAGGGCGCCACGATCGCCGCCGAGCCAGGCACCGGCAAGATAACCCAGGCCTTCTTCTTCGGTGGTCAGCACCACGCTGTTGATTTCGGGGTCGGCATTCGCCGCGTTGATTGCGCGCGTGTGTCCGGCGTCGGGTACATAGGCGATGTGCTTGATGCCGGCGGATTTCAAAACAGGCAGTACGTCATCCTGCCAGTCACCGTGAGATGGTTGATTATTGGTCATGTTTTTATTTGCGGTTTCATTGTCGACTGCGATGCGGCAGTACATCATAGAATGTTGGTGCAGTAAAATTAAAGCAGGGTTTCTTCGATTATCGGCGGGGAAGACTTGCTGAGGCAGGATCTTCGCCGCCTAGCTGATGCTGTTAGTGATCCCGGGGCTGGAGGTCACTTATGCCTTTGTGCCACAATTTGTCGATACCGTAGCCGGATTCAGTCATTTACCCGGTCATCGGCCTGGGGCTAATATCGGTTGCGCTGGCCGACCGAAACGAGAGTCTTTAAATGTCCGGGTCGAGAAATAAAACAGGGGTTTCCTATTGATGGCTAACAGCAGGTAAAAAAGCAGGGGGCTGGACCATCAAAGCGCTTTGGGTAGTTATTTTTGTGGTGGTACTGGTCTGGTCGGGAATCAATCCGAAAGACCCTTTCACCTGGTTGCTGGAGGTAGCACCCGCGTTGATCGGGGCTGTGCTCCTGCTGATCACTTACAGCCGTTTCAGATTAACGCCGATGCTCTATGGTTTCATCCTGTTGCACAGCATTGTGTTGATGGTCGGTGGGCATTATACCTATGCCGAGGTTCTACTGTTTGATGGCCTGTTCGGTGCCGAGCGCAATAATTACGACAAGGTCAGCCACTTCTTTCAGGGCTTTGTTCCGGCGCTACTGGCGCGTGAAATACTGATACGCAAAGCGATAGTCAACGGCCAACTGTGGTTGAATGTTTTCATTGTGTCGCTGTGTCTTGCCTTTAGCACATTTTATGAACTGGTCGAATGGTGGGTAGCGCTCGCCATCGGTGAAGGCGCGCAGGATTTTCTGGGGACGCAGGGTTACGAATGGGATACGCAGCCGGATATGGGGCTGGCGCTATTGGGGGCTATCGTGTTGGTATTGCTATTTTCGCGCTGGCACGATCGCCAGCTTGAAGCGAAATCTGCAGCTGTTTGACCCGGGGTGATCGGTTGCACTTCTATAGACGCAACAATAAATAGTAGTAAAGTGGGCTTCAAATTCGACTGAGGAGAAACCCATGGCGTAATATATGATCACCTATCTGGGGGGTAATCAACCTTCCAGCCCGGAAGAAGGCGCGCAACATTTCGCGAAATACAAAGAATGGCTGGCATCACTGGGGGCCACCGCGGTGAGCCCGGCGAATCCGCTAAAAGATACGAAAACGGTTAACCCCGATGGCAGTGTCAGCGCGGGCGGTAGCAGCACATGTCGGGCTACACCGAACGCGACCAGATCGGCTATTTCCCCCGGAGTTAAACCCAGCTCACCAATATTACCGACCTGGTCGATGTTCTGGTTCACTTCGGGAACCACTGCGTCTACGTCGCGCAGATTGTAAAACTCGACCACTTCCTGCAGCGTATCGAATACGCCGTTGTGCATATAGGGCGGGGTCAGCGCCACATTGCGCAAGGTTGGCGTGCGGAATTTTCCATTCTGGGCAGCACCCTCTAGCGCGCCCAACCCCAGGTCTACAAAAGCCGGATTAGCCACCAGGAAGGGATTGGCCGGATTCGTCGGCACACCGATGTTATTGTATTTGAAATCAGAGAAAACCTGAGTAGCAGCGGCACCGCTGTTATGGCA
>JBLHOA010000143.1:0-7899 GCA_047622345.1 Gammaproteobacteria bacterium | reverse complement strand
TACTGCCATTGATTAACGCGGCGACACAGTCGGCGACCCGTTGTGGGTCTTTCATCAGGCAGGCGCCGAAACTGCCCGATTGCACCCGGTCGCTGGGACAGCCGCAATTTAAATTGATTTCGTCGTAACCATATTCGCTGCAAATCTGCGCCGCACGGTAGAGTTGCTCGGGATCAGAGCCACCCAGCTGCACCGCCAGCGGATGTTCTTCCGGGTTAAACCCGAGCAGATAATCGCGATCGCCGTTGAGGATCGCGGCGACGGTGACCATTTCGGTATAAAGCATGATATTGCTGGAAAACAGGCGCAGGAAAAACCGGCTGTGCCGGTCGGAGCAATCCATCATCGGGGCAATGCAAAAGCGTCTATTTATCATCGATTTCAATCTATCTAACCAGCTATGCGATGCGTTTCACATCTTGAACATTGGGTAACTGCGACAGTTTTTCAACGATTGTCACCAGGTCTTCGGTACTGCTGATCTCGATGGTTAAGCGCGTATACACCAGTTGCTCGGCCTGATCGGTTTTCGAGTCTATATCCAATAAATTCACCTTTAAATTGGCCAGAATGGTACTGATGTCCTGCATCAATGCGGTGCGCTGATAGGCCGTGATACTGATTTCGACCGGGTAGACGGCACCATGGCCCTGCCCCCAATCGACTTCGATCAGGCGCTGCAGTTTTTCTTCGGGCAACGCAAGAATATTGCTACACGCGGCCTTGTGAATAGTAATGCCGGAATTAATGGTGATAAAGCCGATGATTGAATCGCCTGGCACCGGTTTGCAGCAAGGGGCGAAATGGGTCATCAAATTGCCGACACCATGAATGCTGACCTCGTCGCCCGAGTCGGGTTTGCGGGTTTCCTTTTTAACCTTTTTAAACGGGTCTTCGTCTTCAATATTTTCGGCCTGTAAAAAACCGAGTATCTGTGCCGAGGTAACTAACCCACGCCCGATGTCGGCAAAAAACTGTTCCGATTCCTTGCGTTTGAAATGTGCGACCACTTCTTTCAGCGAAGCATGGTGAATCGTGTATTTGCTCAACATACGATCGTAAATTGCCTTGCCATCGATCATGTTTTGCTCAAAGTCCTGATGATTAAACCAGTTTCTGACCTTCGAACGGGTCCCTGCCGATTTGATAAAACCCAGATTCCGATTCATCCAGTCGCGGCTGGGGCGACTTTCTTTGGTGGTCAGAATTTCGACTTCGTCACCGGTTTGCAACACGGTGGTCAGGTTGACGATGCGACCATTCACCTTGGCGCCACGACATCGATGGCCCACTTCGGAGTGTACGGTGTAGGCAAAATCGAGCGGCGTACCACCATTAGGAATATCGACAACCTGACCCTGTGGGGTAAACACATAGACCCGGTCACTGCCAGGCGTGGTTGAAATTTCAGCCATTGCGTCGGACTTTTCTTCGTCCGAGCCCTGCAGTAAATCACGCATCTGCGAAATGCTCGACTCCATGCGTCGGTCGAGGTTGCCACCTTCTTTATAGCGCCAATGCGAGGCCACCCCGAGTTCCGAGTTATCGTGCATTTGCTGGGTGCGAATCTGAACTTCAACAATCTTACCGTTATCGGCAACCACGGCGGTATGTAGCGACTGGTAACCATTGTCTTTCGGGTTAGCGATATAGTCGTCGAACTCTTTGGGCACATGCTGCCAACTGGTATGAACCACACCTAATACGGCATAACAGTCGGCCACCGAGTCAACCAGTATGCGCACTGCCCGCACGTCGAACAGTTGGTGAAACTCGAGATGTTTACGCTTCATTTTGCGCCAGATACTGACGATGTGTTTTACCCGCCCTTTGACGCTGCCTTGCAGGCCCTGTTCCTGCAGCCGCGCTTTAATCTGATGAGTAAACTCTTCGACAAAAGTTTCGCGTTCGCTGCGTTTTTCCTCGAGCAGTTTGGCTATTTTTTTATAGGTCTGGGGTTCCAGTGCACGAAAGGCTAAATCTTCCATTTCCGCTTTGAGCAAGCCCATCCCCAGTCGATTAGCCAGCGGCGCAAAAATATCGATGGTTTCCTGGGCGATACAACGACGCACGTCGTAGTCATTGTGTTTGAGCAACAGTAAACGCTCGGCACGGTAACAGAGTTTGATCAGCATGACGCGCACATCGGAAATAATTGCCATCAACAGGCGTCGCAGTTTTTCAGCCTGTTCGGGGTTGTTAAAGCGGGCTTCATTACAATCCTGCAGGGTATTCAGCTGATTAACACCCTGTGTCAGCTGGGCGATCTTCTGGCCAAACTCCGCTTCGATGGTTTTAGTATCGAGTATGCCGCGCAGATCCGGGTCGCTGAGCAAGGTGGCGATTACCGTTTCGCGGTCAGTACCGAGCTCCAGCACGCGGTGGACAACATCGATGCTGCGGGGACGGCTTTTATCCTGATGCTCAAGATTAGACGCGTAGGCCAGCGCCGCTTCGATCTGTTCATCCCAGCCGATTTTTTCGCGGATTAAATCGTCCAGCTTTTGTTTGTTTTCGGTCATGGTATCAGGAACGCAATATTTTCATCGGAGAGACTGAATAAACCCGATAGCTGACCAGCGTTCCGGCCACCGTCAAAACGAGGCAGGCGCCAAGCAGGCTATAGGCCCAGACCGAAATCGAAAACTGATAATCGATATCAAAAAAGAAGCGGCTGATGGCCCACCCGGCAACGCTGGCGAAGGTTGCCGAAAAGAAACCGATAAGCCCGCCCATCAGGGTAAATTCAAGAATTTGCACGCGGTATAACTGCCGGCTATGCGCGCTCAAGGCGCGTAACAATGAGGATTCGATTTCACGTTCGTGCTTACCTGCCTGAATGGCTGCCAGCAACACCAGCAGCGCCGAAGCCAGCGCAAATACAAAGAAAAATTGTAAGGCGACACTGGCCTTATCAACGATCCCCTGAATGCGCGCCATCAACTCGGTAATGTCGATCAGCGTTACCGATGGGAATTGTTCGAGTAGTTGTTTCAGGTCGGGTTTGTTTTCGGGTTTGATCAACGCGCTGAGCAACCAGGTTTGCGGCATGGATTCGAGTAAATTCCGGTTGGCAATCAAATAGAAATTAGGTTTGAAGTTTTCCCAGACCACCGAGCGGATACTGGTTACCGGCACCGATATCGATTGCGCGCCTATGGAAAGCTCGAGTATGTCCCCTAGCTGCAGTTGCAAGCGCTCGGACATCCCCTCTTCCACCGATAACTGCGGCACATCGCTGCGCGCATCCCAGCTACCTGCAACGATGACATTGTCGTCGGGCAGGACATCGGCAAAGCTGATATTAAAAGTATGGTTAACCAGATGTGACGCCCGCGGGTGTTTAAAGTCGATGTCGTTGACCGATTGCGAATTGATGTTTTGCAAACGCGCCCGCACCAGCGGGTAGCCGGAAGACGACGGAATGTCTTTTAACGCCAGAAACTCGTCAATCGCCTTTATTTCATCGCTGCGGATATTAATCAGAAAATAATTCGGGATGTCCCCGGGCAGCTGAGTCTGCCAGGCACCGATCAATTCATCCTTGACCACCGAAATGAGCAATATCGCAATCAGCACCAGGCTGAAGCCTGACATCACATAAATCGATCCTCGCGAACTGGCCATCAACCGACTGAGCAGGTATTGGCGCAACCAGAAACGTTTTTTCGAAGACAGTAACAGGGTCTTCACCATTAAGCCGAGAATGAGCGGCAACAGGAAAGCGCATAGCAGCACGATGGAAAGCGTTGCTGTCGCGAGCAACGAACTGCGCATCAATAAAATCAAAATCAGGAAAACAGTAACCACCGCTACCGACGAAATTAACCAGCCTCGCCACCATGCCCGGCGGTTAGCCACATCTCTGAGCACCTGCATAGGCGGCGTTGCGGTGGCATTTATCAGGTGTGGCAGCGAAAAACCGAGTAGCGCCAGCAAACCGACCAGCATCGCGATGATGTAGGGGCCCACGCTGTAAACCGTCGGTAAGGTCTTGCCAAACAACCCGTCTAGCGCCCATTGCAATGGAAACTGGGTCAACCAGCCGAGTAGAATGCCGACCAGCGTTGCCGCAATCCACAACTGCCCTAGCTGAAGCAGATAATATTTAAAGAGTCTGAATTGCGAGACACCGAAGGCCCGCAGCATGGCTATTTTGGGTGTTTCGCGATTAGCGGTATAGCGTGCGGTGATGGCAATCGCCACCATCGCTATAATCAGTGTTAATACGATGGCCAGCGCGAAAAATTTACGCGTTCGTTCCAGCGCCTGGCGCATCTCCGGACGCGCATTTTCTAGATCCTGAATTTCATCGCCCTGGTTCAGGTTTTGTTTTAACCAGTTTTTAAACGCTTCGACATCGCGCTCGTCACCGGCAAACATCATCCGGTAGCTCACCCGGCTTCCCTGAATAACCAGACCGGTGTCGTCCAGGTCCTGCAGATTCATTAAAATTCTGGGCGCGAGATTGAACAGCGTGCCGCCGCGATCGGGTTCATAGGTCAGGATTTTATCGGCGCGATAATTGCCAGCGCCAATGGCTATCTCGCTACCCATAATTGCCGACAGTTTGCTATCGACCCAGACTCGACCTTTGCCGGGCCCGCTCAACACGGTAGATTTGGTGGCGGTAATATGCTCGGCCACTTCGAGTTTTCCGCGTAATGGGTATGCCGAATCAACCGCTTTCAATTCGATCAGTTGTGGAGAGTCGTCGATAAAGATTGCCGTGCGCAGGCTGACGCTGCGACTTTGCTTCAGATTAAAATGATCGGCCGACTGCAGGTATTTTTCATCGATATCCTGATTTGATAACAGCACCAGATCAGCGGCCAGCAATTCACTGGCCTGTCGCTCCAGCAACAGACTGATGCGTTCGGTAATCAATTGGCTCGAAGTCACTATGCCCACGGTAATAACCGTGGCAATAAACATCAGCCAATAAGAATGTATCGCAGTCGATTTAAATTTCATTGTCGATTATGTGCTCACGATTTCGCCTGACTCGATCAAAATCTGTCGGTCGCCACGCACCGCCAGGGCTTCCTCGTGCGTCACCAGTACCAGCGTTGTACCCGATTCGTCGCGCAGGTGAAAAAGTAAATCGGCGATTTGAGCGCCGGTTTTCGCGTCCAGATTGCCGGTCGGTTCATCCGCAAATAACAGCTTGGGAGTGGTCGCGAATGCGCGCGCAATTGCCACCCGCTGCTGCTCGCCACCGGATAAATGTTCGACCATGATATTGGCCTTCGGTTCGAGCCCGACTTGCTGTAAGCTTGATTGCGCGATCGACCAGGCATCCTTAGACCCGTTCAGTTCCAGCGGCAACATTACGTTTTGTAAAGCAGTCGCGCCTTGCACCAGGTGGAACGACTGGAAAACAAATCCTACGTTCCCGGTTCTCACCGCCGAGCGTTGTTCTTCGTTTTTGGCCGACAGATTTTCACCAAAAAGATAGCTTTCGCCACTTGTTGCCTTGTCCAGCCCTGCCATGATTCCAAGCAAGGTGGTTTTACCCGAGCCCGAGGCACCTTTGATGACAACGGCCTCGCTGTACTTAACGTCGAGAGAAATATTCTTTAGGATATCGAGATCACCTTCGGGGGTCTGAACCACTTTCCCAATTTGCGATAACGAAATGCATAAATTTTCTTCAGTCATAATTATATTCTTAACATTAAGTTTTAATGCCGAACTATCGGCAAACGGCTCATTCCCCACCATCCTGATTTTAGGCGATAGTTTAAGCGCCGCCTATAACATTCCGGTTGCGACCAGCTGGCCGCAGTTATTTGCCGAAAAAATCAAATCAATCAGCCCGCAAACACAGGTTATCAATGCCAGCATCAGCGGCGAAACCACTTACGGCGGCCAGCAACGTTTAGCCAGGCTGCTCGAACAACACAACCCCAGCCACCTGATTATAGAGCTCGGTGGTAATGATGGCCTACGCGGTTTGAATTTCAAGCAAACTACTGAGAATTTCCGGCAAATGATCGCATTGTCCGAAAGCCGGCAGCTGTCTGTACTGCTGATCGGGGTTCGTATGCCGCCCAATCTGGGGCCGCTTTACAATAACCGCTTTCAGCAAATATTTGAAACTATTGTCGATGAGTTTTCGGTCGATTATCTGCCCAGATTTCTAGAAGGCATTGCCGCAGCGGATGCCAAATATATGCAAGCAGACGGTATACACCCCACGCAACTGGCACAACCACTGTTGGCGGAAAAAGTATTCCAGCAGATGCAAATTATTCTGGCGCGTTAAAGAGTGCCTCCAGTTGGTGCAAATCGCTAACCTCGTAAGTCGGCTCGGGCAACTCCGACGGCCACTTTGCTCCTTCGCGGTTAATCCATACCGCCTTAAACCCGGCCTCGATAGGACCAACAACATCGTAAACTGGGTGATCACCGACATACAGTATCTGCTCGTGCGGCACGTCGAAACGCTCGGCAAAATGCTGAAAAATCCGAACATCGGGCTTGGCTACTTTGGCATCACCAGCACTGATCGAATGTTCGAATAAGTGCCCAAGGCCAACGCGATCAATGTTGGCGTTACCATTACTAATCGCTCCCAACCTGAACTTTTCACTCAAACGGTGCAGGCAGGGCATTACGTCGTCATAAAAATCAACCTGCTGGCGAGCCTCAAAGAACACCTGGAATCCATCACTCGATACGCGATCAGGATTATAGCCATCCTGGTCGGCTAAAAATCGCAGAAACTCGTGCCGCATCAGGCTCAAATCGACCTGATAATGCGGGTTTTCAGCGGTAAAGCCCTTGCGCTGATCAACCATTTGCTCCGCATTGTAGCGTTCGGTTATTTTCGGATAATGAACCGACAGCCAGGCATAAAGCGTTTCTTCGGCCTGCACTATTACCGGCATACAGGGCCAAAGGGTATCGTCGAGGTCGAAACCGATGATGGATATTTTACTAAGCACTGTTCTCTCAATTTGTCAGCCGGTGAGTTTAATCGAGTTGCCGCAATTTCGATAGCAGGCACCGCCCGATAAGGGCAATTGTTTTTATCGCCCAGCATAAATTCGAGTAGCTGTCACCGGCATAGTTCTTTACTATTACGCCCCTAACCGGATTTGCAGCACTACAACACATGGCCAATGACAGACTGAAGGTAACCGTAGCAGGCGTCGAAATAGGCGGTAACGCACCGGTTGTGGTGCAGTCGATGACCAATACCGATACCGCTGACATAAAAGCGACCGTGGCGCAGGTTAAATTACTGCACGACGCCGGTTCAGAACTCGTTCGTATTACCGTTAACAACGACGAATCTGCGCGCGCCGTGCCCGTAATTGCCGAACAACTTGAGCAACAGGGCTATCAGGTTCCACTGGTCGGCGATTTTCATTTCAACGGACATAAACTACTCCGCCAGAATGACGATTGCGCCCGCGCACTCGCAAAATACCGGATTAACCCGGGAAATGTCGGTCGGGGTAAAAAAAGAGATCTGCAATTCAGCGAAATGATCGAAATCGCCTGTCGCTATGACAAGCCGGTGCGCATCGGGGTCAACTGGGGCAGCCTCGACCAGCAACTGTTGGCAAATCTGCTCACCAACAATGCCAATCTAGCGGCGCCGGAATCCCTGTCCAATATAAACCGGCAGGCGGTCATCGAATCGGCCCTGCAAAGCGCGGCGTTTGCCGAAGAAATCGGTTTACCCGAAGACCGGATTATCATCAGCTGTAAAATGAGCCGGGTACCCGACCTGATCGCAGTCTATCAAAGTCTTGCCAGAAAATGCCGTTACGCACTGCATCTGGGTTTGACCGAAGCGGGGATGGGAGACCACGGAATTATTTCCTCTACTGCGGCATTGGCCATTTTACTCAACCAGGGAATCGGCAATACTATTCGTGTTTCCCT
>JBLHOA010000142.1:0-7968 GCA_047622345.1 Gammaproteobacteria bacterium | reverse complement strand
GCTCGGTATCAACGCTGGTTTCGCTCACCCCCAAACTGAGCCCGCCACCCTGGTTTTTCAATTCAGCCAATTGTTGTTCGTTGGCGCTAGGCCCGGGTACCAGCACCGTATATTGCGCCAGTTCCGCCCATGATTTCGCCGGATCACTTTTATTCACCACAATATGCCGCCGAGTATAATGATAAGGCTCGGAAAAGCCGACACCCTGCGTCCGTAACTTTTTATTCGGCTCGATAAATCCCAACGCTATATCCGCCTTTCCATTGAGTAACCAGTCGCTCATATCATGCTGAGCGGAAGGCACCACCACCTCCAGACGCAAACCATGGTAATCGGCAAATTCACGGGTCAGCTCATACTCAAACCCCTGCAATTCTCCTCGATAGAGAAAATAAGAGGCAGCATTGTTGGGCAACATTACGCGCAACAGGCGGCGCTTTTTAATTTCATCCAGATCGCCAACAAACCGCTCGCCCCGATTTTCGACCTGATATTCGAGTTGCAGGTAGCTATTAATTTCGCTCACCAGTTGCGGTGCGCTTTTACGGACCCCCCAGGCAATATCGCGTTGACTGCTGAAGTTTGTCGCTATTTTAAAGTCGTCACGATAGCTGGCATAAATACTGGCCAGATTATCGTCCATTATGGTCGCATCGATTTTGCCTTCGGCAAGATAATCGAGTAGTTTTTCGCGAGCTATGCCGTCGGGGGTCCCTGCTATTTCAATGTCGGGATAGCGATTTGCTTTCAACCACTGCAAGGCATGCCAGAAAGTTGAATCCTGGTTAACCATGATTTTCTTGCCATTCAAGTCGCTAACCTCCTTTATCGAGGTATCCCCGGCGCGCACGATTACCTGTTCGTATACGTGATCAACGGGTACCGAGAAGGCAATTTTTTTGAGTCGCTGCGAATTGATAGTCAGGTTGTTTATTATAATATCGCCCTTACCTGCCTCCAGCGCAGGGATTAATTTGGCGAAATTATCGACCAGCACCAATTCGGGTATCAACCCGTGCGAGAGGGCGAATTCTTCAGCGATGCGCTGTTGTTCGGCTAGTGGAGACCGGCGGCGGGGTAGATAGGTGGCGCTGGTAAAATCGCGCGGAAGCAGAATTCGCAGTGTCCCACGACGGAGTATATCGATGAAGTCTCCGTGGAATTCGCTGGCCTGATTCAAATCGCTATAGCTGCGATTTAACAATGACTGAGCCTGTACCGGGCCCTGCATGAGTAAGCTCAAACAGACTGAAAGTAGCAAGGAGCGTGGCACATTAAACAACCCCTTTGCTAAGCATTGATAGCAGTGATTTCTAGTCATCAGGGGCCGAGTATAGCCAAATGACCGTATCACTGCATAGCCCCTCGTCGCGGAGCGTGAACTGAAGGCGTTCCGGGTTTAGCGAACGTAGCCAATGATCGATATAAAGTGGCTTATCGATCCCGCCAGAACGAAAAAATGCCATATCCCATGCGCGTGGTTCAGCTTGTGCATTTTGTCGAGGATATAGAAAATCACCCCGGCGCTATAGCCGACACCACCAATGGTCAGCCATAGCAGTCCCGTTTCCGGAATCACCGCCTTCAGGCTGGCAAAATCAAAAGCGCAAGCCCAGCCCATAGCAAAGTAAATCAGTAACTGACATACCTTGACGGCCCGTCCCGAGAGGAATATTTCAGTGAAAATTCCGATTACAGCCAGCGTCCACACTATGCCCATAATCAACCAGCCATTGCCGTCGCGAAGGCTGACCAGCATATAGGGCGTATAGGTTCCCGCAATTAGCAGATATATCGAAACATGATCGAATAACTGGAAGATATATTTTAATTTGGGCTGGCTCAAACTGTGGTAAAGCGTCGACATGGTGTACAACAAAACCAGGCTAAAGCCAAAAATGGTGAAACTGGAAATTACCCAGGGATTGCCGGTTTGAATCGCAACCGTAATTAAGGCACCCAGCCCGACCAGCGCTAACGCGGCGCCGACCAGATGGGTAATACTGTTTAGTTTTTCGCCGTAATACATTTTATCTCTCGCTGCCGCTTATGCTGCAATTTAATAGTCGCAATCCAAATAACTTAAGCTCGCCCCAGATTCAAACCAGTTTCCCTGGATCAGACTGCTAATTGTAACGGAAAATCGAATTGCCAAGGTGAACCCGGGTAATTTTTTTTGTTTCGCCTCTTCACTAAAACATGACTTAAATTCTGACTTTCAAGGATATTGATAGCTTGGGAAACTCTGATTTAGAGTATATAACTGAGCGAATAATACGAATTGCAAGCCAATAAGTGATCATCAACAAAAACTCGGATAGCTAGCTCTTATGCGGCCCTGGGCATAGCTAAAGGGTCGAAGTCATTGATTAAGTTTATTTAATTAGTATCGATGCGCCTTAGACGAGTACAATACGGCTGCGATACATTGCAATTTTTCAACCTTATATCGAACGAGGGTAGTATGAGCAAAGGAACAGTTAAGTGGTTTAACGCAGGTAAGGGTTTTGGATTTATTACTCCGGAAGATGGTGGTAAAGATTTATTCGTTCATTACTCTGAAATTAAAAGTGGCGACGATTACGCAACCCTTAATGAAGGGCAAGCAGTCGAATTTGAAGTTGCACAAGGTCAAAAAGGACCCTGCGCTAATAACGTTGTTCCTATTTAAGAAAACAGCTACTTCAATTTTAAACCCCTGACCGGCAACCCTGTTCAGGGGTTGTTCTTTATTCTTGCCCGGATCTTCTGCCAGGCAATGAACCGAACCAACTTCGCGCAAATACGCTTGTATTCAAAATACTGACCCAACTATGGCAAAATGGTTATCCCGCTATAGAATTAATCGTCATTTGCTGATATTTTCTCCATCCAACGGCTACACAATTTCAACCTGACTTTCTTCTCGCAAATCCGCTTAGTCATTAAATCCTGCAGCTTGAATGTGACCGCAATCAGCTGTGGGATCGCTACGCGGTCAATTTGCCAACCCCGGTAACGAGTAACGGATCGATGAACTACGAACTACAGCATCAGGATATTCGCGACAACATTAGCCGCCTGTGCGCGGACTTCCCCGGTGAATATTGGCAAAAATGCGACCGTGAGCGGGCTTACCCGCAGGCATTTGTCGATGCACTCACCGAAGCCGGTTATCTCGGAGCATTAATCCCCGAAGAATACGGCGGTTCCGGTCTACCGATCTCTGCGGCCGCAGCAATTCTCGAACAAATCCATCTATGCGGATCGAACGCAGCCGCTTGTCATGCACAGATGTACACCATGGGCACTGTGCTACGCCATGGCTCAGAACAACAGAAGCAAACTTATTTACCCGGAATCGCCGACGGTAGTATTCGACTGCAGGCTTTCGGCGTTACCGAGCCCGGCAGTGGAACCGACACCACCTCACTAAAAACAAAGGCTGAATTAAATGAGGGTCACTATGTCGTCAATGGCCAGAAAATCTGGACCTCGCGCGCCGAATACTCCGACCTCATGCTTTTACTATGCCGGACAACGCCGCGCGATCAGATCGAAAAACGCACCGATGGATTGTCTGTGCTCCTCGTCGATATGCGCGACATCCCGAAAAATCAACTCAGTATCCGTCCAATTCGCACAATGATGAACCACGCCACTACCGAGGTTTTTTTCGACAATATGAAGGTTCCCGAAAACAGCCTGGTAGGCGAACAGGGGAAAGGCTTCCGCTACATCTTATCCGGGATGAATGCCGAGCGGATTCTGATCGCGGCCGAATGCATTGGCGATGCCAAATGGTTTATTCAAAAATCGTCGGCTTATGCCAGCGAACGTGAAGTTTTCGGCCGGCCGATTGGACAGAATCAAGGGGTACAGTTTCCAATTGCAAAGGCCTATGCACAAATGCGCGCCGCCGAGCTGATGCTACAGGAAGCGATTCGTCTCTACGAAGCCGGCGGGAATCCGGGCGAGGAAGCGAATCTGGCAAAAATGCTCGCTGCCGATGCCTCCTGGGCAGCTGCCGAAGCCTGCGTGCAAACCCATGGCGGTTTCGGCTTTGCCGAGGAATTCGACATCGAGCGTAAATTTCGTGAAGCCAGGCTTTATCAGGTTGCCCCGATTTCGACCAATTTAATTCTCAGCTATGTTGCCGAACATGTTTTAGGTATGCCGCGGTCTTATTAAATCAATCTCACAGCTTAACAATATTCAATTTTGACAATCAAATAATCCAGTTTTCCATTAGGAACCTGCACGCTCACTTCATCGCCCAGTTCGCGTTTCAACAGTGATTTGGCCAGCGGTGAATCGACACTGATAAAATGTTCTTCGCGATCAAATTCATCGGGCCCAACGATTCGATAAATTTTAATTTGATCGTTCTCGTCTTCGAGATGGACTGTGGCCCCGAAATAGACCCGCTCAGAGGTGGCCGGAACCTCGCTGACCACGGTCAAATCGGGCATTCGCTTTTGCAGGTAGCGAATACGGCTGTCGATTTCGCGCAACTCTTTCTTACGATAAATATATTCGGCATTCTCCGATCGGTCCCCTTCGGCTGCGGCGGCCGATAAGGCACTAACGACTTCGCGGCGGCGCAGCCAGATCGCCTTTTGCTCCTGCTCCAGAATGCGCATTCCTACCGCTGTTATGTAAGGCGTTTTTTTCGGCGCTGGCGGTCGATAGCGAATCAACTGAACTTCTGCTTACGACGTTGGCGAACGAGCGCATCACTTTCGGCGCTACCGTCGTGATAAGAATTGACCCATTGATCGATCGGGCATTCCCTGTTTCCGTAGTTGCACTCAAAAAACCGATGATGGAGCTGGTGATAAAAAACACCGAGCCTGAAACGATTTTTCCCGGCAATTATTATTCCCTCATAGCCGGTATGCGAAGTCGCCGCCCCCAGAGTCAAAAAGAAAAAATGAAAGAGCACATGAATGGGGTGCGACGGAACAAGCAAATGAATAAACGGAGAAGTCAGGTAAATCGAATGCTCGATTGGATGCATCGAAATTCCCGACCAGGGTCCCGTGCTGGCGTTGCGATGATGCAGAGCGTGCGCGATCCGATACAGGGGCGGCCAGTGCAGTAAGCGATGCACCAGATAGAAATGCACCGCGGAAAAAATCGGGATCAAAAGAAATAGCAACACAAACCAGATCGGTTGCGCCTGCCCGTCCAGGATGGCGACGTTCCCGCTGCCGAACTGCGCAAGAATAATCACTTCGTATAGCGTCCAGAAAACGACACCGCTGGCCAGCGTCCAGAACATATTGTCCCAAACCTGATTATTAAAGGTAAAGCGGGAATGCTTACGTTCGAGACTACGAGGGTCGAACTTCAGGCGATCCTGTTGACAATTGAAGGTATAAAAATACAGATGCAATCCTCCAGCAACGAGCAGCATCAAGATCAGATTCTGCAGGTAAATGTTAGCGGTTGAATACAGGTTCATTTCAGCCATAGCGGCGGCGGGTAACAGAAATAGCCAGATGAACACCGCGATTGCGACATAGCAGGTCATTTCGGACAGACCCAGCCAGACCGGTCGATACCAGCGCAAGAAATTAACGATATTAAATGGCCAGACAAACAGTGGTGAACGCGACAATGGCAACTCGGGATGGTAATTCCATACCGATTTTCTGGGCTTATTTATATTTTCGGACGAATCATTCATCACTACTCCCACTTCGCGAAACTGCGGCTATCTTGCCGCAAAGGCTCGTGATTATGCAATGAATTTATAGGTTCTGCTTTGACGCCAATTTGAAACAGTTGCATACTCTTCAATTCGGTGAATCAGCTATTAAAATAATGATGAAAAAACTACTACTATTCATGGCCTCATGCCTTATTTCGTTTTCGCTTGTCGCCTCCGACTACGCCAAGGAAAAACGTTGGGCCGATCAAACCGTCGATTCTATCCTCGATGGTGAAGCGGTATGGCTTAAAGCTGGGGAACGCGAATTTTTATCCATATTCACCCCCGATGAGGACGAACAGCTCAGCGATGGCGTGATCGTTATCCACGGTACCGGCATACACCCGAACTGGGACCAGGTGGTGCAACCGCTGCGGGTGGAATTGACCACGCTGGGCTGGAGCACACTCGCCATTCAAATGCCGATTCTGGCTAACGATGCCGATCACGATGATTACGCCCCCCTGTATCCTGAAGTTATTCCCCGAATTGACGCCGCCATTAATTATCTCAAGGCACTTGGAATTGAACGCATTTATCTGGTCAGTCACAGCCAGGGGGCATTGATGACCAGTTACTATTTATCGCTTAAGCAACCCGGGATAATTCAGGGTTTTGTTGCGATTGGCATGCCCGGCGCAGCAAAGTATCCCGCAATGGATTCATTAATCGCTTTAAAACAGTTCGCCCTGCCGATGCTCGACCTGTATGGCAGCGAAGACCTGCCGCAGGTTTTGGCGGCGCGCGACGATAAACGCAAAGCCGCCTTATCGGTTACCGGTCGTGACTTCGAACAGATTGAAATTAAATCGGCGAATCATTTTTTTAATGGCCGCAATGACATTTTGATTAAAACGGTCAATCAATGGTTAGTAAAACATCGATAACGCGCATGCCCCACCCCGTTAATATTGATACTTTTTGATCGCGGCCTGATCAAAGGTGAAACCGCAGCCCGGGCGCTCGGGAATCGAAATCAAGCCTTCTTCGACATCCATCGCTTCGTTAAACAAGGGCGCGAACCAGTCCATGTGCTCAACCGAAATACAATTCGGTTCAGCTCCGGCAAAACTAAGACTGTGCTCGGTAAATAAATGGGTCGATACCGGAACCTCGTAAGCCGATGCAATCGCGGCAACGCGACGCATTTCGCTCAAGCCCCCGATACGTTGCAAATCAGGCATTAACACATCGACCGCAGCCGCTTCGAGAATCTCGCGCATGCCGTAACGGGTATATTCGGTTTCGCCGGCGGCAATCGGGATATCAAGTGATGCCCGAACTTCTGCAGTGCCATTCAGGTTGTGATACAACACCGGCTCTTCGAACCAGCTCAGGTTAAAATCTTCCAGTTCGCGGCCGAGTCGGATCGCCTGCTTAACCGTTAAACCCTGGTTAGCATCCGCGTACAATTCTATGTCCTCGCCGATCGCGGCGCGCAGGGCCCCGACCCGCTCAACATCATCCATCATGCGAGCGCTACCCAGTCGAATCTTCATTCCGCGATGCCCCGCGGCGATAAAACCAGCGGCTTCTTCGACGCATTCGTCGATCGATTGCGATAACCACAAACCACTGCTGGCATAGGTAGGCACGCTGTCCCGGCAGGCACCGAACAAACGATGCAAAGGCTGCCCGGCGGCCTTGCCAAGCAGATCCCAGCAAGCCGTATCGACCGCCGTTAACGCTGCGATGGTAAAGCCCTTGTGCCCGATCGGATTCATTTCATTCCACATATTCTGCCCGATTGCGGAAAGATAATGCGGGTCTTTACCGACCACCAGATGCGAAAAACTCAGCACCATTTGCTGCAAGGCTTCGAGCCGAACCCCGTTTAAGGTAAATACATAACTTTCACCAACCAGCCCCTGATCGGTTTCCAGCTCGAGCAAAACGCATCCTACCGACTTCATTTGATGGATGGCGGTCGCAATCGGTTTTGCCAACGGCAAGTTAACCATTGTGGTTTTAAAATTGGTTATTTTCATTTATAGCTACTCGTATTAATCCATACTTCGACTCAGGCGAATCAATTTACCTGCGAAGCCAAGTCAAGTAAATCGAACATACCAGTTCCCATGATAGCCTTTCCTATCGACACGAGGGCAACATGACCATACGCATTACTACCAGCGACGACTGGCCCAACATTCAGCGACTCCCCGACAGCTCGGTTATAGCGAATTAGCGGAATCCGACTCGCGTTCGAACCTCGCCTATATCCTGAACAGCGACTCCCACCAGCTCTGGGTCTATCAGGATCAGCAGGTACT
>JBLHOA010000141.1:0-7973 GCA_047622345.1 Gammaproteobacteria bacterium | reverse complement strand
GTGCCGAGCTGTTACAGGGCTTTGCCGAAATCGAAGGCTGTGCCGGGGCTCATTTAATGGCGCCGCATCAGGAAGCGGCCTGCGCGCAGGTCATAAAAGAATCGGGATTACTTGAGAAGCGAAGCTAAGCCGCCTGCCCCTTGCTGCAGGAACTAACAAAAGCGATTGGCCCGGCCGAGCTGCGCGATCGCGTTTATGACGGCGAAATACTCTGTTTTCGCCAACTTCCTGCAATCGTCGAGTTTTGCACTGTTGCCCGGGAAATCGCCGGCCGTATCGACGATAGCAAGGACCCCACATATTCCTATCAGCCAGAACGCCACGCAGAATGGCTGGAAAGCGTTTATCGATACCAGCTTGCGGCGAGTTCGAACGAGCAATACGACCACTATTTTGCCCAGGCGATGCAGTGGGCTGGCCTGAGGCCTGCACAGACTTTCCGCGACCGTTTTATTTTTCGTGTGGTGCCGCCGGAGAACCTGAAATCTCGAGGTCGGCATTCCAATGTCGATATTCATCGGGACAGCTGGGGAGCGGGCATATTTCAGCAGATCAACTGGTGGGGCCCGGTATTCGATTATGCGCCGGATAGCGGCATTCAATTCTACCCCGATTACTTTGACCGTCCGATAGCGAATAACACGGCAACCTGGTCATATCAAAATTATGTCAAAGCACGACAGGTTAAAACTGCCGAGTTGAAACCCGACTATCAATCGGTGCCCGGTCTACTGGAAAACCCGGTGGGTGAAGCATATAGCCCACAACTTGATCCCGGTGATTTGCTGTGCTTTTCAGCCGCACATTTGCACGGATCCAACCTAAACCAGTCCGATCGAAGCCGCTTCAGTTTCGAAACCCGAACGGTTAATCTTGACGACATCCAGTCCGGCAAGGCCGCGGTTAATGTCGACAATGCCTCGACCGGACAAATGCTCAATCTGTTTCACAACATGGTCGACAAAATGCCGTTGACTTCATCACATTTTACTTTTCAGAGATAACTTAAGCTGCGCTGGAAAAAAACAATTACCATGATTGAAGCGCATGCCGAAGGTGAAGTCGGTCGCGTGATCACTGCCGGTGCGCCGATTATTCCCGGTGACAGCATGCTGGAGAAAATGCGTTATCTGAATGAAACCGATGATAGTTTTCGTCGCTTCTGTGTTTTCGAACCCCGGGGATATGCGCAAATGAGCAGCAACCTGCTGCAACCCCCTACACGACCCGATACCGATGCCGGGTTTATCATTCTGCAGGGTGATCAGGCGCATGCGATGTCCGGTTCGAATTGTATTTGTGTGGCCACGGTGTTGCTCGAAACGGGAACCATCGAAATGAAGGAACCGCAGACCACTATCCGCTTCGATATGCCCGCTGGCGTGGTCAGCGTGACCGCCGATTGTAAAAACGGCAAATGTGAGCGCGTCCATATAGACATGAACCCAAGCTTTGTTTATCGCGAAGGGGTTAAAGTGAAAACCAAGTCTTTCGGTGAAATTGAGGTCGATATTGCCTTCGGCGGCATATTTTATGGCTTGATCGACATCGCGCAAACCCGGCAGCAAATCATTGCCAGCGATGCGCGGCAACTGGTTGCAATCGGTACCGAAGTACACCGTGCATTGAATCAATCGGTCGAAGTCGTCCACCCGGAAAACAAACACTTGAAAGGGATCGCCTACACCATGTTTGTCGGCCGTGATGCGACCGGTGTTTACAACGGTGCCACTATTCTGCCACCGGGCAGGATTGACCGTTCCCCCTGTGGTACCGGTAATAGCGCGCGCATGGCTTTGCTGCATCAACGCGGCGAACTGACGGTTGGCGATAGTTATACGGCGCGATCGATAATCGGCAGTGAATTTAATTTAACCCTGCTCGCCACCACCCTCGTCGGCAGACAGCCTGGCGTGCTACCACGGGTTTCGGGGCGGGCCTGGATTCACGGAATCCATCAAATCGGCATCGACCCCGATGACCCCTACCCTCTGGGTTACCAGGTTTCTGATTGCTGGGGTGACGGCCTGGATTTATGAATCGCCTCTATCGGTTTACATTATCGTTTTAAATAAATAACTTCCTGCTCATCGCTGCGCTCTATTACGCGGCCGATTATCTGCGCCTGATCATAGCCGAGCTTGTGCAGGTTCTGTAAACAGGCTCCGGCCCTGGCAGGGGCAACACTGGCCAATAACCCGCCTGCCGTCTGCGGATCAAATAACAAAGGGTAGTACAGCTCGGACATGGCCGGGCTCACTTCAATGCGACGACTGACCCGGCTGTTGGCATCATACAAAGAACTTTTTATTTTTGCGCTACTGCATTCGATCGCACCCGCGTAAAAAGGAATCTGACCCGTGTATAGTTCGGCGGCACAGTCTGAGGCATCGAGCATCTCGAGCAAATGACCCGCCAGGCCGAAACCGGTAACGTCGGTACAGGCGTTCGCGCCGTGCCTGTTCAGACAATCGGCCGCCGATTTACTCGATTGCAGCATTTGTACTAACGCATCGTCGATCCATTGGCCACGGGCTTTACCCTGCATATCGGCAGCAAATAACACCCCGCTTCCCAGACCTTTGCTTAATATAAGTAAATCCCCGGGCTGCATTCCGCTTTTCAATAACAACGATGCCTGGTCGGCAAAGCCGTTCACGCTTAAACCACAGCTCATTTCGATCGCCTCACTCGAATGACCACCGAGCAGACGGGTGCCGTTTTCACTTAAGCTCGCTACTATGCCCGACATCAATTGGTACAAATCCTGGCGCTGTTTGCGTTCCTGCCCTATCGGCACCGTGGCAATCACCAACACACTATCGGCCTCGACTCCCATCGCATGCATGTCGCCAAGCGCATGATTAGTAGCGATGCGGCCAAATAGATAAGGGTCATCAATAAAGCGACGAAAAGAATCCACACTTTGCAGCAATTGCATCCCCGCTGGCACTTGCAGCACGGCTGCATCTTCGCCCTTCTTCAGGTCAAGGGTAATCGCTGAATCCGACTCGCGCATGATTTTCTCCAATACCTCGTGCAGCAAATCGCTGCCCAGCTTGGAGCCGCAGCCACCGCATCGCATCGAGGCCGGTACGGAGGCCGTCCCATTCGAATTATCTTCGGCAGACATTGCCGGGAGCTCACTGAAATTTTTAATAAATCGACGGTCGATCCAGTCCTTAAGCTGCCAGCACCACTTTCCCTGCAACATCCATCGCCCTCTGCTGGCGATTGCATATTGCTCGCCGCTGGATATCAGCGATAGAAACTGACGTTGCGGAACATAAGGTTTCAGGGAAATAGAATTTATTTTGCGGCGCAGATTTTGCGCCAACGGTAACCCCTGCCGAACGGCAAATACCCCCGATTTTACTCGCGGATAACGCGCTACCGAGGCAATATCACCCGCGGCAAATACGTCGCCATGCGACAAACTCTGCAGACAGGGATTGAGCGCGATAAAACCCTGTTCATCGAGTTGCAGTCCGGAACCCTGCAACCATTTTGCGGCGCTCGCCTGGGTCGCCCAGATCACCGCATGGGCGGGAATCGGGTCATCGAATTCACCGCTAAGCTGCTCCCCGTCAAAGGCAGTGACCCGGCTGGAATATTCGACCCTGATCCCGCGTTGGCGCAGAATTTGGTCAAAGACCGTTTGCACCTGCTTACTGTGGCTGGGCAAAATTCCGGCCCCATCGCTCACCAGGATAAGCTCGAGGGTGGTTGTAGCGGTTGCCAACCGGGAAGCCCGAAACTGTAGTGACAATGCCAGTTCGACTCCACCCGCCCCCGCACCGATGATGGCTAACTTAACGGGTTCATTCGCGGTTTCCAGTCGTTGCTCAATAGTCCGCCAAAACTCAATGAATTGATCAATCGGTTTTATACCTGCCTGATTATCCAGCGATAAAGGGTGATCGGGTTGCGCCGGAGTCGAGCCGATATTGATCGATAACAAGTCATAGTCGATGGCTGGGCGGCCTTCCAATATGACCTGTTTCTGATCGGCATTTATCGACAAAACTGATTGATGAATAATCCGGGCTCCCGCCAACGCGGCCAGCGGCCGCAAATCAATGTGTGCTTCGTCGAACTGATAATGCCCTGCGATATACCCCGGCAACATTCCTGAATAAGGGGTATGCAGGTCGCGCGTAATCAAAGTCAAACGGAGGCCCGCAACCGGCTGCATTGCGAACGACTTAAGCACGAACAAATGGCTGTGCCCGCCGCCAACCAGGACCAGGTCGGTGGTTATCGCTGTTTGATCAGTTTGCATAAAATATCTGACTATCGCCTAAAGGTTTCGCTGGTATTATGCGTGCCACTTTTATACTGTAAAGCCATGATTGTCCCCCGCCGACAGTTTCCCCTCATTTCAGCATTAATTTTTCTGCTGGCAACTATAGCCCCGGCTTTAAATGCTGCGTCTCCGAAGGTACTTCAGCAAGGCTCGCCTGAGATAATTGTCGAACAGCTAGCCGACGGACTCGGCATTCCCTGGGGCATGACATTTATTTCCGCGCAGCAACTGTTAATCAGCGAACGCGCCGGTCGCCTCAGGCTACTCGATCTGAAAAAACTCAGCCTAGTCACTATATCCGGTTTGCCGGACATTGCAGCAAGTGGCCAGGGTGGGTTAATGGAGATCATCACCGGGCCCGATTTTATAAACAACGGCTGGATATATTTCAGCTATAGCAAGGCAACCAATAGCGGAAATGCAACAACGCTGGCGCGCGCAAAACTGGCCGGAACGAAGCTTGAGCAGTGGCAGGATTTGATCGTCACCGATTCGGGCTCCGATACCGGGCGCCATTTTGGTGGACGCATCGCTTTTGATAACAACGGGCACGTATTTCTTGGCATCGGTGATCGCGGTGAACGCGACCAGGCTCAGAACCTTGAAAATCATCAGGGTACGATTATCCGCCTTAACCTCGATGGCAGTGTGCCCGGGGACAACCCCTTTGTATCGCAAAGCAATGCCCGTGCGGAAATCTGGAGTTATGGCCACCGTAATCCCCAGGGGCTGGTATATGATGCCGGCAACCATCGCTTATGGTCGATCGAACACGGCCCACGCGGTGGCGATGAAATAAATTTGATTCAAAAAAAGGGCAACTACGGCTGGCCCGTCGTCAGCCATGGCAAGGAATACTGGGGACCGGTATCGATCGGCGAAGGGACCAGCAAGCCCGGTATGGTCGACCCGGTTAAGGTTTACATTCCGTCGATTGCGCCGGGCAGCCTGCTGTTGTATCAGGGCGATCAATTCCCACAATGGCGGGGTAATTTATTTGCCGGCGCGCTTAAGCTGCAACATATAAACCGGGTCAGTTTATCCGCGCAGGGGCGCGCTATCTCCGAACATCGATTACTCGAGTCACTGCGCCGGCGCGTTCGTCATATCATTCAAAGCCCACAGGGAGATATCATTTTTTCTACCGACCGCGGTGAAATTCTGCGCCTGAGTCCGTCACCTTGACCAGCAACCAGGTTATCGAAACCCGGGTACAGTGCCCCTACTGCTGGGAACGTTTTTCTATTCTGGTGGATGGCTCGGTGGAAGCGCAGAGCTATGTCGAGGATTGCGAAATCTGTTGCCGACCAATCGACTTCGATGTTTCCATCGATGAAAATGATCAAGTGTCGGTGCAGGCACGATTACAGGACGAATAACCGCAATACAGGGGTATCAGCCGATTAACTTTCTTCGGCTTTTGCGTCGATGAAGCGTTTTAGTTCTTCGATAATCAAGGGCAGGCTGTTGTCGTCAATGTCAGTAAAAAATCGCCCCCCGGGTGCGATACGCACTACCGGGCCCTGCTCGCACTTGCCCAGGCATTCGCGCTGAACAATATCGACGTCCATCTCGTTGGTCGCCAGAAGTTCTCTGATCGTTGCAATATATCCGAGGCTGCCGCTACCCACGCAGGAGCGTTGGCCGGTACCTAGCCGTTCATTAATACACACCACTAGTCGAACTGAATTATTGATCATTGCGAGGGATGAGCCCTGGCCAGGATAGTTTCCTTTTCGGCCTGCCAGAATTGGTTCCAGGAATTTAACAGTGACAAGCCCTGTTGTTGCTGCTGTTGGTCACCGGCTTCGATACCCAGCCGATATTCTTCCAGCCCGCTGACAAAGAAGCGCAGATAATTCTTACCCAGTCTTAAATCGAGCTTTTCAAGCTCGCGTCGATCAACCTGATAAGACATCTTAATCGCCTCGTCCAGCATAGCCAGCGCGGCGCTGAGTGCTTCACGGCTCGGCTCGCTTTGTTGCAGCTGACGCCCGGCCGCATCGACCTGTTTCAGCGATTCCAGAAAATGGAATTTTTGCGTTTCGCTGATCGTTTGCGCATCTTCACCGGAAGAACAGGCTACCAGCGTACCGGTCAATAGCGCGACAACAACTAAGGCCCGGATTAAAACCACTAACGCTTGCCGCCGGCAATTCGCAGACGCAATGCATTCAACTTGATGAAGCCTTCGGCGTCCTTCTGGTTGTAAGCGCCGCGATCGTCGTCGAAGGTAACAATCGCTTCATCAAACAGGCTGTTACTTTCCGACTTACGGCCCACTACCGATACCGAACCCTTAAACAGCTTGACCATTACTTCACCATTTACGGTCACCTGGGACGCATCGATCATCTGCTGCATCATCAACCGTTCCGGGCTCCACCAGTAGCCGTTATAGATTAAGGTGGCGTAGCGCGGCATCAGCTCATCCTTCAAATGTGCGACTTCGCGATCCAGGGTAATCGATTCAATACCTCGATGTGCCTTCATCATGATGGTGCCACCCGGTGTTTCGTAGCAACCACGAGACTTCATTCCGACGTAGCGATTTTCGACGATGTCGAGACGGCCAATACCATTGGCGCCCCCTTCGGTATTCAATCGGGTCAATACCTGCGCCGGACTCATGCGTTCCCCATTGATCGATACAATGTCACCCTTTTCGTATCCGATTTCCAGATAGGTTGATTTATCGGGGGCAGATTCGGGGGATACCGATCGCAACCACATATCTTCGTCGGCTTCAACCCAGGGATCTTCGAGGTTATTGCCTTCATAGGAAATATGCAGCAAATTGGCATCCATCGAGTAAGGCGATTTATGGCCCTTTTGTTGCTCGATCGCGATGCCTGCGGCTTCAGCGTAAGCCATCAGTCGTTCGCGGGAGTTCAAGTCCCATTCGCGCCATGGAGCAATAATGCGGATGTCGGGGTTCAACGCGTAGGCGCCAAGCTCGAATCGTACCTGGTCGTTACCCTTACCGGTGGCTCCGTGGGACACCGCCTGGGCGCCGGTTTCAGCGGCAATTTCAACCAGTCGTTTGGATATCAAAGGTCGCGCAATCGAGGTGCCCAAGAGATACTCACCTTCGTAAATCGCGTTGGCACGAAACATCGGGAAAACAAAATCCGCAACAAATTCTTCCTGCAGGTTTTCGATGTAAATTTCCTTAACCCCGTATTTTTCGGCTTTCAGCCGCGCCGGTTCCAGTTCTTCTCCCTGGCCGATATCGGCGGTAAAGGTCACTACTTCGCAGCTGTATTCATCTTCCAGCCACTTTAAAATTACCGACGTATCAAGCCCGCCCGAATAGGCCAGTACCACTTTTTTAATCGAAGAATCTGTCATTTCTATTTGCTCTCATCCGCGGGCAGTTCCCACATATTGAAAAAGGCCGCTATTGTCGGTTCAAATCGATAAAAAATCTAGCTATTGCGCAATTTTAGCGCCCAGAAATCGGGTTCAGGCGCAACTCGATCCAGATTAAATCGATCAAAGCAGCGCAGACCCCTGCATTGCTGGCCCGGGTTTAAACCATCTCGATTAGCCCCGGTCAATTTCCCAGCATAGACATGCATCGATGAAGTAACAAAGGTTACAGCTAAACAACGGTGGTCGGCGATAATCAGCCGGGTATAATGCCCTCAATCAAAACATGGAGATA
>JBLHOA010000140.1:0-8054 GCA_047622345.1 Gammaproteobacteria bacterium | reverse complement strand
CGCTAGCGAATTCGGGTACGGCTTCGCTGTCGAGCAGAAAATAGCGGTAAAAATCGGTCGCACTTTGTTGGTAAAGACGAACGTGCGGTTGGATATAATTTCCATTCTTTAATTTAAAGCGGTAGGTCAAATCGAAGGTGCTCGAATCGACTCCCCAGTCATCGCTCATCAATCGATACGATGTGGTGACTATGTCCTTATTGGCTAACTGATTTTTATACTTGGCGTAAATACTCTGACGCGAACGACTCTCTGGTCGCCGTTCAAATAACTGTGAAGTAGGCAGGCCGTTAGTATCGACGACACTGACATACTTATACGGGTCGGTTAGATAACCATTTGCTTCACTGAACGATAAATTCACCTGGAACAAACTGCTTTGATCGATAATCTGTGTCACCCCGAACAGCAGGTCGATGATGTCACGCGACTTGCTGCCTTGCTTGGCCTGCCCGTTTAGTGTGGTCAAGGGCACCGGCGCACCGCCTACCGGTTCGAGCGCGTCGAGTTCGACATTTATCCCGGTCGTAAACGACGTGTTTTTCTGGTTAATGTCGTGCTGCCACAGCGCGTTACCGCTGATCGAGGTGAAATCGTACTCGCGCGACAGGTTATACCCCAGAGTGCGTCGATTGTTGCTGTCGATCGGCTTGTCCCAGCTCTGGCTGAAGCTGATACGGGTGTCCTGAAAGGTATCATCGAGCGGAGTTTCGTTGGCTGCAACAGTATAGGACCCGATACCGGATGGCCGCGTAAAGGTCTGCGGCTGAGTCGACGGCACCGAGCCGGTGGCCGAGGCACCGACGAGCACATCGAACACCAGTTTGAACGAGAGTATCTCATCATCGCCGAGGATTTTTTTGCCGCTGATCACCGGTTCGACCGCCGAAATACGCCCCCTCGATTCAGTGTAAATCATCAGCGCGCTATCGATGTCCCATTCGTGTTCCAGAGCAGCGGCGTTGCCGGCGAGCAGGCTGCAGGTTGCAGCTGATAATAAGCCTGCGATTTTTTTCTTTTTTAATTGCATCCGCAACCACCACCGGCAAATCCCTGTCCGCCACTGGAGGCTTCTTTACTGAAATAAATGTGTTCGTCGAATGCCAGGTCGAGCGCATCGGCGTTCATCAGCATATCCTGTTGCGCGAGCGTACCTCTTTCCCAGGGTTTAACCCCGAATGACGAGCATCCGCTGGTTGCAATAGCGACTGCGAGTAGCAGTCCGCTAATCTGTTTGATCATAGTAAAGCCTCAATTTCGCGTTCGTATCGGTCGGTTTCTTTTTCATAGAAACCGACATGGGTTTGCACCACCTTGCCGGAAGAGTCGATCAGATATGAGGTCGGCATGCCCTGCAGGTCAAATTTTTCGGCAATTTCCCCAGCGGGGTCATGGTAAATATCGAAATTTGCCTGCACCTTGCCGAGGAAATAATTCATCGCGCTCGCATCCTGGTCGAGATTAATCGTAATCAGTGCAAACGATCCAGCCGGGTATTTTTCCAGCAGAGAATTCATCCAGGGGAAGGACTTCTGGCAAGGCTTGCACCAGGAAGCCCAGAAGTCGAGGTAAACCACTTTGCCTTCGTAGCGGGTCAGGTCGAGCGCTTTGATATCGTAAATCTGCGCTTCGACCGGTGGTGCCAGCAATAATAAAAAAAGGACTGACATGCGTAACATCAGGCGTTGGACAGACATTTGATTCATCGGCTTATTGTTGAATTTCAGGTTTATAACAACGGGGACCAGGTTACTGATTGATCTACGTCAAGAACTCGCCGAACAAACGCCAGGATTTGGTATCGGCATCTTTGCGGTATCGATCAGAACCAAATACGGTGAAGGCGTATGGTGCACCGCTGTAAGTTACCATTTGATGCATAACCCCGGCCGCCTCCAACTCGTTGGTTAACCCGGCAAACTGATCCATCGTAATCGCGCTGTCGGCACTGCCGTGCATGATCAGCACTTCACCACGGGTTTTGCTGTAATCCTGTCCGTCTGGGGTTTTCAGGCCACCGTGAAAAGTAGCAAAACCTTTCAGGTCCGCGCCGGAGCGGGCCAGTTCGAGCACAGCTGCCCCGCCGAAACAATAACCCATGGCAACCGCATTATTACGGCTGGCGCCGAGGCGATCGGCTTCGTCCAGCGCTGCGTTCATCAAGTCGCGCATTTTCTGACGGTTTTTATAGAGTTCCCCGGTGTGCTAGCACTTGTCTTTATTTTTCGTGGGACGGATGCCCGCACCGAAAAGGTCGGCGGCAAACACCGCGTAGCCGGCGTCGGCGAGCATGTTGGCACGTTTAATTTCATAGTCGGTCAAGCCATCCCAGTCGTGGATGAGCAAAACCAGGGGCGCGTGTTTACCTGGGCTGACGAAGTAACCTTCATAGTCTTCACCGTTCACTTCGTAATCAATGATTTTGCCCGCAGCCTGAACGCTGCTAAAGCTGAGCAGAAATAAAAACAGCGAAATAAATTTCATCGTATCGTCCATAATCGTATTCGGGAAATCGAATATACTCGTTGAACTAGCGTTATGGCAACCGGTCAAACCGGCTATTTAAATGGATAAAATCATGTTCAGATTAATCGTTATTATCACGCTCACCCTATTCGCTGGTATCAATCAAAATGCGATGGCCGCTCGCGCGGTGCTTGCCGGCGGATGTTTCTGGTGTATGGAAGCTGACTACGAAAAGCTAAAAGGGGTTAGCTCGGTGGTATCGGGCTTTACCGGGGGCAGTCACCCCGATCCAACCTACCGCGGTGACCATACCGGACACTACGAAGCGGTGGAAATAATCTACGACGAAAATGTGGTCGACTATCAGGGAATTCTAGATCACTTCTGGGTCAATCACGACCCCTTCGATAACCGTGGTCAGTTCTGCGACAAAGGGCATAGCTACAAGGCGGCAATTTTTGTTGCCGACGACAATGAGCGCGCGTTGGCCGAGGAATCAAAGCGCAAGGTTGTTAATGCTTTTCGCGGGCAAATGGTAGTCACTCCGATTTTAGAGCAGGCAACTTTTTTCCCGATTAAGGGCGCCGAGGAATATCATCAGGACTTTTACAAGAAAAGTCCGATTCGCTATAAGGCCTATCGCTGGGGCTGCGGTCGCAACCAGCGTCTGTCCGAAATCTGGGGCGATAAGGTTACGCATTAAGAAGATTTAGCCGAACCCGAACCCCCCCGAGCTGGCGTCTATTCAGCAATATCATGGAAATTTCCATGATATTGGCAGGCCGGAATGCACTGCAGGATGTTGGCCTGAACGGTGAAATCATGTTAACTTGCTGAATCCCAAGAAAATAATAAACAGGGGGGAGTTATTAAATGAGCAGAAAAATAACAACCCCCAGAAGCGATATATGAAAAATGGCGGTATTTACCTGTCGACAATTTTCATATATCTAGCCGTTAACCTGTTAGGAATTACCTTTAATGCTGGATAAAATTAATACCATACGAGACTACCTGAACGAAGTTAAGACTCGTTGTACTTACAATGCAGCAGCTCAAGCAATAGGTGTCAAGCCGACCGAGTTTAAAAAACTAATCGGTGACCGTACACCGGAAAATTCCTGGTTCGTAAACACCGGCGCTGGCGAACCCGTAGGATACACTGACGACGAAAAACACCCTGAGCTTTACAGGACCAAGCGAATTATTAAATCTGCCGAGGTTTTAACCAGGAATCTTGATATTTGAAGTGGATCCGATACAGCTAGCAGCACTGGTTTGCAGGTAGAAATAAAAATAATCAATCCAGGTCGGTAGTGTTTCGCAGCAAATCAGCCCCTCTGAGTAACGATAAGCACCTGGAATAATTATGCCAATAACCGGAGCGTGTTTCTGCGCAAGTGTTCAGTATCAAATCGCAGGTTCGCTAAAAGATGCCAGGTCCTGCCATTGTTCACGCTGCCGGAAAGCGTTCAGCTCCCAGGCATCGGCCTACGCGTTGGTCGAGCCTGACGAGTTTGAATGGCTACAGGGAGAAGAGTTACTGACGAGTTACGAATCCGAGCCGGGTTTCGGATTACGCTTCTGTAGTAAATGCGGATCGACTTTATGCGGAACCTGTAACGGCTCGATTCATGGAGTTACCCTGGGTTGCCTCAATGGAAGCCCCGACATTGAAATCGGATATCATCTGTTTGTTGGCTCTAAAGCCACCTGGGAAGTGCTTCCCGAAGCTGTCCAAACCTATGAAGAAGCTGCGCCTTAGATTTCAGCCTGCCATGGCTGTTTTTAGATAGTTAGTAAACGGTTCAAATATGACGCTAAAAAACACTGCACTTTAGCGTTGCTTCGGGCAAAAACATGAACATCGTCGCACCTCAACAATTACATCTGGAAACCCTGATGTCCTGGTTTCCCGACCACAACTCGGGTTTTCTCTGGTGTGGCCCGGGGTTTAGATTTCCCTTCACCCGTGAATCGTTTCTGCAAGATATGCATTGGGGGCAGATGCCCGCTTACGCGTTGCTGGATGAAAGCGATGGCCTGTTGGCTTTCGGGCAATATTACGAAAAAGAAGGCCGATGCCACCTTGCCCGGCTGGTGGTTTCTCCGCTGAACCGGAGCGAGGGAATCGGCCATGAATTTATCCTCGAGCTGATGAACTTAGGCAGGCGTGAGTTGAACGTGACTGAGTGCTCTTTGTTCGTGGCAAACGCAAATGAAAGGGCGCTTAAGTGCTATATATCTCTGGGTTTTGAAAAAGCCGAAAACCCACCGGGTCGCAAAAACTATGCGGATATTGAATTTATGGTGCGTAAAATGGCCTGACCAGTATCTTCATATCGGCAGCCACCAGTTGCCGGGTTCGATACAACATTTTTCGCCGTTGTACCGGCGGTTTAAGTTCTGAGGAATCGATATGGGAGAACACACAAATACCATTCATCTGCTGCGCAGTTCACTGGAACTTCCTTGCGGTGCGATTCTTAAGAATCGATTGGCCAAGTCGCCAATGTCGGACTCGCTGGCCAACGGGGAAGGTGATCCTACCGAAGCGCAGATTCGCCTTTACCAAAGATGGGCGGACGGGGGCGCTGCGCTGTCTGTCATCGGTGAAGTGCAGGGCGACCCGCGCTTTCCCGAGAAGCCGGGTAACCTGGTGCTTTCCGAACACTCTAACCAGGAAATGTTGCGTTCACTATCCAGCCGGGCGATTGTTGATGGCGCGCATCTATGGCCGCAGCTCGGCCACGCCGGGGCGCTGGCGCACCTGCCGATCAGCCAGCCTAAGGGGCCATCTGCGCTTGATATTGAAGGGCTTCAATGTGCGGGAATGACAATTGATGAAGTTCAGGAATTGCCCAGCATGTATGCAAGAACGGCATTGCAGGCAAAGACTATGGGCTTTAGCGGGGTTCAAATTCATGCGGGCCACGGGTTTTTACTCAGCCAGTTCCTGTCGCCATTGTTTAACCACCGGACGGATGGCTATGGCGGTTCAATCGAAGCACGATGTCGCATTGTGCTCGAAATAATCAGTGAAGTCAGGCGGGCTGTCGGTCCGGCGTTTCCGGTAGGCATCCGGATGAACTCAACGGATCAACTGGAAGGTGGGTTGACCGAAGTCGATGCCCTGGAAGTGGTACGCCTGCTCGATCGAAGTTCGATTGATCTGATTGACGTTAGTGGGGGTACCTATTTCCCCGGCGCCAGGGCAAGTTCTGACGGTTCAGGTCGAGGGGCCTACTTTGTTGACTTCGCCCGACAGGCAAAAGGGGTTACTAAAATTCCACTGATGGTGACGGGCGGATTCAAAAAGCGTGAGCAGGCAATCGATGCGATAACCAGCGGCGCTGCCGACATGGTGGGATTGGCACGTGCCATGGCGCTTAATCCGGAGCTTGCGAAGGACTGGATGAGCGAAGCAGGTGGTGACCCCGAGTTCCCGAGATTCGATTCCAATCCACCGGGGGGAATAACGGCCTGGTTTACCCTGCGGCTCACGGCTTTGGGTGAGGATCAGGAGGATGCTTTCAAGTTAGAGCTTCCTGCGGCTATTCGTATTTATGAGGAACGTGACGCACAACGTTGCATTAAATGGTGCGAGAAATTTGCTCATTAGCCTCCCCAGCGATAACGATCAATTCTCAGCTCGCATAAATGGATAATTTTATATCTGACGATTAATAACATCGCTCAATCGCATAGACGAAGTTTATTAAACAGGCTGTTGCCTGAATTTAAGCGTCGAATCCGGGTTCATCAAATACCCGTTTGGTCGATATCCCAGTTATAGCGAAAATCGCAATAAACCCTTGCCGCAACTTTACCTATGCTAAGGTGACAGCGTAAATCTGCCCCGCCATTGTCAGCTTACAGCTTGCTGAATGGCGGCCTTCCCATAGTTACATCACAGGAAGGGCTACTCCCCATCGATTTCAGTAGTCGAAAAACCTCGCTTCCAAACCTGGTCTGATTTTCTGGCGGGCTCTGTTGGAACTGATTTTTCTCTGTTTCCAGGAGTTAATAGCATGAGTAAAGAACACAAAAACAAGCGCGATACCAAAAAGAAAGCAGCATTGTCGCCTAAAGAGAAGAAGGCAGAAAAGCTGGCCAGAAAGGACACAAAATAAAGATGCATTCGCTAAGCTGAATTGATCCCATCCAGGCTGCCAACAGATTATTTAGAAACCGAGGGGCAGCGTTACTGCCCTTCAGATTGATCCAGAATTGGCCTGACACCATACCCTGGTTAGAGTGGCCACCCTGGTCCGTTTGGGCCGGGCAGGTTCGGGGTAGATTCTGGTCAAGTTTTCCGGCCCGCTAGGCTGTGGATGAAACATTCATAAAGCACGCCGGGTTGCTATTAATGCTTAAGCTGCGCCAACTGTCTTTCCCGATAAATAATGTAGCAACCACAGGCCACAATCGTGGCACCGCCGAGCAGCGTTCGCAGCTCGGGTACTTCGCCAAAATACAGATAGCCAATTAACACCGCCCACAGTAAATAAGAGTATTCGAACGGAGCGATAGTGCTGACAATCGCGATTCGATACGCCTGGGTGATCGCCAGCAATGCCCCGGTGAATATCACGCAGGCGACCAGTAATATGCCAATGTCATTCAAGGCTATCCAGACCCAGCCCTGAAATAAGGCGTTTATGGATACATTCGCTGTGACCGGAATCGGTAAGGCGTAAAAGACTAACGAAGTGACCGAAATTAGACTGAGATAGGTGGCGGTGGTGTAAATACCCATGGTTAAGGCATGCTCAGACATGCCGATACGACGGTTGAGAATGGGAATCATCGCGTAGCACAACGCGCTGAAAAGAGGGATTGCCGACTCAAAGCGGAATAATTCGGAGCCGGGGTCGAGCATAATAATTACCGCGGCAAAGCCGGTCAGCACGGCAAACCATCGATGGATACCAACCTGTTCGCGCAGCACTAAGCCCGATAACAGGGTGACGAATAGCGGCGCGGTCATATAAACCGTGGCGGCAGTGCCGAAGGGGATGAGTTTGAGCGCGAGGTAATAACTGGTGAAGGCGAAAAATGCGAGCCCGCCGCGCAGCATTAGCAGCATATGCTGGCGGCCAATTAAAACTTTTGCTCCGAAAAAGCTCAAACCGATCACCACCAGCAACGCTAAGGTAACAATCGAACGCAGGGTTAGAACCTGCAGAATCGGATAGTGCTGCGACAGGTACTTAATGATCGAGTCCTGGAGCGCAAATGCGAGCAATGCGCCGGTAACGAACAGAATTCCTGCCAGGGGTCGATGTGTACTGATTAGGGGCTTACCGTATTATATTTTCGGAACGCCGAGTGTATCGTTTATCGGTCTTTAGTCGATCAATATTCGCGTCAGGCGGCTTATTTGCCTTCTTTTCGTTAACGGACTGTTGATGCTGGATCAGTTTGTTCCGCTTGCCGAGCTGGGTGACCTGATAAACCCACTAACGCTCTGGGTGGTCGACAAGGCGCTCAGCGACCGCCTCGAGTGGCACCTGCAGGGTTGGGATTTCGATGCGGCGGTGAACGTGTCTGTGCGTAATCTGCAAGATGCAAATATAGTAAACAAG
>JBLHOA010000139.1:0-8109 GCA_047622345.1 Gammaproteobacteria bacterium | reverse complement strand
ATTTAACCGGCGTAGTCACCCACGTTATGTATTCAGGAACCGACTCACAATTTCATATTAAACTGGATTCCGGTGATGAGTTCATCGCCAAACTACAAAACAGCGGTAGTGCAAAACGTGACTGGAAAAGCGGGCAGAAAGTCGGTGTGACGCTGCAACCCGATTCGATACAAATTTTACGCGACTAGGAACTAGCAATGTCCGATGCTTCGCAAAATTTATCGAGTCATGAAAAGGCGGCAGTTGCGCTGGAAATCAGGCGCAACATACTTCTCTGCACCCCTGCGTTAATTGTTCTGTTTTTAGCGGCATCCGGCCCTTTGCTGGTGATGCTGTTTTATTCGTTTTTAACATCCGGTGATTACGGTGGCGTTAAATACGAATTTTCGCTCGATGGCTGGTTTAACGTTTTCCTCTATCAAGATATTTTTGACGATGTGCTTACCTTTGCGGACGCCCATCTATCGATTTTCTGGCGATCGATTAAATTATCAATGATGACGACGATTACCTGCTTGATCATTGGTTTCCCAACGGCCTACTTTATCGCGACACGGCCCCGTGAAAGCAGAAACTTCTGGTTATTTCTGATTACCATTCCTTTCTGGACCAATTTGTTAATACGCACTTTCGCAATTATGGAAGTGATCCGAAACAATGGACTGATTAACAACTTTTTAATGGATATTCACATTATCGACGAGCCCATTCAGATGTTATACACCGACTTTGCAATCATGGTTGGGATGACTTATGTTTATCTGCCGCTGATGATCCTCCCGCTTTATGCATCGATGGAGAAGCTCGATTTTCGACTTATCGAAGCCGGTTATGATCTGTATGCAACCCGAATCCGGGTTTTGCGTAAAGTGATGATTCCGTTAATTAAGCCCGGTATCGTTGCCGGTTCTATCCTCGTATTTATTCCTTCACTGGGTGCGTTTGTTACACCGCGCGTTCTTGGTGGCGGTAAAAACCTGATGCTGGGTAATTTGATCGAACTCCAGTTCGGGCAGGGTCAGAACTGGCCTTTGGGTGCGGCGCTTTCGATCACCCTGCTTTTTATTGTTATGGCTACCTTACTGCTGTATGTGCGTTACGCGCAGCGTTCCGGGGTTCAGCATGACTAACAGAGTGCGTCGAAAACCTTTTTCCGTAACCAGGCTGCCAGGTTTTACGCCCATTGCTATCCTGTGTTTTCTGATGCTCTACGCACCGATAGCCACGCTGGTCATTTATTCGTTCAACTCGGGGTCTTCGCTTGCGCTATGGGAAGGATTTTCAGTTCGCTGGTACTTTTCCGCCTGGGAGAATGACAAGGTACAACAAGCGACCTTACTGTCACTAGTCATTGCTGTACAAGCATCGCTCTATTCGACAATTCTTGCGACCATGGCTGCACTGGGCACTACTCGAACCCGGCCTTATAAAGGGCAGACGTTGATTTATACTGTCATCAATCAGCCGTTGATGGTGCCCGAAATTGTTACTGCCGTTGCATTGTTGATTTGTTTTGCAGTGATAAAACAATTAACCGATTACCAGGGCCTCACCTACCTGGTTTTAGCCCACACCGCATTTTGCATTCCTTTTGCCTACCTGCCTATCCGTGCCCGGCTTGAGGATATGGATCTATCGCTTGAAACAGCCGCTGCCGATCTCTATGCAACGCCGTGGCGTTGTTTTCGACGGGTCACTTTACCGCTATTATGGCCGGGCATTATAGCGGGAGCGATGCTCGCCTTCGTTATTTCACTGGATGACGTGGTTATAACCGAATTCGTAAAATCAGCCGGACAGGATACTTTACCGACTTTTATGCTGGGTCAGATCAGACGCGTGATAACCCCCGAAATGAATGCAATAGCCAGCGCTTTGCTGGCTGTGTCTATTCTACTAGTTTCGATAATTTTCCTGCTTGATCGCAAGAAAAAAAGTTGAATGAAGAAGTTAAATACAACATAAATGAGGACAAGGAAATGAAATACAGTTTAAAAAAATCTGCATTGATTGCTGCGAGTGCCATGACACTGGTCGTGACATCGGGTAGTAGTTTCGCTGCAGGGGAGTTAAATCTTTATAACTGGGGCAACTATACCAACCCCGAACTAATCACCAAGTTTGAGAAAGCTTATGATGTCAAAGTTACAGTTACCGACTATGACTCTAACTCAGGAGCCTTAGCAAAAGTTAAAGCCGGAGGACACGGTTTTGATCTTGTTGTCCCGTCTGCCAACTACATGCAGATATGGGTTACCGAAGGTCTGTTGATGGAAACCCGTCCGGATAAAATGTCGAACTTCAAGAATGTCTCTAAAGATTTTTCGAATCCCGAATGGGATCCAGGTCGACGATATTCAGTACCCTGGCAATGGGGTAGCGTCGGCATGATCGTCGATACTTCGGTATATAAGGGTGACATCAATACCTCCGCTTTATTTCTCGACCCACCCGACGAATTAAAAGGAAAGATAAACGTCCCACCCGAAATGAATGATGTTATCAGTGCTGCCATTATGTATCTTGGCGGTCAGCCCTGTACTACCGACAAAGCGTTGCTGCGTAAGGTTCGCGATAAACTCATTGAAGCCAAGAAAAGCTGGTTATCAATGGATTATGGCATGATCGAAAAATTTGCCGGTCGTGACGTTGCCGCATCGCTTTACTGGAATGGTGCGGGTTTTAGAGCACGTGAGAAAAATGCCGATGTGCGTTTTGGCTATCCTCAGGAAGGCTTTGCTTTATGGATGGACAGCGTTGCAGTTTTGAAAGATGCAAAGAATCCGGAGAATGCTAAATTGTTCCAGAACTTCGTTATGGAGCCTGAGAACGCTGCGTTGATTTCGGCTTTTGCACGTTATGCGAATGGCATCTCAGGTTCAGAAAAATACATGCCCGATGACATGAAAAATGCGCCTGAAATTATTATCGATCCTAAACTGTCAGGCGCAGGAAAATTTCTCCAGGCCTGTTCGCCAGCTGCGACCAAGATCTACACGGCTATCTGGACTGAGTTACAAAAGTAAATAGAAGTTTTAGCCAATAAGGAGTCGTCGGTTTCTGCTGGCGGCTCCTTTACTATTCTATTAATCAGCAAAAGAAACTAAAAAATCATGACAGAAATTATGCAGGGTTACCCTGTACCCGTTGAATGGCGAATTCCACGACAGGACTGGGACCGCGCACCCTGGAATCGTTGGAGCTTTCAAAATGTCAGGCAGGTTTTACCGACCACCGAAGTCTGGCGAGGTAATGGCCCGGTCTGGCGGCTGAACCACAACTTTATTGATCTTTCCTTATTACCTTTTAGCAATGACGATGGACTGGCGACTATTCAGGACTGGTTGAACTATAGTTTTACCGATGGTTTTGTCGTATTACATCGGGGGCAGATTGTTTGTGAGCAATATCAAAACAATATGACCGAGCGAACGCTGCACTTATCGCAGTCGATGGCCAAGTCAGTGGTTGGATGTGTCGCTGGCATTCTCATCGGACGAGGGGATATGAATGTTGATCAACGGGTAAGTCATTATCTACCCGAACTGGAAGCGACCGCCTGGAAAGGGGCCACCTTAAGGCAGGTTTTGGATATGACGACCGGGGTCCGCTACATCGAAGATTATACGGCGTTAGATTCGGACATTGCGATGACTGATATCGCGAGCGGCTGGAAGCATGCAGCCGCCGGCGTTGTTGCACCCGCCTGTATGTGGGATCAGATTTTAGGTTTAACCGAATCGGTTCGTGAGCATGGAGAAAAATTTGAGTATCGATCTATCGAAACCGATGTGCTTGGGCATTGTCTTGAGCGCGTAACCCATACTCGTTTGGCCGAACTGGTTAGCCGGGAACTCTGGCAGCATTTAGGCTGCGAAGAAAGTGCCAGTTTTACGGTTGACCCTGTCGGCTATGCAATGGCAGACGGTGGCTTCAACGCTACATTGCGTGACTATGCCCGTTTCGGACAAATGTTATTACAAAATGGTCACGCCAACGGTCGCCAGATAGTCCCGAAGGACTGGATTAAAGATATTCATAAAGCTGACCATCGTATTTTCGGCGAACCTTACACCACGACTGCACCCAATGGCGGCTATCGAAATCAATTCTGGGTTCAGGATGTCAACAAAAAAGCATTTATGGCACGGGGTGTTTTTGGTCAGTTAATCTATGTTGATCCTGAAAATGATATGGTCATCACCAAATTATCATCCTGGCCTGAATTCACTTCAGTACCTCGCCTGAAAACGGCATTAAAGGCGATAAATGCCATTGGTAAATGCCTCAACAAAAATTAGACGATGATATGAATGACACTGCTGATAATACTAAACCATCGCTTGCCAACTGGCGGCTTGCTCCCCACAGTAAATGGGCATTTCAGCACGTCAATCAACTGATACCAGCGGCAACAATAAATGCGAGCTCGTTTCACTCCGAATTTACCGAGAAATTGCACGGAAATCTGGATAATGAATTTATCGATTCGGATTCCAGGCAAACGGTTAGCCAGCATCTGCATAATACCTTCAGTGACAATCTGCTGATTTTGCAAAAAGGGAATATTGTTTATCGCTGGCATGCGGAACATAGTAGGCCACAAAATCCGCACATACTTTTTTCGATCAGCAAATCGATTACCGCAATGGTTGCTGGAATTCTTCAACATCAAGGCCTGCTTGATACCAACAAGGCGGTTGGGTTTTATTTGCCAGGTTGTCACGGAAGCGCTTACCAGGACTGTTCGCTGCAGAACCTGCTCGATATGGCGGCCGCACTGGATTTTGATGAAACCTATCTTGATCCTGATAGTGACTTCCGACGTTACCGAGATGCTACTGGCTGGAACCCGGTTGATCAGAATAATCCGGGTCCTGATCTTGAAAATTTTCTATACAGCATCAAAAAAGCAAGCAGAAATCACGGTGAAATCTTTGCATACAAATCGCCAAATTCTGACCTGCTGGGTTTATTGCTGGAACGCGTTGCGGGAATTCCCTACGCCGAACTAGTGTCTCAATTACTATGGCAACCGATGGCCGCCAGTCGCGATGCTTATGTGACAGTCGACCGATCACTGCTCGCCCGGGGCGCCGGTGGCATTTGCGCCACTATCGATGATCTGGCCCGTGTCGGACAACTTATTCTTGATCGCGGTGCGGTCGGAACCCGCCAGGTTATCCCCGAGCAATGGATCGATGATACGGCCAATAACGGTGATTCGATTGCCTGGTCGAAAGGCGACTTTAGCGAACTCGCACCGAAAGGAAACTACCGCAATAAATGGTATTTGATGGGTAATTCAGATCAGGTCAGTATGGCCATTGGCATTCATGGACAATGGCTTTATATCAACCCCAAAAAACAGATTGTTATCGCAAAGCAGGCGTCGCAGCCATTGCCACTGGATGATGATCTGGATGCGCAATCGTTACGTTTTTTCCGGCAGGTTTGCCAACTTATATCGGACTAGTCGCGCAGCAAAAGCTGAACCGAAGGATGCGCATATCTCCCTTCAGGCTTTTGCGGCACATTAATCACCGCCTGAATTTCTGGCAGCAACACGGCTAAAGGGGTCGCAGGTTTTGTATTACGAAAACTCTGATTAATTCAGAGTTTTCGTGGCACTGGCAGGTTTTTGCTCCTGCAAAACCTGCATTCCCCACATCCCTGTGGGTCGCAGGTTTTTGCCCCTGCATCAAAAGTAAGCGTATAGGCGAAACCTGCATTTCCCACATTCCTGTGGGTCGTAGGTTCCTTAGATATCACTCCTGATAATAGTAATCAAACTTGACCAGTAAATTGCGCATAAAATCCCAGGCCTCGTTATAGGTCAGGCCACTATCCTCCGGAATCATAATCTTAACGTAAAGGTCTTCACCAAACTCCTGTTTCAATTTTGTCAGGCGCCGTTCAACTTCTTCCAGACTGAGCTGGCTGAACCCCTCATCGCCTGGCTGTCGGTAACGGATAATTTCATCGCCGGTTTGTTTGATGTAATAAACTTCGGCGATGTGTTTTCCGCGGGCCGTTCTTGCCGGTTTGATCAATTCTTCGTACTTCGACTTAACCGTTTCATAGTCTCCTTTTAAACCAAGCAATTGCTGGTTATAGCGGACGATTTCATGGTCGAGCAATAATTTTTCGCGGTTTAACGTTTCGATGCTTTGTTGCTGGCCTTCGTTGGACGCGGTGAGGCTGGCAATTTCAGTTTGGGCTCTGCCTAGCGCCGTTCGGCTTTCGTCACCATCCTGTTTTAGTGCCGCCAATTGCCGGTTGAGTTCACTGATTTGATTGGACAGTTCACTAAACTGGGCCGTCGCAGCATCGATCTCGAGGTTGGCGACTGCTAGTCGTGCCTCGGTCTCTTCCAGTGACTTTTCCAACTTTCGATTTTGTAAAACCAAACCAGCAATGTTGGCCTGATTAATCCGGTTAGATGCCTGCGCCGAACTCAATTCTTCATCCTTTTTCAATAGCCGCAGGCGCAGTATGGAATTGCTTTGTTCGGCATTCGCAAGGCGTTCCTCTAGCGTCGAATTTTCCAGGGAGGTGGATTCTATGGTCTGCTCGGCAATCTGTTCCGCGGCAATGCTTTCCTGTAACTCGGCTACTAGCTGCCAGTTGCGTACCACCAGTAAACTGGTAGCCATCAGGAAGATCATCGTAATCACCATCATGATATCGGTGAACGATGGCCAGAAGCTATTCTCGCCCGCAATATTATGGTGTCTGTGTCCGATACCTGCGAAGTTATTATTCACGGCGGCTAGTTACTCGGCCTGGTCGTCTGTCGGCAAGCGGAAGCCTTCGCGCAGCAGTTGCCTGACCGATTCAAATTCACTACTTATGTTTTCTACTTTCAACTGATGCGCAACAATTGTCTGTTGCAGGGTTAGAGCAGCATCGTGGTAGGTTTGTTGGGTCAGCTTCATGTTGTCGGCAGCAAATACCACGGCTTTGATCAAGTCACTCATTTTATTGACGATGTCGTCGTTACTTTTGACGAATTTCGGCAACAGATAAACGGATGTCAGATGTTCAACGCCACTGAGAAAGTGAATCTGAACGTCGTTTAAACGAGTGTAGAAGTAACCGAATATTAAATAAGCAATAATCGCAGTTATAGTCGTCGACAGCGCCGTAGACATGCCGTGTATTACCAGCCCCATGCCGCCGAGACTTGCCGCTGACGAATCAATCAAATCGGAGGCGCCGAGCAGGGCGATAGAAAGCGAAACAATAGTGCCGAAGACACCGGTCAATATCAGAATATTGTTGATGAAGCGCATCATTCCGAACTGGATGTTCTCATCAGCACCGAGCATCGCTGCCAGCGCCGAATGATTGATTTCTCCACCAGCGGTCTCAATCGATCGCATGATCAACTGGCGTTTAACCACAATCGAATTTGCCGGCAGCCCCTGGCTTAAATCATCTTTAAGCGATTCAACGTTCCTGACCAGACCTGCCAACGCAGTTTCTTCACGTTTGTAGCGGAATAGGTGAAAAACAATATTAGCAAGCCCGAAAATCAGTAGTGCGACAATCGAACCATTGATAATGATACCGGTATTGGTTTGTTGATTTTCAAAGTAGAAGCGGTAAATCCAGTCAAAGTGCCAGCTGATGAGTAGCACCGACAAGGCGAGAACTATCCCGAACTGAACTATAATTTTCAGACTTAAGCTGGTGACTAGGCGTTGAATATCCATAGTTTGGATCTCTAAAAGTTAGGTAACCTCTGAACAATTGATCCTGCACAATACATTCCCGGCGGTCCGACGTATCGGTCAAGCTCGGGTCAAGCTCTGAATTGTCAGAGCTCCGTTAGTTTTATGCCCTGGATTATGAGGCTGAAGCCGACTCATTTAATAGTTTTTTATTGATGAAGTCAAAATGTGCGTCAGTATTGCCGGAAATTCGTTTTATTTTGTCTGCTTTGGCCGGGGGCTTTACTATATTAATGAAATTTTGTAACAGGATTATTGTCAAGCAGGCATTTAAAAATGACCGTTGGTGATGTCATTTTAGCAACTGTTATGCAGGATATTTCTAAATGAAGGCGGGCTACTTTAAATTGCCGATAACGGAAAATGGCAATCG
>JBLHOA010000138.1:0-8113 GCA_047622345.1 Gammaproteobacteria bacterium | reverse complement strand
ATCTGCGCATGATTTTGCACTTCCTCGCTGTTATTGGCCGAAATTGCATCGATCATCTGTACAAAATGGGTGGATGCCTGTTGCGCTTCGCTTTCCTGGAATTCTATCCAGTAACGATACCCCCCCAGCCCCCCGATGCCGATAACAATACCCGCGACAATCGACATGCCATTATCTTTCAGCCACTTTTTTAGTTTTTCGACCTGTTCTTCTTCGGTTTCCATTGTTGCCTCTATTACCTGATTTAAATTAGTGTTGCCAGCTGGGTGGCAATCTCTGTTTGCTTAATTTCTATCTGCGGTTTGTCTTCACGCAAATATTTGACGGCAATGCTTCCTGCGGCCAGTTCTGACTCGCCGAGAATTAACGCCATGCCTGCGCCGGACTTATCCGCTTTGCGCATCTGACTTTTAAAACTGCCACCACCGGCATGAACGATGATATTCAAGCGGGGTAACTGGTCGCGAATCGATTCGGCCAGGCGATAACCGGTTTCACTTGCCCCGGCGCCGGCCAGCATCATATAAACATCACATCCAGATCCTGTTGCGGCCAGATTCTGATCGATGAGCATGGCGATCAAGCGTTCGCAACCCATCGAAAACCCGGCAGCATAATTAGGCTTGCCACCAAGCTGCTCTACCAGCCCGTCGTAGCGTCCACCACCGCAGACAGTTCCCTGCGAACCCAGAGTTTCGGTCACCCATTCAAAAACGGTATGACTGTAATAGTCGAGGCCGCGCACCAGACGCTGGTTAATCGAGTATGAGACCTCCGCTCGGTCAAGAATATCCCTTAGCTGTTGAAAATGTTCAGTCGATTGCTCGCTAAGGCTGTCGGCGAGCGCAGGAGCGTCTTCGATCAGCGCCTGCATTTCCGGATTCTTGCTGTCGAGTATTCGCAACGGATTGCTTTGCAAGCGACGCTGGCTGTCTTCGTCCAGGTCGGCCCGATGGCTGTCAAAGTATTCGACCAGCGTATTTCGATAGCGCAGCCGACAGTCACTACTGCCCAGACTATTCAACTGCAATTCGATATCGCCAAGTCCTAGACGTTTCCAGAAACGCTCGGCTATTAGTATCAGTTCGGCTTCTATGTCGGCTCCCGACATGCCGAAGGTTTCTGCACCCAGCTGATGGAACTGACGATAGCGGCCTTTCTGCGGTCGCTCGTGTCGAAACATCGGACCGCAATACCAGAGTCGTTGTTGTTGATCCTGCAGCAGCCCTGCCTGTAAGCCAGCGCGAACCACGGCTGCCGTGTTTTCGGGCCGCAAACTCAGGCTGTCGCCGTTGCGATCTTCAAAGCTGTACATTTCTTTTTCAACGATATCGGTAACTTCGCCGATAGAGCGTTTGAACAGCGCTGTTTTTTCAACTATCGGGGTCCTTATTTGCTGGTAACCATAGGATTCGAGTAGATCACGATAGGTATCTTCCAGTTGGTTCCACACGGGCATTTGCTCGGGAAGAATATCGTGCATACCACGAATGACCTGATATTGGTTTGCCACTGCTGTTCTCTCTAGTCGGTCAATTTAAGTGGGGAAGCGCGATGCCGGGGCGATACCGGCGAAATCGATATTTTGCAACGATTCAGATACCGCTTGCGGCTCAATTCGGGCAGGGTCGCTGGATTTTCTGATCACAACAGGGGTAGACATTTGTGAAGTATGTTTAGCCACATCGTTACAACAGAAAGTTATCCGCCGATTTGCAATCGGGCGGTATTATCATCTCGTACGTGCGACATCACATCGATTGCCTTGTCATTAAAACTCACTTCAACACCATGCCCATTACCAAAAAACAGCGCAAACGGCGCCTCTCCCTTCAGAGAAAATTTCTGATTGGCACGCAACAGGTCATAAATCATCTGGAAACCGGATCCATCTTTAATATCGGCCCAGGTGTCTGCATTAACAATAATGTCGATCCGATCTGAACCCGTCGGTGCAGAACGCGATACTCCCCCGGTGGGTCTACTAATAGACTTTTCGACGACTGCTACGGGCTCGTCCACATTAGTTTGCTGTTCTATTTCCACTTCCGCAGCAGCTACCGCTGACCCGGTTTGCGCAGGTTTAAATTCCACAACCTCAACCGCATCAGTCGCATCGGGAGCATCCTTTTCAGCCTCAGCGTTTAACGCCGAAATTTCTATTTCAGCCACTATAACTTCGGGCTCAACGGATGATTCTACTGACGGCTCAATTGTTGATTCGGCGGCTGGCTCAACAACTACCTCGGCATGCTCCACCCGAATTTCCTGTGATTGCGCACCGAGCGAAATCGTTTCTTGACTTTGCTGCTCCTGATTCCACCACCAGATAACCAGCAGAGAAACAATTGCTATAACAACCAGGTAGGTAGCCCATTTAATCCGGGTATCCTTTATCGATAACTCCGGCACCAGATTACTGGTCGACGAGATCGGTGGGTCATCGTCGGAGTAAAAATCATTGTACTGCCGGATCATTTCATCTTCGTCCAGCGACACAATTCGTGCATAGGCTCGCAAATAGCCTTTAACAAAAATGGGGGCCGTTATTTCGTCGAAATTATTTTCTTCAAGCGCCTCAAGTATGGCTTTACTCAAATGCATACGATTCGCAACATCGTTTATCGACAAGCCTATTTTTATTCTAGCGGCCTGCAAACGATCTCCCGGTCCACTGCCGGTAGGCTGTGAATCAGGAGCTTTTTCATTGTCGGTTGGCAACATCTTACTGGATCTCTAACCATGATTTATATTCGCTGGAATCGGGAAAATCCCTTTTCAGCCGCTCTGCTAATTCATCTACATTGGCATCACCATCAATCTCCAATTCATTACGAATGGCAAGCCAGAGGCTTCGTGAAGTCGGTTTGGCAACCAGATGGTATCGGTCTACATATAATTTGGCGGCGTCAAAACTGCCCTCATCAAACAACAGATTCCCCATTGCCAGCAGCGCCACCGAAAAATCACTTTTCGAGGCAAGCGCCTTTTGCAGATATTCTTTCGCTACCACCTTACGATCAATTTTGATCAGGCATATAGCGGCATTGGTATAAGCATATTCGGGGGTTTTATAAAGCGGGTTTTCCAGCGCCTTCAAAAAATGTTTCTCGGATTCGGCTTCCCGGTTATTGCGGCACAGGAAAGCGCCATAGTTATTTGCCGCCTGCGAATCCTTCGGGTCTAAATAGATGGCCTCTTTGTAGTGTTGCTCGGCGAGATCTTTCTGCCCCAGCCGATCCTGTAAAATCGCATAGGCATTATTTGCCGAGGCTGATTTCCGGTTCTGACGCAGTGCCTTGGTGAGTTTTTCACTGGCAAGTTCAAGATTGCCCTGCTGCAGATAGCCCATACCCAGCTGCACATTAATTTCGCTCGCTTTTTCGTTCTGGCTTTTGCCCGGATTAACTGCAACGCAGGCGGTTAACAGAGCCGGTAATAGCAAAACGAGCAGTAAATTTTTAATGCGCAAGTGAAACTCCCTTGATGTCTTTTAAACTAAGTTGATACTTCTGACTGCGACGGCTGCGATCATGGAACGAACCGACCAGTTGGCCGCAGGCTGCATCGATGTCTTCGCCGCGAGCCCTGCGCGTAACCGTAATCACACCCTGGCTTGAGGTATAGTCGCGAAATGCATCGATCACCGACTTGTCCGAGCAATCGTAAATGGCATGCGGATAAGGATTAAATGGAATCAAGTTGAGCTTACAGGGAATGTCTCTGATTAGCTTCGCCAATTGCCGTGCATGTTCCAGGCTGTCGTTGACGTCCTTCAACATCACGTATTCGAAGGTTATCTTGCGACTACGAAAGTCGCCAATATAGCCACGACAGGCGGCTAGCAGCTGTGCAATCGGATATTTTTTATTGATCGGCACCAGTTCACTGCGCAATTCATCGTTCGGCGCATGCAGCGATACCGCCAAAGCAACGTCGGTAACCGCATTCAATTTTTCCATCGCAGGCACGACCCCGGAGGTACTGATAGTGACGCGTCTTTTGCTCAGCGCGTAGGCATAATCGTCGCACATCATATCGACCGCGGATATTACCGCATCGAAGTTCATCAGGGGCTCACCCATTCCCATCATGACCACATTGGTCACGCCTCTTTCGAACCCTTCGGCCACCAGGCTGTGGTGCGCAAGATGCACCTGGGCAATAATTTCGGCGGTGGTCAGGTTCCGGTTGAAGCCCATTTTTGCGGTGGAACAAAAGGTGCAGTTCAGGGTACAGCCGACTTGCGAGGACACGCATAATGTCATCCGCGTCTTTTCTGGAATAAGTACGCATTCGATTGCATTGTCGCTGCCATCAACACGAATTAACCACTTTCGCGTGCCATCGCTGGAACGCTGCGCAGTAATCAATTCGGGTAACTGAATGCAGCAGTTCTCGGTCAGAAATTCGCGTAATTTAATCGACATGTCGGTCATCTGCGCAAAATCGGTGACGCCGCGCTGATGTACCCACTGCATCAATTGCTTCGCTCGAAACGGCTTTTCGTGGTTTTCAACGAAATAAGCTTCGAGTCCAGCACGATTCAGATCGAGCAAATTTATTTTTTCGGTTATCGGCATTGGGTTATATACGGCATCATTTACGGCTCATCAGCCACGACTGGCAGCTCGATATAGTGACTTTCCACTTGAGCTACACGACTAGTCGGGCGATTTTACGCATAAATCAGGCGCAGTAGAAGTTAATCTATATATAAATGAGTGATATAGCGACATTTCTTGCTATTTCAAGGTAAAACCCCTTGTTAGGCCGCAAACGCTCTATATAATTTCTCCCTTTCCACCCCGATAATCGAATTCTATCCATGCATTTTACCGAAACCCGTGGTAACGATGGTTCGCGCGAGCCCCGAGTCAGTTTTTCCGCCGCATTAATGTCGCCGATTGCCTCCTTTGGCGGTATTTACAGCCCGGAAGAACTGCCCTCGATCGACCGGTCATTTATCGAAAGGCACCTGCAATCAACCTACGCTGAACTGGCGCTGGATTTACTTCGATTAATGCAAATCGATATAGCCGATGAAACGCTGATCGGCGCACTCGAATTGTATGGCGAATTTGATGACCCGAAGAATCCGGTCCCGGTGGTTAAATATAACGAAAATACGTTTATCAGCGAGCTCTATCATGGCCCTACCCGGGCTTTTAAGGATATGGCACTGCAGCCTTTCGGCGTTTTGCTGTCGTCGCTTGCACAACAGCGCAATCAGGAATATTTGATTCTCACCGCCACCAGTGGTGATACCGGACCCGCGGCACTGGATACTTTTCGCAACCGTAAAAACATCCGCGTGGCCTGCCTGTATCCGGATGGCGGCACCTCGGATGTGCAGCGGTTGCAGATGGTCACCGAATCTGCCCCGAACTTGAAGATTATCGGCATCGAAGGGAATTTTGACGACGCGCAATCGGCGCTTAAATCACTACTGTCATCGCCTTCTTTTAACGCGCAACTGGCGTCGCTGGGAATTTCGCTGTCGGCGGCCAATTCGGTCAATTTCGGACGCATCATTTTTCAGCTGATTTACCAGTTTCACAATTACCTGGAACTGCTGCGCCAGCAACGTATCGCAGTCGGCGATGACATTGTTGTGCATATCCCCAGCGGCAATTTTGGGAATGCACTGGGCGCCTATTACGCCCAACAAATGGGCCTGCCGATCAGCCGGATCGTGATCGCTTCAAATGCGAACAACGTGTTGACCGAATGGGTACAGACCGGACGCTACGATATTGCCGGGCGTAAGCTGGTCAAGACCACCTCCCCTGCGATGGACATACTCAAGTCCTCCAACGTTGAGAGGATATTGTTTGATATGTTTGGCGCCGCGCGCACCGCCGAACTGATGCGTGAGCTTGACGATAACGGCCACTACCAACTCGACGCGCTGGAACTCGCCCAGATACAAGCCATTTTCAGCGCCGACGAGTGTTCCGATGATGAAGGAAGGGGTTATATCAAAGCCGCTTTCGAACAGGGATATCTGGTCGACCCGCATACGGCTACCTGCTTTAAGAATTGCCACCGCGAAGAGTTTAGCAGCCAGGTAAATTTGATTTGCGCGACCGCCGAATGGACCAAGTTCGCGCCGGTAATTGCCAGCGCGATCAGCGGGGAGACTTTCACCGATGATCTACCCGCCCTGCAGTCGATAGCCAGCGCCGCCGGAATTTCGATTCCCGACTCGATAAAAAACCTGTTTACGCTACCGGTCAAACACGATGTCGTGGTCGCTAAAAATGAAATCGAATCCGAAATATCAAAATTTCTGCAATAGTAAATAACACGCCACAGATCGATAAACCCTGCTTGCTGGTCTTCAACTCGGTTGCTATTTGTTTATTACTGCCCGGGTAGTATCAATTGCATGCAGCTGGCACTGTCTGGGCAGAGTTCGCTGAACTGGCGCGTGCCAGCGATTGAATCGGGTACCTGATCGCGTTCGATTAAAGTAAAACCGCGCGCGGTAAAATAGTCCCCCGCCGTTTCCGTTAGCAGGTAAATTGAAGCCTGCCCCAAGCGCCGCGCTTCGGCCAGGATAAAGTCGCTTAGCAAACCGCCAAGGCCCTGCGAACGAAAATCCGTAGCGACGACCAGCGATCGCAGCAGGGCATCGTTACGCGCCAGCTCAAGGCCGCCCGCGCCGATCAATCGGGCACCACTAAAAACGCCATAGTAGCGGTGGCCGATATCGAGACAGTCATCGTAGGGTAAGCCGGCTTTATTCAATAGCGACTGCAGCAGAGTAATCTGCCCGGCTTGCAATGCTATCACTTGGGCCGTTGGCATCCCAGATGCTTAACCCGCGTCGAGTGTCTCAACTCGAATTCGATGCACTTCACCGAATACCGAGTCCAGGCCGGTGATAGTAGCGATCGCATCGTTCATCTGCTGCTCTTTTATGGTCTGCGTCAACATGATAATCGTTGCCCGCGTTGCCCCGGCTTCGGGCTCCTTTTGCAGCATCGCTTCGATTGAAATTCGATTGTCGCCCATCGCTTTGGTGATTTCTGCCATCACCCCGGGGCGATCCTCAACCTGCATGCGTAGATAGTAGGCGGTGCTGATTTCGGTAATGGGTAATATCGGAATGTCGACAATCTGATCGGGCTGGAATGCCAGATGCGGCACTCGATTCTGCGCATCGGTGGTTATCGTTCGCGCCACATCGATGATATCCGCGATCACAGCAGAGGCCGTTGGATCGGCACCTGCGCCGGCGCCGTAGTATAAAGACGGGCCCAGCTTGTCGGCCTGAACCAGCACCGCATTCATCACCCCGTCGACGTTAGCGATCAAGCGCTTTTCCGGAATCAGCGTAGGATGAACTCGCATTTCGATGCCTTCCGCTCGACGTCGCGCCACACCTAAGTGCTTGATCCGGTATCCCAGCTGGCTGGCATAGGTGACATCTTCCTGGGAAATAGCCGTTATACCTTCGGTGTACACCTTGTCGAATTGCAACGGAATCCCAAATGCAATCGATGAAAGTATGCAGAGCTTATGCGCCGCATCAATGCCTTCGACATCGAATGTCGGATCGGCTTCGGCATAGCCCAGAGCCTGAGCTTCGGCCAGCACATCAGCAAAATCGCGGCCCTTGTCGCGCATCTCGGTAAGAATAAAATTTCCGGTTCCATTGATAATTCCGGCAACCCATTCGATATGGTTGGCGCTGAGCCCTTCACGAATCGACTTGATGATCGGGATCCCCCCGGCCACCGCCGCTTCAAAAACCACGTTCACGCCCATGTCCTGTGCGGCCGCGAAAATCTCGTTGCCGTGCATCGCAATCAACGCTTTATTTGCGGTGACCACATGCTTACCGTTTTTGATCGCCTGCATCACCAACTCTAAAGCCGGGTCGTAGCCGCCAATCAGTTCAACAACAATATCGACTTCAGGGTTGTTGACTACCTCGAACGGGTCGGCAGTTAACTTGATATCTCCGCTGCCTGCAGGCAGTCCGGCAGCGATGTTGCGGCGTGAGGCATGAATTATTTCGATGTCTCGACCCGCACGACGGGCAATTTCGAGCGCATTATTTTTCAATACCATCGCTGTGCTGGCACCCACAGTGCCAAGGCCT
>JBLHOA010000137.1:0-8126 GCA_047622345.1 Gammaproteobacteria bacterium | reverse complement strand
GCATTCTGGCAAAACGGCTGGCCGAACGCAGCGCCGCCAGCGTCATCTTGATCGAAGCCGGCAAAACCGACGAAGGTGACCCGGCGGCAACTGATTTATCGCGTCTCGACGAACAGGACGATAGTTACGACTGGGGTTATCAGGCGCAAACCTGCGCCGACAGCAACAGTGCTATGGCCTACGCCAGAGCCAAAATGCTCGGCGGCTGCGCTAACCACAACGATTGCGCCTTTTTACAACCGCCATCCTCTGATTTCGATCACTGGCCCGCGGGCTGGGATGCGGCTGGAAACGCCTCAGCCTTTTCACGAATCAATCAACAGCTGCACATTGAAAGCAGTCCTGCCGGTAATGCGCTCAGCCGGGCATTCATCGATGCTAATGTCGAACTTGGTCTGAGCGAACGTAATTTTCGTGAAGGCATTGCCAGTGGCAGCGGCTGGTTCCCATTAAACGCCAAAGCCGCGCTGCGCCAATCTTCGTCGATCGCTTATTTACATCCACTGTCAGATTTACCCGCTAACTTGCAGGTCATCACCGAAGTGCAGGCCACCCGGATACTGCTCAAACAGCAGCAGGCCGTCGGCGTGGACACTAATCGCGGAAAGTTTTTTGCCCGACGCGAGGTTATTTTGTGCGCGGGCAGTATAAACACCCCGCAATTGTTAATGCTCTCCGGAATCGGCAATGCCGACGATCTGCAGGATCTGGGAATCGATCCGGTTCAGCATCTTCCCGGAGTCGGCCAGAACCTGATCGACCACGTTGCCGCGAATATTGCCTATCGGCTGAAAGAACCCACCCCGGCCTGGCAATTAACCCCCTGCGAGGCAACCGCACTGATACAGATTGATGCCACCGCAGCGGCACCCGATCTGCTCTATCACTTTGTCCTGCGTCTGCGTGAAAAATACGTCGACGATAGTTTATTTGCCGGGGTGAGCAACGGCGTCAAAATTTCTCCAAATGTTGCCCGCCCGAAAAGTAGAGGGCAGCTTAAACTGGTTAGCGCAGACCCGAACATTGCACCGGCAATTAATCTGAACTACCTGTCTGACACAGAGGGATATGATCGGCGGCTGTTAATCGCCGGTTTACGCTACGCGCGCCGACTGGCTGCGAGCGATTCGCTAGCGCCCTGGATGGATGCCGAAATTTTCCCCGGGCCGGATATCGATAGCGACGATGAATTGACCGACTATATTCGCAGCAACTGTGAAACGGTCTACCACCCCTGCGGCACTTGCAAGATGGGATCCGCCAGCGACCCGATGACCGTCGTCACTCCCGATCTCAAGGTGAAAGGAATTGCCGGATTACGCGTCGCCGACGCTTCCGTGTTTGCCGATATGGTGACGGTCAATATCTGCAATACGGTGATGATGGTTGCCGAGCGCGCCGCCGACCTGATATTCCCCGCCGAAAACCCGGGGCCGAGTTAGTCACAGTTAAGCTGCGCTAAGCCGCTGTCGCCACCTGCCTTAGCGGCCAAACCAAGTCAGTTCCAAACCGGCCGCAGGCAGAAAACGGCTGCGCATTACCCGCTAAATATCGGGTCACTACTTGCTAAAGCCTATAATCGATGGCACCTTGTTGGCGGAATAAATGCTGCAAAATCACGGACGGAAATGTCGAAACCCTTTTTTATACTGTTGTTAATAAGCTTATGGCCTGGCCTGGCCACGGCGGAACTGTATAAGTGGGTCGATAAACAGGGCAACACGCACTACAGCGACAAACCGCCCGTGCAGAACAAATATAAAGAAATCGGCCCTGCCGCCAAAGGGGACCCCGCCGAAGCAAAACGCCTACGCGAGCGCACGCGGAAATTACTACAGGAGCAACAGCGCATCGACCATGCGCGAACGCAGGCGGAGATAAATCGAAAGAAACAGAATAAGGGTAAGCGGTCGCCGGAAGCGCAGTGCACGATTTATAAGGCCGAGCGCAAGTTCTTCAAACGCAGCGGCAAGCACTCGGTTATCGATGCAGACGGTAATACGAAAAAAGTAGATAAGGCCGAACGCAAGATAAGACTTGCCGAGCTCGATGAATTGATTGCCGAGACCTGCGACGAATAGTCGCGACCGGTGAAGGGTTTTATAAATCCGGCGTGTTCAATCGTCCAGGGCCACTTTGGCCTGCCCCGACTGCTGCCACTGCATGGCCATTACCGCCAGAATCACCATCAGTGCCCCGATCAGTTGCAAAGGGCTGAGCCATTCCTGCAATAACAAAAACCCGAACAGCATTGCCCACACCGGCGATGTGTTATCGATGACCGCGGTTTGCAGTGGACCAACCAGATTCACCGCACGGAACAGGCAATAGGTGGCTACCACATAGAAAAAAGTACTGCCGAGGAAATTGCGCCAGCCGGCATTCGACTGCGGCCAATGCAGCTCGACCACCGCTATCGATAAACTCCCGACAATAACCATCACCACGACCAGCGCGTGTACCATGACCACCGAATTATTATAGCGATCCAGGCTATGCTCGCTCACGCCGAGCATTGCTGCCAGCGTAAACGCGCTGCCGATGGCGAGCACAACCCCGCCCAATTCGGGTGGGCTCGCTGCATCAACAAGCACAACCATCAATCCGGAAAAAGCCAGCAGCATCAATCCCAGCGCGACCAGACTAAACGTCTGCGCTTTGCTCAACCAGCTATAGACGGCCAACAGCAGCGGGTAGGTGTATAAAATCAAAATGGCGAGTCCGACTGGAATCGTCTGGATGGCGCCGAGCAGTAAATACATCTCCAACGTCAGCAGCAGCCCAATCAGCAAACAGGACAGTCGCGCCTTTAGCGGCATCGCAAAACTCGAGCGGCGAACGATTACCAGCACCAGTAAGAAACCAAGAAATGCACTTGCTCGTCCCAGGTTTAAAGCATGAATGTTGGCGCCATAACGATAACTGACCCCGGCAAGCACGATGCTGTAGCTAAAGGCCAGCGCGGATAACAAAGCGACCGCGCTACCAATCCAGAAACGACTTTTGAAACGTTTAATCATCGCCACCGGTCTCTGTGCGAACAGGCAACACTGCGCGTTAAACCATGCTGCCGAGGTCGGCAGTGAAGGTAGGAAAGGCAAAGATACCATCGCTCATCTCGGTGGCGCTGATGCCGTGTCGCATAGCCATCGCAAACAGGTGGATTAATTCTTCGCCGTGGTGACCTACGATATGAGCGCCAAGAATCTTACCCGTCGATTTTTGTTTGATCACCTTAGACCAGGCAACTGTTTCTGCATAAAAGCGCGATGAAAACCAGTCCGTCATGTCGACCGAATGCACTTCATAATCGTGATCCGACTGTTCGGCCTCGGCCTCGGTCAGGCCCACGCTACTGACCGCGGGAACGGTATAAACAGCACTGGGTAAAACCGAGTAATCGACCGATAATCCCGCGTTATCGACAATATTTTTCCCGACCAGCCGCCCCTCATAGGTAGCAACCGGTGATAATTGTGCCGAACCAACCAGGGCATCGCCAGCAACCCAGACCGCAGGATTTGAGCTTGATCGCAGCTGATCATCGACCTCAATACGGATTCCGTCATGTACGATTCCGGCCGCTTCGAGGTCAAGCGCAGCTACGTTGGCGATGCGCCCGGCACCATTGATTACGCGATCGGCCTGAATACTGCTTTCAATTCCGTCGACTACATATACTACGCTCAATTGATCACCCTGCTTTTCGACCGCTTTAACCTCGACCCCGGTTTTAATGTCGATGCCGATACGTTCACTTTCACTGCGAATTTGATCAACGGCATCGCTGTCCATGCGTGGCAACAACTGTGGCATGGCTTCGAGAATTGTGACTCTGGTTCCGGCGCGTGCATAAACATGGCTGAACTCCATCGCAATTACCCCACCGCCGATAAAAACGACCGATTCCGGTTGCTCAAACTGATCGAGCACGTCGTCTGAAGTTATTAAAAACTCGGCGCCGGGGATCGACAAGGGCCGCGTTATCGATCCGGTAGCAATGACAATATTATCCGCCGTGATTTCGCTGCCACCGACGCCAATACTATTTTTCCCGGTAAATTTTGCTGTTGCTTTAAACACGGTACCGCGGGACTTCGCCAGATCTTCCATCGCGGATGGAATAAAACCGATCAAATCATTTTTACGCTCGATCATCTTGCACCAGTTGAGCTTTGCTTTACCGACATCGATGCCATGCTCAGCAGCCAGCTCGATCTCGTGCATGGCATGCCCGGCGGCGACCAGCACTTTCTTCGGAGTGCAGCCTCGATTAGGACAGGTTCCACCAAATTCAGCCGATTCAATAAAGGCAATCGACTTGCCGGCCGGATGGGCAATCTGCGAAACGCCAAAACCTGCGTTGCCGCCGCCAATAATGACAATATCAAAATGATCCGACATGACGCTTTACTCCTTAGTTATTCGATGGTTAGACGCAACTAGCTGCTAGCTAAACTTTTATTCCGGCGAGCATCCCTTCGTATACGGCTTCTTCAGCGGTGCGCGGACTGAGGCAGTCACCGACTAGATGCGCTTCGACAGACATCGACGCGCACAGGGTTTCGACCGCGGTATCCGCCACATGCCCCAGCGCCAATACCAGCGTATCGACCTGCTCGACTACGATGGCTTCACTGCTCAAGGTATGTTGCAGATACACCGAGTCAGCATCGACACCATAAAGACGCGCATAGGGAATGATTTCTACGCCGAGCTTGTGCAGGGTTCCGGTCCACTGGTCGCGGGTATAGGACTGAATTTCCTGCCCGGCACACATGCCGTTTACCGCCAGTCGAACCCGCGATCCCTGCCGCGCTAGCAGTTCAGCCAGCCCCATGCCTACCCAGTCGGCGCGCCAGTCGGCAATCACCACATTGGTGCCGACCTTGACTTCGTTATTGAGAACCTGCCAGGCATCGACCACCTGCGCTTCATCTGCGCCGGGAATGTCGGGCCGATAGGGGGTCGCACCGGTGGCGACAATATACTGATCGAATCGATTGGCCTCGAGCCAGGCCTGATCCACCCGGGTGTTTAAGCGGATCTCGACACCCGCATTGCGCGCTTCGCGCTCCAGATTGGTTACAATTCCGCCGAATTCAGCGCGCCCCGGTAATAGTTGCGCGAGCCGGGCCTGCCCGCCCAGGCTGGCTTGCGCTTCACAGAGAACCACCTGATGTCCGCGTTCCGCCGCGGTGGCCGCTGACTTTAATCCGGCAGGACCGCCTCCGATGATGGCGATCCGCTTAATCGCAGTGGCCGGTTTTACCTGCCCCAGCGAAAGCTCCCGACCGGTGACCGGGTACTGGATACAGGAAATAGAGGTACCGAAATGAAAATGACCGATACAGGCTTGATTGCAACCTATACAGGCCCGAATTTCGTCGATTTCTCCCGACATTACCTTATTCGGCATTTGCGGGTCGGCAATCAATGCGCGCGTCATTCCGCACATGTCGGCCTGCCCCTGTTGCAATACCTGTTGCGCCAGCTGCGGCTGATTGATGCGCCCGGCGACGAAGATGGGCTTACTGCTGATCTTTTTGATCGAAGCGGCCAATGGCGCGGTATAGCCATGCGCGATCATCATTGGCGGCACCACGTGCACCGAACCGGCCAGCCCCGCCATCGAACCGGCGATGACATTGAAATAGTCGAGTTCGACCATTTCGTTTAAGCGCGTACAGATCGCCGTCGACTCCCCCGTCTCGATACCATCGTGCTCGAGTTCATCCACCGACAGCCGAATGCCCAGTACCATCGAATCGCCGATGGCGGCGCGCACCCGCCGAATAATCTCCTTCAAAAAACGTAATCGATTATCGAGTTCCCCGCCGTAATCATCGTCACGACGGTTCACCCTCGGGTTCAAAAATTGCGCCGGCAATAAGCCATGGCTAGCGGGAATTTCGATGCCATCGAGTCCGGCCCGCGCCAGGCGTCCGGCGGCCAGGGCGTAAGCATCGATGACTTCTTCGATCAAATTTATGCTCATCGCCCTGGGCATATTATGAAAGCGTTCGTCGGGGCTGGCCGATGCCGAATAGGGCACATCGCGCATACCGTTACGCTTGCGGTCATTGGCTCGCCCGGAATGACTCACCTGGCCAAAAATTCGACAGCCTTGCTGCTGCACGCGATCGCTGAGTTCGGCATAGGGTTTTATACAGGCGTCGGTGCTCGCATCGATTGCCGGCGAATCGGACAACGCGGTTTCGTGTACCCTCGCTGCTTCAATAATAATTAACCCGGCGCCTCCGCTTGCGCGAGCTTCGTGATAGGCCATCATTTGCGCGGTTGGCAAGCCATTCGCGGTCATCCGGGTCATGTGCCCGGTAGAAAAAATACGATTACGAAATTCAGTTTGACGGATTGTCAGGGGTGCCAGTAATTGTTCGAACATCGATTAGTCCTATGGTGATGATGATGGCGCTGGCGAATAAAATAACATCACAACTGCGCCCGCTTTGCTGCCCGCGCTGTGCATCGCACCCGCAGCACGCACGATATATTCACCGGGGCCATAGGTTTTATGCTGATCGTAAAATGAACCTTCGAGCACGTAAATCTGCTCGACTTCATCGTGGGCATGCATCGGAGAAAAGGCACCGGCGTCGACTTTCATCAGCCAGGTCCGGATCCCGGCGGTTTCATCTTCGAGCAGTGATTTGATGCTAAAGCCATCAGCGCCGCAATCCTGCCAGCGAGCGCTAGTCGCATCGACCGCCAGAGATTCACTAATCGGCAGCGCCGTTAATCCGTCACTGTTCTTATGTTCGAACATTTCACCCATAGCAGATTCCTCATTTTAGTGATTCAAATTTAAAGTGAAGCAAGGCCGGTGATATTGAGCCGATCATTTCAAAATTACAAGCCAAGCGCTACAATGCCGGGCATGACCAGACCCGCCGAAGATTTTTATATTATTGCGCGCGAAGCCGGAGCAGAAAACCCGGCCATACCGACCTGGGCCTGCCATAGCGACAACCCTGCGAAACTGGTAGAGCATTACCGGGCACCGGTAAACCGCGTTGAGCTGCAGGACGTTCCCGGCGCCTTTCAGTTAGTCAATTTATTATCTGCCGACGAATGTGGCGCATTGATAAAAATGAGCGAAGCACTCGGATATAGCGAAGACGCCGCAGTGTCCTTGCCGCGCTCGGTTCGTCACAACCACAGTTTTACCTGGGTAGCCGACGATGCCACCAACCAGATTATCTGGGAGCGATGTCAGGCTTTGATGGATGACCGGCAACAGTGTTTCGGCCGTCAACAAGCGCTGGGGTTGAATGCACGTTTTCGTTTTTATCGTTATCAACAGGGTGATTTCTTTGCCCCCCACACCGATGGCGCATGGCCGGGCAGTCGCGTTATCGATAATAAACTGGTGCACAATGCCTACCATGACCGATTCAGCCAATTGAGTTTTCTCATCTTTCTCAGTGATGACTTCAGCGGTGGGGCCACACAGTTTTATGTTAAAGCTGAAGACCCCGGGCGAGGTCAGGCAACCGACATTGTTGACGTTCGTACGCCCCTCGGGGGGGCGCTCGCATTTCCACACGGCATGCATCCACTGCACTGCCTGCACGGATCTGCCGACATTATTTCAGGACAAAAATACATTATTCGCAGTGATGTTTTGTTCAGTAATTGAAGCCTGCCAATTGTAATAGGCCCGAATAAACGTCCGTTTGTCGCCCTTTTAGGGCCGCCGGGTAGGAATTTGGAGTAATTTTTCCTGCTTAAGGCTATTAGTATTATCCCATTATAAAAAATTAAAATCGATGAACGAGTATTTACTCTATCTTGGAGCTGCAATCTTTATCGGCATTTCAGCAGCGATAACGAATCTGGATTTCAATGATTATCTGTCCAGTACTATTGAGGTCGATTCCGAAGAAAGCTACCAGGTATATTGGGACAATGACCAGCCAATTTTAATGCAAACCAGCCAATTCAATTCAGACAAGGCAAAACAAAAGCCCTGGCAAACTGATTTTTGATCGGAAAGATATCGGCTGGAAAAATACTGAATAAATACCGTCCGGAAATTATTCACCTACTCATAGAACGACCAATTCGCAACACGCTTTCGACCAGCCCTTCGATGTGCTCGGCTC
>JBLHOA010000136.1:0-8219 GCA_047622345.1 Gammaproteobacteria bacterium | reverse complement strand
CCGACTCACGGTTAACACCTTTACCCTTGCCGGCAACAAGCCTGCAGGAATGGATTGACCTTGCCCGTGCCAATCGCGTCGAATTCAAGCAGGTCGAAGCCGGGTTGGTGGCCAGACGGGCACTGGTGGAAGCAACCCGGGCCAACAAAAAGCCGATTGTCTTTGCTGGCGTAGCCGGGTCGCTGGCCTACGCACCCGGTCGGGATACTCTCGATAATCCGCATGTTTACGACCCTTTCAACCACGTTGGAATATCGCCGTTAATCGGTATGCGCTGGCAGTGGGAGCAGGGTGCGCAACCGGCACGAGTGGCCCAGGCCCAGGCCGAATATGATGCCCTGGTACACAAGGCCTCGTTTGCTCGGGCCGGCATCCCTTTTCAGGTGCGCGAACAATATTTTACGATGCAGGCCAAGTATCAGTCGATCCAGTCGATGCAGTCGAGCGCTAAAGCGGGTCGACGCTGGATGATTGCGGCCTATACTGATTTCGAAGCCGGTCTGGGAGAGGCCGACAAAATACTCACGGCTATGCAGGTGTATGTGCTCGCCTATGCTGAGTATTTGAGAGCGGTGAATGATTTTAATAATCATCTGTCTAAATTAAAAAGCGTTAGTGGGGTACTTGAATGAAAATAATAATTGCCATTTTCCTGTTGATGGTCGCGATTCCAGGGCATGCCGTTCAGGGCCCGGAGCAATTGATTCGGGATACCACCGATAAAGTGTTAACCGAAATGCGAACCAGAGCGGATTACTATGCCAGTAATGCGGACAGTCTTTTTAATCTGGTCGAGGAAGTCGTGCTGCCGCATTTCGACTTTGACCAGATGACCAATCTGGCGCTGGGTCGCTACGAGGAGCAGGTTACCCCGGCGCAACTACCCTTGATCGTGAAAGAGTTCCGCACCCTGCTGGTGCGCACCTACGGCAAAGCCTTGCTTGAATACACCGATGAAGTGGTTACTTTCTTACCGATGGAAGGAAGCGTTGCCGAAGGCAAGGTTACCGTTCGAACAGAAATTGCGCAGGCCGGAGGCTTTCCGATTCCGCTGAACTATTCATTAAAGTTGAGAGACAATGGCTGGAAAGTTTTTGATATCAGTGTTGACGACATCAGCCTGGTAACCAATTATCGCTCCAGTTTTGCCCGTGCGATTAAAAAAGATGGTGTCGACGGTTTAATCAAGACGCTACGCGATCGAAACCAGCAGTAACTAAACGAGCCTGGGCGGCCTGTGGTGGAGTTGGTTCCCTGGCCAACTGAATCCTAATCAGGCCGAACTCGGGCCTTTATCAGCGAAGCTTGAAGCAGCCATTCTGCTGGTCGAAGTTTTGCAATAATCACAGGGTATTTCCGACTGTTTTTAAGTTAGAATACGCAGCTTCACTTTATATCGAGTGCAAATGAACAAATTAATTATCAATGGTGGCGTTCCGCTTTCCGGGCAGGTCATAGTATCGGGTTCCAAGAATGCTGTGTTACCAATACTAGCGGGTACGCTGCTGGCCGATGGGCCGGTAATCGTGCGCAATGTTCCGCATCTGCACGATGTCACCACGACCATGGAGTTGCTCGGACAAATGGGTGTTTCGATTACCATTGGCGAAAAAATGAGTATCGAAATCGACCCGACAACCATCGAAAATACCTTTGCTCCCTATGATCTGGTGAAAACCATGCGGGCATCGATCCTGGTGCTGGGGCCGTTGCTTGCGCGCTACGGGGAAGCGGAAGTCTCCCTGCCCGGCGGTTGTGCGATTGGCGCGCGTCCGGTCGACATGCACCTGAGTGGCCTCGAAGCGATGGGTGCCGAAATTGTTGTCGAACAGGGTTATATCAAGGCGCGCTGTGACCGCTTGAAAGGTGCTCGAATCGTCATGGATCAGGTAACCGTTACCGGAACCGAAAATTTGATGATGGCTGCCAGCCTGGCGCAAGGCAAGACGACGATTGAAAATGCAGCACGCGAACCCGAAGTTGTCGATCTGGCGAATTTTATTAACGCGATGGGCGGACGGGTGGAAAATGCGGGCACCGATACCGTAACTATTCAGGGCGTAGACAGTTTGTCCGGTTGCGATTATACGGTTTTACCCGATCGTATCGAAACCGGCACCTACCTGGTCGCGGCGGCAATCACCGGGGGTAAGGTACTGATAAAGCACACTGATCCGACCTTACTCGACGCGGTTCTGGCCAAGCTCGAAGAGGCGGGTGCCTTGATCGATATGGGAGAGGACTGGATTGAACTCGATATGGAAGGGCGCAAACCCAAAGCGGTTAACATCCGTACCGCGCCTTATCCGGGGTTCCCGACCGATATGCAGGCCCAGTTTTGTGCTTTGAATGCGATTGCTATCGGCACGAGTACGGTTACCGAAACCGTGTTTGAAAATCGATTCATGCATATTCAGGAAATAATCCGCCTCGGGGCTAACGTCAGTCTGGAAGGCAACACGGTTATTATTCAGGGCGTTGACGAATTAACCGGCGCACAGGTGATGGCTACCGATCTACGCGCCTCGGCCAGCCTGATTCTGGCCGGTCTGGTGGCAAAGGGTGAAACCATTGTCGATCGAATCTATCACATCGATCGTGGCTACGATCATATAGAAGAAAAACTGGCCTGCCTGGGTGCGCAGATTCAACGAATTCCGAGTTAGGATATGTCGGCTGAATTATTGACCATCGCGCTCGCCAAAGGGCGCATTCTGGATGAAACTCTGCCCTTGCTCGAACGTGCCGGGATCCGTCCCGTGGATGATCTGGCGACAAGCCGGAAGCTGGTGTTCGAGACAACAAACCCGAATATTAAACTGGTGTTGATTCGATCGGCCGATGTCCCGACCTATGTTCAGTACGGAGCCGCTGATCTTGGCATCGCCGGAAAAGACGTGTTGCTGGAACATGGGGGCGAGGGGCTCTACGAGCGCATCGACCTGAAAATTTCGACTTGTCGATTAATGACCGCCGGATTTAAAGGCAAGGCCCTGCCGCGAACCCGGTTGCGCGTTGCTACCAAATACCCAGCCATAACCCGGGAGTATTTTCTGAACCAGGGCCGACAGATTGAAGTGATAAAGCTGTATGGCTCGATGGAGCTGGCACCGATAGTGGGTCTGGCCGACCTGATCGTTGATCTCGTCGATACGGGTAATACCTTGAAAGCCAACGGGCTCGAACCGCTTGAACACATCATGGATATCAGTTCACGACTGATCGTCAACCGGGCCTCGTTAAAAATGAAAAACAAGGCAATTAAACAAGTTGTCGATAGCATCGAACAAGCACTGTAATTATGAATATACGCCAGCTCGACAGTCAGCAAGCCGGGTTTGATCGGGCATTAAAAGAACTCCTCGCCCGTGAAACTGAATCGGATGATGCGGTGTTCGACACCGTTAACCGGATAATCAAGGACGTCAAGCAGCGTGGCGATGCCGCATTGCTTGAATACACGGCGCGTTTTGATGACCTGCGGCCTGTCAATGCAGCCGCGCTTGAAATGCCCAAGTCTCGGCTGGAACAGGCGCTCTCGCACATCAGCGAAGCGCAGCGAAATGCATTGGAGCAGGCGGCGCAGCGAATCCGCCGCTACGCCGAGCATCAAAAGCTCGAGTCGTGGCAATACACCGAAGCCGACGGCACTTTGCTGGGCCAACAGGTTAATGCGATCGATCGGGCAGGGCTTTACGTGCCGGGTGGTAAAGCGGCCTATCCCTCATCGGTGTTAATGAATGCTATTCCGGCAAATGTAGCCGGTGTGGGTGAGTTAATAATGGTGGTGCCGATGCCGGGTGGGGTGGTCAACGAACTGGTCCTCGCGGCAGCACATATTGCAGGTGTCGATCGGGTGTTTACCATCGGCGGCGCGCAGGCCATCGCCGCGCTTGCCTACGGCACCGAGACTATTCCGGCTGTTGATAAAATAGTCGGCCCCGGAAATATTTATGTTGCTACCGCAAAACGCATGGTCTTTGGTGCAGTCGGTATCGATATGGTCGCCGGTCCGTCTGAAATACTGGTAGTTTGTGATGGCAAAACCGACCCCGACTGGATCGCGATGGATTTGTTTTCGCAGGCCGAGCATGACGAAGATGCACAGTCGATTTTGCTCTCTCCAGATGCCGACTTCCTGCATCAGGTGCACTTAAGTATCGAAAAATTAAGTGCTGAAATGCCGCGCAAAGCTATCATCGAAGAATCCTTGTCGACGCGCGGAGCACTGATCAAGGTCAGCGATCTTGCGGAAGCGGTTGAAATTGCCAATTTTATTGCCCCTGAACATCTTGAACTGTCAGTCGACAATGCCGAAGACCTGGCCCGATCGGTTCGCCATGCGGGTGCGATTTTTCTCGGACGTTATACCGCCGAGGCGCTGGGTGACTATTGTGCGGGTCCAAACCATGTATTGCCGACTTCGCGCACGGCTCGATTTTCCTCACCGCTGGGTGTTTATGATTTTCAAAAGCGAAGCAGTTTGATCGGCTGTTCGGCCACTGGCGCTTCAAAACTGGGTAAGCTGGCATCTGAACTGGCCCGGGGTGAAGGCCTGGTGGCGCACGCCCGATCCGCCGAGTATCGAATTAAAGAATGATGCCGCACTTATTGCGGTCGCTCGATCACCTGCATCTTCATTGACATAGGTTGCGCGCCGCGATAAATGTTGACGACAATTTCCGACCCCGGTTTATGCAAGGTAACCTTGTCGAGCAAATCACGAATGCCCTCAACGGGATTATCGTCAACGGCGACGACGATATCGCCCGCCTGAATTCCAGCCATGTCGGCCGGACTATTAATGAAAACTCCAACAATAAGCGCACCTTTGATCGATGGGTTGCCGGTAGCCATGGCTGCTCTGGCGTTTATTTCAGTTCCTTCGACCCCTAACCAGCCGCGCGCGACCTTGCCATTTTCAAGAATCTGTTGCATGACATCGAGTGCGATCGACAGCGGTATGGCAAAGCCGATTCCCTGTGCACCGACCTGCTGACTGAAGATGGCGGTGTTGATACCGATCAGTTCGCCACGGGCATTGATCAAGGCGCCACCCGAATTGCCCGGGTTAATTGCGGCATCGGTCTGAATGAAATTTTCAAAGGTATTCAAACCGATACGGTTGCGACCGGTAGCGCTGACGATTCCCATGGTCACCGTTTGCCCGACATTCAGCGGGTTGCCGATCGCCAGCACCACATCACCAACCCGGGTCGGATTGCGATCAGCCAGTTTTATGCCGATCAAGCCTTTGATCGGAATTTGTAGTATAGCAATGTCGGTTTCGCGGTCTTCACCGATTACAACTGCCTGACTGCCACGCCCGTCATTCAATGAAATGAGAATTTCATCGGCACCATCGATGACGTGTTGATTCGTCAGGATGTAGCCGTCCGCACTGATAATAACGCCCGACCCCAGGTTGGTTTCGTTGCGGCTGCGTTGGCGTCGCTTGAGCTGTTCGCTGAAAAACTGACTGAAAACAGGGTCATCGAGCAGCGGATGAGGTTTTTCCTTAACCGTCTTTGATGTATAAATAGTGACAACCGAGGCGGCAGAAGATGCGACCGCGTCGGCATAGGAAATGACCGGTGAATTCTGGGTCTGTTGTTCGAAGCCTGCGCGGGTTGACGTGGAAAGAAAGCTGAGAATTTCTTCGTGGCTGCGTTCACTGATGGCGAACAAATACACCACCGCCAGGGCCAGACCGATTAAGGCGAACTGAAAAAAGAATCCAGCAATTTTGATTAATTTCATGCGGCGATAGTATCATAGCGTCGAAAACCACTGGACCAAAAAAAATGCAATTAAAACAGCTGTGTGATTTCTGCGACGAGTTGCTCAAAGTGAATGATTTCAAAGACTATTGTCCGAATGGATTGCAGGTAGAATCGAGTTCCGAAGTTAACCGTATTGTCTGTGGGGTAACGGCAAGTCAGGCCTTGATCGATGCCGCAATTGCGCAGCAAGCCGATACCCTGATCGTCCATCATGGTTACTTCTGGAAAGGGGAGACATCGCCAATTACCGGATTTAAGGGCAGGCGGATAGCCAGCCTGCTGCGCAATAATATAAATTTACTCGCCTTCCATCTGCCCCTCGATGCGCATGCCGAAGTTGGCAACAATGTGCAGTTGGCCAGACGCATGGGGTGGCCGATCGAAAGTCAGTTCGGCGAGCAGGGTATTGTCTTTCAGGGGACATTGCCCGAAGCCCTACCTTTGTCGGAACTGGCCACCGAAATCGACGCAAAGCTGGACACGAAAGCGTTGGTCATCGCTGCGGGCGATCACCCGATTCGCCGTCTGGCTTGGTGTACGGGTGCTGCGCAGGGATTTATCGGAGCGGCGGCTGAACAGGGGGTTGACGCTTTCGTCAGTGGTGAAATATCCGAAAATACGGTCCATTTTGCTCGCGAAATGGGCGTACACTACATCGCGGCAGGGCATCATGCGACCGAACGTTACGGGGTTCAGGCGCTGGCCGCAGCGATAGCCGATCGTTTTGATATTGAGCAGCAATTCATTGATATCGACAATCCCGTCTGAGTAAGCATTAAAGGCAGGCCATTCTAAGGCTTTGGCAATTTAGCCGAGATATACCTTTGAAGGCGGTAAAAGGGCCAATTTAAGCGGTTATACTGCTCGACGGTATAGCCAAAGTAGGCTATGCTTGCGACCGATTTTTTATGTCCGAAATGGCGTTTTTTTATTTTGGTTTCCAATAGATTTTGTTCGGGGAAAGACTTTAATGTCAGATGATGCAGATAATAGTCGCAGACGATTTCTGACGACGGCTACCGTAGTGGTGGGTGCCGTCGGAACGGGTGCTGTAGCGGTACCTTTCGTTAAGAGCTGGAGCCCTAGTGCTCGTGCTAAGTCTGCCGGTGCACCTGTGCAGGCCGATATCAGTAAATTGGCGCCAGGCCAGCAAATTATCGTCAAATGGAGGGGTAAGCCGGTGTGGATCGTACGTCGCGATACCCAGGCACTGGAGACGCTTGTAACCGTTGTCGACAAGCTGCGCGACGTGACTTCGGATGACAGCATCCAGCCTGACTATGCGAAAAACCCGCATCGTTCACGCAAGCCCGAATACCTGGTTATTGAAGGTATATGTACTCATCTCGGTTGTTCCCCGACCTATCGCCCTGAAATTACTTCGGATTTCCAGGGTGGCTTTTTCTGTCCCTGTCACGGATCTAAATTTGATTTTTCCGGTCGTGTCTATTCGGGAGTGCCCGCGCCGACTAACTTGACGGTCCCACCCTACTATTTCGTCAGCGACGGCGTAGTTCTGATCGGCGAGGATGGAATTGCATCATGAGTGATAATAATTCAAACAACGGCCTGATCGGCTGGATTGATGCTCGTTTCCCACTGACCAAAATGTGGGAAGAACATCTTTCAAAATATTACGCCCCGAAAAATTTCAACTTCTGGTATTTCTTCGGCTCGTTGGCTTTACTGGTGCTCGTCATCCAGATCGTCACCGGTATCTTTTTAACCATGCATTACAAACCCGATGGCGATCTCGCCTTTGTTTCGGTTGAGTACATCATGCGCGATGTCGATTGGGGCTGGCTGATCCGCTATCTTCATTCCACAGGGGCCTCGGCATTCTTTGTCGTCGTCTACCTGCATATGTTTCGTGGGCTCATGTATGGCTCGTATCAGAAGCCACGCGAACTGGTATGGCTATTCGGTATGTTTATCTTTCTTGCGCTAATGGCCGAAGCGTTTATGGGCTATCTGCTACCCTGGGGACAGATGTCCTATTGGGGAGCGCAGGTAATTATCTCCTTGTTTGGCGCCATCCCCTGGGTCGGTGACGAACTGACATTATGGATACGCGGTGACTTTGTTATTGCCGACGCCACGCTGAATCGTTTCTTCGCATTGCACGTAATTGCCGTCCCGCTGGTATTGTTAATGCTGGTGGTAATGCACATCATTGCATTGCACGAAGTCGGTTCGAACAACCCCGATGGTGTCGAAATCAAAAAGCTGAAAGGCGATGACGGCATCCCTCTCGACGGCATTCCATTCCACCCTTACTATTCGGTTAAGGACATGGTCGGTGTTGTCGTATTTTTAATCCTGTTCAGCTTTGTCGTGTTCTTCATGCCCGAAATGGGCGGCTATTTTCTGGAACACGCCAACTTTATTCCGGCGAATCCGTTCAAGACTCCGGAGCATATCGCACCGGTATGGTAC
>JBLHOA010000135.1:0-8294 GCA_047622345.1 Gammaproteobacteria bacterium | reverse complement strand
AAAGATTTAGTTGTTGTGTCAAACCTGGAGTGGAAAGGGCAGGAGTTACCAACAGGGGTTCACCCTGTTGGTAGTTGTTAGTAATAATTCGCGTGTCGTAGATTTTTTCGAGCAGCCATTAAAGGTACATCAGAATCAAATACTGACTTTGGGAATATTAAGCCGAGGCTTGTCGCGATTGATAATTGCCATTCGATTTACCCTGCGATTTTCCCCTGGCCGCTGGTTTGTGTGAGCGTCCGGCAGGGCGGTTGTTGTGATTGCCGCCCGGTTTACCACCGTTGCCCCGGCTGGGACGACCTTGATTGCCGCCACGACCGTTTTTGATCGGTTCGGCCCGGATTGACGGATCGGGTTCAAAGCCCTCGATTACGCTTTTGGGGATGTCGCGTTTAATCAGTCTTTCGATATCGCGCAGCAGCCCTTGTTCGTCGACACAGACCAGCGACACGGCTTCACCTTCGTTACCTGCGCGCCCGGTACGCCCGATACGGTGTACATAATCTTCGGCGATATTGGGTAGTTCGAAATTAACCACGTGCGGCAATTGATCAATGTCGAGTCCACGCGCGGCGATGTCGGTGGCCACCAGAACCTGAACGTCACCTGATTTAAATTCGGCCAGTGCCCGCGTGCGCGCTCCCTGGCTTTTGTTGCCGTGAATGGCGGCGGCGCTGATGCCATCCTTGTTCAACTGCTCGGCGAGCTTGTTGGCGCCGTGTTTGGTACGGTTAAAAACCAGCACCTGATGCCAGTTATTCTGCGAAATGAGCTGCGACAGCAGTTCACGCTTACGACCCTTGTCAACCGGGTGTACCGTTTGTGTAATGGCTTCAACGGTGGCGTTACGCCGGGCGACTTCCACGAGTGCCGGGTCATGCAGTAAACCATTGGCCAGTTTCTTGATGTCTTCAGAAAAAGTGGCTGAAAATAACAGGGTTTGCTTTTGCTTGGGTACCAGCGCCAGAACCCGTTTGATGTCGTGAATAAAGCCCATATCGAGCATACGATCGGCTTCATCGAGAATCAGCACTTCGACATTGGACAGGTCAACTGAGCGTTGGCCGACGTGGTCGAGTAGGCGTCCGGGGGTGGCGACGAGTATATCGACGCCGCGGATCAGTTTTTGTTTCTGTGGATTAATACTGACACCGCCAAAAATGACGGTTGATTTTAATGGCAGATAACGACCATAAGTTTGTACGCTTTCGTGGACCTGGGCGGCTAGTTCGCGCGTCGGTGTCAGTATTAAAGCGCGAATAGGGCGTCGTCCATTGACGGGTTTGGTTGAACGAGTCAGGCGTTGTAGCAAGGGCAGGGTAAATCCGGCGGTCTTGCCGGTGCCGGTTTGAGCACCACCCATAACATCGCGGCCTTCCAGAATTAGGGGAATGGCCTGTTGTTGAATGGGGGTAGCTTCACTGTAACCTTTTTCGGACACAGCACGAATTAGCTCGGCATCGAGGCCAAGGGTTTCAAATGACATATAGATTGTTCTCCAGCTTCAACCCGGCAGGACGCAATGCAATTGCTTCTGACTCGGTCTGGGGTAGAAATAGCTGATTAATTGTTTACGGAAATCGGAATGGATTCACGTTGTTTAAAGGGGCGGACCGATTGGCACCCGATAGATTGCGGCGTAGTCTACCCTAAAATGAAACCCATTGCTGGATTTATTTTTTCGGGTTGAATTCCCGGCCTGCTCGCTGGTTGGGTTCGCTCCAGGGGTAAACTTCTCGTGTTAGGTCGGCCTGTTGTTGAAGAGCATTCTGTTATTGGGTCGGTGCCGAATATAAATTTCCTTATGGTTGATGGTTTTGTCTTCATGCTAAAGTGCAGTCCGGGCTAAGCTTTCGGTTTAGCGGTTTAAATCTATTAATCATTGTTCCGGTGGCGGCTATTTATTCGTTTGCGTTAATTCTAATTAGTTTGGTGGTTGGGCTGTTAATCGGTGCAGTCGGAGTCGGTGGCGTACTATTGGTTCCGGCCTTGACTTATCTCGGGCAGATTAGTGTTCACCAGGCGATTCCCGCCTGTATGTTGAGTTTTCTTTTCAGCGGGGTGATAGCAACAATGGTATTTGCCTACCACGGTTCGATTCACTGGAAAATGGTCGGTTGGTTGACTGCGGGAGCAATACCAGCAGCATTTCTGGGGTCAGTGTTGCTGCTTAGCATTCCTGCGTCGTTTGTGCTTAGTTTGATCGCCGTGTTGATGATATTTTCCGGCATAGATGCAATGTGGAAATCATCCCGCTTCTATAGCAAACCTGAACACCGGCGTGCACCTGGTCGGGTAGCATTAATTGTTATCGGAATCGTTACCGGCTTCGGTTCTTCAATAACTGGGACTGGCGGGCCTTTAATTTTAGTGCCCGTTATGGTCTTTCTGGGGTTTCCTGTATTAGCGGCGATCGGATTAAGCCAGGCAATTCAGATACCAATCGCAAGCTTTGCCAGTATTGGAAACTGGATGGAGGGAACGCTCGACGTTGAGCTCGGCCTGGTAATAACCGCGGCAATGGTTGCCGGCACCCTGGCGGGATCTGTTTTAATTCATCGATTGCCAGAGAAGCCGGTGCGTCGGTTTGTCGCTTTGCTGCTGGTCGGGGTTGGCGTCGGAATTGCTATTAATCTGTTGCGTTCGCTGTAAACGGATATTCAAGTTGAGAAAGCTACATCCACTAGTCTGGATGTAGCTACTATCCCATAGCAGGTACACTTTATTATTGTTACCGGTTTAAAACCGCTTACTGTAACTCGCCGCGATTTCGTACTGGTCCATTTCGATTTCAATTTCCTGGGCACCCGGGGCTTCAAAGGTATTCGGACCTTTCACCGAGGAATTCGGTGCAATCATTAAGGCGAAGTTGAAATCACTTTTGCTGTCGATCATTCGGGTAAAGCCGAACGTTAGATGCTCTTCGATAACGCCGGGGGCAAGAATATTGAACAACAGTTCATTTTTAGAAATCGGCTGATCGGTTTTGCTGTAGCCGACGCGCCAGATCCAGGTATCGTCGTTCTGCCACTGGTAGCCCAGTTTGACTATGGTCATGTCATCCCAGCCGAATCCGGCACCGCTACTGCCACCCAGGCAACCGCTACCGCTGGCAGGCGCACCCGGCATGCAGGAGGTGCTAAGAGAGGCAATTGAATTTGATACCGAGGCTGCATCGCTGTAGTTAATTTTTTGCACGTCGACTAAAAATACGCGTTTGTCGGTGATGTGCCAGGCCAGTCCGACGGTCAAGTTGGACGGTATGTCGAAATCACCCTTTTCGGCGAACAGGCCCGAGTAGCTGTCGAATTCACCCATGTCGATGGTCGGTTGGAAGGCAGCACCCAGCGTAATTCCCGGTGAAACTTCACCCTGCACACCCAGGCGGATACCAAAGCCGGTGGCACTGTCGCTGCCGTTATCCGACATATTGGACGCGTCGAGCGAAAAACCGGCAAAGCTATCAACACCGGTGGCTTCAAATTTCTGGTAGACGATAATTCCGGTCACTCCCCAGGAGGCTGAATCCGAAATTTTCGCGGCATAGGTAGTCGCGATAAAAAGTTGTTCGAGGTTGACGCCTGCTTTGCCGGCGCCAAAGGTACCGGGGCCGCTACCCGCCTTGTATTCAGTATTCATGCCGCCGTTACCGTAAATCGATATTCCGATTGAACGATCGCTATCGAGCATCCAGTTCTGGCCATACTGCGGGATGATGAAGGATTCGTTTTCGCTATTTACGGTGCCAGGCGCCAATGGAAAGGTGTTTGGAAAACCACTGGGGTTGCCGGTAACGGTATAGCTGCGCGACGGTGCAAATAGTGCCGCGCCAACATCGAGGCGTTCGCTCTGCCAGACCATGCCGGCCGGGTTGTTCGCCGCGGCAAGGCTGTCCTGTGAAAAAGCAACGCCAGCACCCGCCAGGCCTTTTTCGGCGGTACTTACGCCGTGGGTGAAGTATCCGTTGGTGGCCATACTGCTAGTGGAAACGATTGCTCCACCGAGCAAGCACAACGTTTTGAAAGTTTTAGATTTAACTGCACTCATCAAAATTTCCTCTGCTACACCCGGTAATAATTTGACGTTCCCTTAAAATCTGGTCAGTTGATTTGCTGACACTCCATTTATTTTCTCGACCACCGGGAATCGGATCGAGAAAAACAAAAATCACATTTTCTGTTTTCCGTCCTCTGGTAATTCAGCGCCTGGCCCGGGCGTGAGCGATACATCGGACCGCCGCGAATGAATTGTTCAGAGGTTCATTAGATAAATAAATTAATGTCCGATTCTCCGGCAAATTCAAAAAAGGTCGCTGCACCGGCGTAGTCGATTCCTTCGATAAATTCGGAAGGGTCCATGTCAAACAGATCGACAGTCATCTGGCAGGCGATCAGTTTGACATCCGCTTCGAGGCATAAATCGCGTAATTCCTCGACACTGGCGACACCTTTGGATTTCATTTTGCTTTTCATCATGCTGGTCATCATGCTTTGCATGCCCGGGATGGCGGTGCCGATTACCGGAAACCACTTATCCATCGACATCGGCATCGGCATGCCGGGGTTACCCAGCGGTGACACGGAAAGATCGGTTTTTTTCTTCAACAGCTGGAGGCCGTAGAAGGTGAAGAAAATTTGTACTTCGTAGCCCAACGCTGCCGCAGTTGAGGCCAGAATAAAAGGCGGATAAGCCCAGTCAAGAGTCCCTTTGGTCGCTATCAGTGCAAGTTTTTTGGTTGACATGATCAGACCCTCAGTTCAGGTAGTTGGTGTTATCAAGTTATCCGGGCTATGCGGTTTTCTTGATATAAAAGTGAAACTTGCCATCGGCCTCTGAGCTTTCCAGCAATTCATTGCCGGTCTGTTTGCAAAACGAGCCGAAATCCTTCACCGAACCCGGGTCGGTGGCCACGATATAAAGAACATCTCCGCCGCTGAGTTTGGATAAGGCTTTTTTTGATTTAAGGATAGGCAGCGGGCAGTTCAATCCGCTGGCGTCAAATTTTTCGGTATATTCGGTCATATCATCAAGCACATAATTAGTGGGTTATCGAGGCTACGTAGAAATATAAAATCGGTTAGAACTCTATTTCACAAGTAGCGATACTGACCACACATTAAGTGAAAGTGGGAAGTAGTAATACTACCCAGAGTGACCATAATCTATCCTAATAGGGGTAGCCGCAATTTGACCAGGCAAGCCGTTTTCCAGTTTGTTGAGCGATTCCTGCAATTCCCTTTAGCGGTGCAGTCCGGTAAAGTCGGCCTATCTTTCCGAGGTATAAAAAAGTGTCGCAAACCGATCATCATTCATTCATTCAACAGACGATCCAGCAGTCCATCGATTTGAAATCCAGCCTGTTGGCAAACGATGAATTGCTGCAACGAATTAATCAGGCGGGCAATCGTTGTATCGATACTTTCAAGGCGGGCAAGCGATTGCTGATCGCCGGCAATGGCGGCAGTGCGGCTGATGCACAGCATATTGCGGCCGAATTCGTCTGTCGTTTTAATTTTGAACGCCCGGGCCTGCCGGCGATGGCCTTGGGCACGAACTATTCGGTGATCACTGCCGCGGGCAATGACTACAGCTATGAGCAGGTGTTTGCGCGGGAAGTTGAGGCGAATGGCAGCGAAGGCGATATTTTTATCGGCTTAACCACGTCGGGCAATTCGCCTAATGTTCTGAGGGCCATTGAAGCCTGCCAGCTGAAGGGGATTTATACCATTGGACTCGCAGGCGAAGGTGGCGCTATACAGAGTGCGGCCGACCTTTGTTTGAATGTGCCTTCGCGCAATACGCCGAGGATTCAGGAGTGTCATATCCTGCTCGGCCACATCATCTGCGAAATTGTGGAAAACAATCTCTTTGCGCGCATGTAAATTAGTGTGATGCGCAAGCTCCCACTGGAAAAACCGCCAGCTTCGATTTGCCTGCTGCGCTTATCAGCGATCGGCGACGTCACCCATATGTTGCCCTTGATCGCTACCTTGCAGTCGCAGTGGCCCGAAACAAAACTGACCTGGATCATCGGTAGCACTGAATATCAGCTGGTTAAATCGCTGGCCGACATCGAATTTATCGTGTTCGACAAGCGTAATGGCTTCGTCGAATATTTGAAATTACGCAAGCGACTCAATGGGCGTCGTTTTGACCTGCTATTGATGATGCAGGTCGCGCTGCGTGCGAACCTGCTCAGCTTGATGATTCCTGCTGAAATCAAATTGGGCTATGACCGGCAACGTGCCAGGGACTTTCACGGGCTGTTCCGCAACTACTCGATCGATGGCCCCGCTCGGGTACATGTGCTCGATACTTTCTTTCAGTTCATCGAGAAACTCGGTATTAGCGAGCGCAAAATGGACTGGCTAGTGAAAGCCGATAGTGAGGCCCTGGAATTTGCGCGCAATCATGTTGATGCACAAACCGTCGTCATCAACCCCTGCAGCAGTGTTCGCGCCAATAACTGGCGTAACTGGCCGGTGGAAAATTACGCCGAACTGATCGATCGATTAATGCGAGCCGGGCGTAAAGTGATTTTGACGGGTGGGCCCTCTGAAATCGAGCAACAGTTCGGCCAATCCATTGGCAAGGCCTGCCAGCGAGCGCCGCAGAATCTGGTCGGGAAGACCAGCTTGATGCAATTGCTTGCCTTGCTCGAAGGGGCTGGATTACTGATTGCCCCGGATACCGGGCCCGCGCATATGGCTACCATGGCCGGAATTCCAGTAGTCGGGCTGTTTGCCAGTAGTAACCCGTTACGCACGGGGCCTTATAATAGCCAGGATATCGTGGTCAATGCCTATCCCGACGCCTTATTGAAATACAGTCATAAAAGCGTTGCTGAGGCGGCCTGGGGTGAACGTGTGCGTGACCCTGAGGTAATGAAATTGATTACCGTTGACTCGGTTTTCGAACGAGTTGAAAGTTGCCTGCAGCTCGCGTGTTGAACAGGAAAAATTTTCGGCACGGTGGATCGTCTGCAGGAGCTAAAGTTGCAGGTCGGGCCGTATTTCAGCAAATTGGATGAAGGCTATATTTGTCTTCGCGACACTATTCTGATCGACGGTCTGGTCCATCCAGACCCGATTTAACGACGAAGGAGAAGGCTTTTGCAGCCAGCGGTATTTTTTGATCGTGATGGCACCTTGATCAAATCGGTGCATTACATCAACGACCCCGACAAGGTGGAATTGTTGGATGGAGTGGCGCAGATGTTGAACGACCTGCATCAGGCGGGCTACCTGTGTATCGTGGTCAGCAATCAGGCCGGGTTTGCCAGGGGCCTCATCGACGAGCAGCAGTTGCATGCGGTGCAGGGCCGCCTCGATGAACTGCTAGAAAAGGCTGGGGCAAAGCTCGACGGTTGGTACTTCTGTGCGCAGCCGCGGGTGAGCGATGATGACGAAGCCATCGACCACCCCGATCGTAAACCCGGCCCCGGCATGCTTTTAAAGGCGGCCAGCGATTTTGAAATCTCAATGCAGCACAGCTGGATGGTTGGGGATCGCCTCAGCGACGCCCTGGCAGGGCGTAATGCGGGTTGTAAGGCGACGATACTGCTGAGTGTGGAAAAGTCGCAGGCCGCACTGCAAAAGCATCCGGCGGTAGACTTTATCCTGCCCGATTTGCCCTCGGTCACCCAATTTATTCTGAACGAAGACTCCAATCCACAATCAAAACGCTAGGATACAGGATTTATTTTTCTGGTTAGGTGTTTCATTTGACGCCCGCATTGTTAAGATATGGTTATGGAAATTCGCAGCACACAATTTGCAATTGGTCAGATCGTCCGTCATCGGGTTTATGCCTTCCGTGGCGTGATTGTTGATGTTGACCCCGAGTTCAATAACACCGACGAATGGTGGGATGCTATCCCCGAGGATGTACGCCCGCGCAAAGATCAGCCCTTTTATCATCTACTCGCCGAAAATGAAGATACCGCTTATATGGCCTATGTTTCCGAGCAGAATCTGCTTCGAGACGACAGCGGTAAGCCGGTTAACCATCCGCAGGTGAGTGAGATATTTGGCGATTTTCTTGGCGACAGTTACGCCATTCCTGCCAGTAACCGACATTAACCGACACCGGGGCAAACAGGCATGACTGATAAGCCGATGTCCGGGCTGGAGACGTTGCGCGCCATCATCAACGGCGAATTACCACACCCGTCGATTGCCGCAACTATACCCATGGTGTTTGTTGAAGCCGATGCGGGGCGCGTGCTGTTCGAAGCGCGTGCCGGTGAGCGGCATTTGAACCCTCTCGGGGGTGTGCACGGGGGGTTTATTGCA
>JBLHOA010000134.1:0-8356 GCA_047622345.1 Gammaproteobacteria bacterium | reverse complement strand
CATTACAAGCTCAAGCAGTCGAGCGACTGGGTGCATTATTACCATTGGCCGATCATGTTCATGCTCGCGGTTGCCTTCTGGAACCTGGTCGGGGCCGGTTTACTCGGTTTTCTGATCAACCCACCGTTGGCGCTTTATTACCTGCAGGGCTTGATGAGCACGGCTACTCATGGCCATGCGGCCTTGTTCGGTGTTTACGGCATGCTTGCCATCGGTCTGTTGCTGTTCTGCCTGCGCGGGCTCACCAACCCGCAATGCTGGTCGGACGGGCTATTAAAATGGACCTTCTGGAGCCTGAACATCGGCCTCGCGTTAATGCTGGTCTTATCGTTACTACCGCAGGGGATTATTCAAACCCTGGTCAGCGTATACGATGGCTACTGGGCCGCGCGCAGCCCTGATTGGATGCATTCCCCGCTGATGGAAACGCTGGTGTGGATGCGCGTTCCGGGCGATATGGTATTTGCCTTCGGTGTCGGCTGCCTGATGCTGTTTGTGATCAAGCTGTATCGCAAGCCGGTTGCTAATCTGCAGGAACAGGTTAGTCACTAGTTAAGGTGACAATTGACAATTAAGGTGACAGTTAACTTAACGGTCACCTTAATTACGGAGCAACCACGCGCTGATTCAAACGCACCCCCAGCGGACCACGGGTGACGTATAACTGGACAACACGACCGTCGCGCTCGACTTCGAGTTCGACCGAATCATCGATATTGCCGTCAGTAGTAACACTTTGCAGGTCGGGCCAGTTATAGATGCGCTGGTTGTCGTAGCGCAGGATTCGATCGCCGGCTTTAATGCCGGCACCTCCCGCCTGCGAATTGGCCAACACACTGGCCACTTCGAGACGATTGGTCTGGCCTGAGGCGTATAGATAGGCGTCGTAGTCGGTTTCCCCGAGTTCGCTTTGCAGCGCGTCTTCTTTTGCCGAAAGTGCGATCATCGCCTCGCGAAACTGCTCGCGGCTCCATTCTTCACGCACCGATTGATCACGCAGATACAGGCGATCGAGTTCGAGGGTTTCAAAGCGGGTTTTCAGTTGCTCCGCCCGTGTTGTATTCATACCGAGTTCGAGCAGTCCCTGCAGATTAAACCACTCTTCGTCGGATGAGCGTGCGACCTTTGGATGCCCTTCAGGCAACGCGGCATCGGTGGTAGCCGCGGGAGCGGTGTTGCTGTCGATTGAGGCGGTTATGCGGCTTTCCAGCTGGCGAACTTTCGCTTCCAGTTTCAATCGTGCCTGCGACTCGACTTGAATCATTTGGCGGAGTTGGTCAATTTCCACGGGGCCGATGGTGCTATTGCCCGCAAGTGGTTCGGGCCGTAGGTTATTCGTGTTCGAACTGACCGTTGGCGCTATCGACTGGTTCACTGCTACATCGTCGGAAGTCAGTTTTCCAATTGCGATTCCTGCGACGAGCGCGATTACTAAATAGATGATCGATCTTTTCATAGTGGCTGTATTCCTTTCGCCTGGGTTGCTTTAGTGGCACCGTGTTTTGATGCCAAGCCGTTCGACTAGCTACAGACGCAATTGCGTCCTTTGTCCTTGGCTCGATATAAGGCCTTATCGGCCAGTTTCAATGCATCCCAGGGGGTAGTTGCCGCTTCATTTGAATCGGCCATGCCTATTGAGACCGTCACTACTACAGTTTTGTTCTTGTCAACTTTCGCGCGTTTATCACTTTTGCGCCGGCTGCTGCGATTAATGACGAAGCCGGCGGTGGCGATATTCTCGCGTAACAGCTCCAGATGCTGGCTGGCCTGGTCGATGCTCAAACCTTTAAATACGATGGCAAACTCTTCGCCGCCGTAGCGGTACCCGAGACCACTGCCGCTGACCGCGCTGACTTTGGCGGCGATCATTTGTAACACTGAGTCCCCGGTATCGTGGCCGTAGCTATCGTTGAATTTTTTAAAATGGTCGACGTCGAGCATGGCCACAGTATACAGGCCGCTCAGTTGCTGAAACTTTTCGCGCAACGCGCGCCGCGCCGGAATCCCGGTGAGTTCATCGAGGTAAGCCATGCGCCAGGATTCCTGGGTCACCGCGTACAGGCACATCAGCAGCGCGACGCTGCTATACAGGTTAAATCCCCCGGACTGGTGGCCGGAGTGCGCCTGCAGGATAAGTATGATGAGCACGCCAAGTCCGGCGGAAAGCTGCGGTGAGGGGCGCATAAAACAAAGCAGCAGCAGGCTGATGAAAGCGATGATGTCGACGATTAATACGGTTTGCGACAGGGGTGTCCAGTCAAAATAGCGATGCGGCATCCAGTCGCTCTGCAATAAATAATCCGGCCATCCGCTCGAGCTAGTCGAAAGCGCGATGGCCAAGACGATGCCAGCAAACAGGGACAGGTAAGCGGGAGCGGCGTTAACGCTGAAGATACCGCGTTCGCGCAACAGGCTGAATATGAGCAGCTGCAGCGGGATTAAGACATTAAGCAGCGTCAGCTGAAGTTCACTCGTCAGCCAGCCGGATGCGGGCAGCCAATTGGCGATGATTATGACCAGCGCGTAAAAAAATACGGTACTGCGGTTGAAATGAATGGCAAAACCAATCACCAGCACGGCAAGTGCCAGGGGCAGAAAAACGAGGCCGTCGAGCACAGCGACAGGAATCGCGTGTTGCCACTGGTTAAAATAAAAGGTTGCCGCGATCAGAATGAGTATCGGCGACAGGCTTTTGATCAGTTTCATCGGGAAGGTTACCGGGTTAGCCCGTTAAGTGATTTAAATGCCGCAACTCTGCGATGAGGCGTCGAATCCTGGGGTTGCTGAATTTAAGAATTCAAATCAGTCTGAGGTAGGTTTGTATCTGTCCCTAATAACTTGCCTGCAGAAAAACCGAACACAGAAAAATTGACAGCAGCAAGGTTCACCAGATTAAATCGTCGGGAATTTGATAATCGGCGTAGGCGTCGTCTTCATTCGAATCGGTGCTGTTGTTGATCTGAATAACGGCTTTCTCATCGCGTTCGGCGATTTTTTCGGCTACCGTCGCCGGAACGATATCGAAGCGGCGAATTTTCCCGCCACCGGTACCGATGATAACCAGCCGACCCGCGGTCAGTTCTGCTTTGTGCGCGGCGCTGACCATAATATTTTTCACCTTACCCTGATCGACAAAGCTATAGGGAATGTCGCCATCTTTGCGCTCGAGCCTGTTCTGCTCGATCAATTGTTTGACCTGGGCCGCGGCTGCTTTTTCGTTGGCCGCTTTTTGTCGTTGCAAATTCAACTCACGGTCACGTTCGGTCCGTTTGGCCTGTTCCTGCTGCGCCCGGGTAACTTTACCGCCACTTGCCTTGTCAGTTGAATGCCGATGCGTGCGCGCTTGTTTCTGCTTTTCCTTTTTCGCTTTGTTGGCCCGGCTTTTATCGACCAGCCCGGCTTTCAGTAATTGTTCCTGCAATGATGACATGTTTTTTTTGACGTGTGGTTAGTGAAGACGGGCGACAGCTAATCGCAGAAGTTGGTTCAGGATCAGCCCGACCAGGCGTGATTATAACGGTGGTTGCGGCCTGTTTGAAGCTAGTTCTCTTCGATATTTACCCGCACCAGTACATTGGCCGGGACTTTTCCATCGGCTTCAAAGCGGATAATAAGCGCCAGGGCAGGGTGGTTATTGGCCCCCGAGATGCGCTGCTGGCCGATGCCGATGACCTTTCCGCGGTAGTGATTTTTGAGAAAACTGACCCTGGCCGGTCGATTGATCAACTGGCTGCTCCAGTTTTCAGCCGGAAGCAGGACTCTTACCAGCATTTGCCGGTCGTCGACCAGGGTGAGCAGGGTCGGGTCGGCGACGGTGGTATTTATGTAGCGCTGTAAATGCGTATCGACGCTGAGTACCCTCGCATTGGTTGGTGAGAGAATGCGGGTTTCAGCGAGGTTCAGGCGGGCGATTTCAAGTTTAGCCTCGGCCACGGCGGTTTGCGCCATTGCCGCATCGTGGCTTTGCTGCGCCTGTTGCAACTCGACCCGGGCCAATGAATCACGGTCGAACAGCTCTTCGGCTTTTTCCAGCTCGGTTTTTAATTGCAGCAGGGTCGGCATCAGGCTATCCAGTCCGGCCTGGGCGATATCGAGTTCGGATTGAAAGCGAGTGGGGACCAGTTCGATCAATAGATCGCCTTTTTTAACCGATTGCCCGACCGATACATGTATTTTCGCAATCTTGCCGCTGACACTGCTGTTGAGCTGCAGCATTCTGGAAAACTCGGTATTTCCGTCGAGTTCCAGCGCGATGAGCGGTGATGAGAAAATGAGCAAAAAGGGAATAATGAATAGGCGCATAGTAGTCTCAGCTCATTGGGCAGGGGCAGCATTTTGTAAAAATTCGTCACCGACCAGGGCGGCGAGTTTCCGGTAATTCAATTCGAAGGCATAAACAGCTTCGAGTCGAGCGGCATTGCTGCGAGAATATTCGATCATCGAATCGCCGAGGTCCGTATTGAACTCCAGTTCGTACTCGGCGCGGCTGCGGTCGAGATACATTTCGCGATAATTCTGTGCAACTTCCGCTCCCGATGCGGTGAGTTGCCATTGTTGTATGGCCTGCCAGAGTTCGAGTAATTGCAATCGTAGTCTGGTTTGAAAGCGTTGTTGCTGTGAAAGGACCTGTCTGTAATTAGCCTTATGCAAGCTAGTCGCTGCATCGGTCGATTTGCCAAACAACGGGATATCGACATAGAGACTGGCACGCCATTCATCGCGAAGCTGGCTATCGCGTTCATAACTCGACGCTTCGACTTCGAAATCGACGCTTGGGTTATCCGAATTTTCGCCGATTCTGATTGTGGCGGCGGCGATATCGGTTTGCAATTTGATGCGTGCCGCGGCAAGGCTGTGCTGCATGGCGCGTTCGTATAGCGATTCGAATTTAGTGCTGATTTTTTTATCGGCGTCTATTGTCGGGCTTTCCAGATCACTCGGCGGTTGCTCTGGAAATCCCATTTCTTCAGCCAGTAGCGCGCGGCTGAGTCGTTGCTGGTGTTGTGCCAGGAAGAGTTGTTGCCGGATCACTTCGTATTCGGCCTGCAAACGCCTGACTTCAATTTCTGCAGCCAACCCGAGTTCCTGTCGTTCCTGCGCGCGGTCAAAGCGAATAAAGCCGATGGCCAGCGCTTCGTTCGCCGTGATAAACGCATTGTCGGCGTTGAGCACAGAAAAATACTTGTCAAGAATGGAAAGGTGACGCTGTTCGATCAGGTAGGCGCGCTCGATCTGCAGCGCCCGGGCCTGCATTACCAGCAGATTCTCTTCGGCGCTGGATTGGCCGAAGTCGTATACCGGCCGGGATAAAACCAGGCTGGCGGCGCTATCCCCCGCGCTGCCACCGCCCGCAGCCTGCGATTGACCGACTTCGCGCAGTCGACCTTTCAAATTCAGTTTGAAGCCATTTTCAGCCTCGAGAATACTGGCACTGGCCTCTATCGCCTGCAGACGCTCATCGACGTCAATGAGGCTGTAATGCTGCGTATTGCCCGCCGTCGCTAAAGCAGCATCCAGAGTAAGCGGTTCGGGTAGTCCCTGCGCGTATGCCCCTGTTGGAAGCAGCAGGCAAAGTAGCATCAATCGTTTCAATTGGTCATTCACGGCAGTTTGGGTTATTGATTTCGGGTAGGGATAGTGGAATGGACTGTACCCTGATAAGGGGGCGACATCAGTTCTTTTTCTGCATGCGTTTGAAACGGGTAAACCGGATATTTCGTCCCTGGTCGTCCTTTTGCAGGTAAACCTGGTTGGCGATGTATTCACCCATTAGCTTAAATTCTTCCACACCTGACACCGCGCCGGTATATTTGAATATCTGCTCACCGTCGAGGTTATAAAAAGCAAGCAGTGGCGTTGCCCTGACGCGATTGTTACGCGCAAACTGCTTTTGCGTCATGTCGTCACCGGCAAAATCGACAATTTCAATGTCGCCCTCGATGTCCATTGCCAGCGAATGAAAATATTGACCGAAATACTGCTGGATTTCCGGTTGATTGAGCACGGTTTGCTTCATCCGATGGCAGAAGGGGCATTCGTCCATTTCAAAGAAAACAAAGATGCCCAGTTTTCCTTCCTCACGGGCGATTTCGAGCTCTTCGGTTAAGTCACCGAGGCTTTGCTCGAAAAAGAATTGGTAAGGATCGCGGGGTACCGCTGCCTGAATTGAAACAATCAGGTGGCTGATTAAAAAAAGTCCGATTAAGATGCGCTTTAACATTGCCGTAGCTTCCCACTTTTGCCCATTTTTTTCAATTGCTATGGGATAAATTCCGTTTGTTGATGCGGTGCCTGCTTGAACAGCTAGACACCCTAACACAGAGTTTTTTTTAGACGCTACATTACCAATGGGGTATTGTCATAAAACACGGGTTTTGCCAGCCTAACCCACTTTAAGCGGAATGCGACTATGAATCTGAATCGTCGAGAGTTTGTGCGTTTGATGGGCCTCGCCGGTGCGGCCGGGTTACTGCCCAAATCGGTATTTGCGGCGCGCAAGGCACCATCTGACTATTATGAAATGCCCGCCTTCGGCAATGCCCGTATTCTGCATTTCGCCGACTGTCATGCACAGCTCAACCCCGTTTATTTTCGCGAACCCAGCATCAATATCGGCATTGGTGACGCCTATGGCAAGGCGCCGCATGTTGTCGGTGCCAACCTGTTAGACCGTTTCGGCATCCCGATGCAAAGCCACGATGCCTATGCCTATACCCATCTTGATTTTGAAGAGGCCGCCCGGCAATACGGTAAAGTCGGCGGTTTTGCCCATATGGCCACTCTGGTGAAAAAATTTCGCGCGGAATATGCGCAAAACAGGACGATGTTAATCGATAGCGGCGATACCTGGCAGGGTTCGGCGACTTCCTACTGGACCCGGGGTAAAGACATGGTCGGCGCGAGCAACCTGCTCGGTGTTGACCTGATGACCGGGCACTGGGAATTCACCTATGCCGCGCAAGAGGTGCTGGAAAATGCGGCGGCGTTCAATGGTGAATTTATCAGCCAGAACTGCAAGGTCAAGGAAGCCTCGCTGTTCGACTATGAACTGGGTGATCTGGGAGATTTTGATGAGGATAGCGGGCATGTGTTCAAGCCCTATGTGATACGCGAAATGGGCGACCTGCGCATCGCCGTCATCGGGCAATCCTTTCCTTACACGCCGATTGCCAATCCGCAGCGGTTTATCCCCGATTGGACCTTCGGCATCAACGAAGAAGACATGCAGGAACAGGTCGATCAAATTCGTGACGAAGAGTCCCCCGATGCGGTTATTTTATTGTCACATAACGGTATGGACGTCGATCTTAAAATGGCCTCGAGGGTGAGCGGCATCGAGGCTATTTTCGGTGGGCATACTCACGATGGCGTACCCGCCGCCATTCCAGTGGCTAACCCCGGGGGCAAAACACTGGTTACCAATGCAGGCTCAAACGGCAAGTTCCTCGCGGTGATGGATATGGATATTCGCAATAAAAAGCTACGCGATTTCCGCTATCGCTTAATGCCGATTTTTTCCAATTTGATCGAAGATGACCACGACATGGCGCATTATATTGCCGACATGCGCAAACCCTACCTGGAACAGCTCAATGAAAAGTTGTCGATTGCGGATGAACTGTTATACCGGCGGGGCAATTTTAACGGCAGCTTCGACCAGGTGATCTGCGATGCCTTGAGAATTCAGGGTGATGCGCAGATTTCCCTGTCGCCTGGTTTTCGTTGGGGGACGACTGTCCTCGGGGGTACCCCAATTACGATGGAAAATGTGATGGACCAGACTTGCATCACCTATCCGGAAACCTACCTGCGCGACATGTCGGGGCAGGACTTGAAATTGATTCTTGAAGACGTCGCCGACAATCTATTTAACCCTGACCCTTATTTGCAGCAGGGTGGGGATATGGTCCGTCTGGGTGGCCTGGACTATGCGATTGAGCCCGGTGCCGACACCGGTCAGCGAATTTCCAGTATGCAGCTTGATGACGGTAGCGCGATTGAAGCCTCGAAAATGTACAAGGTCGCGGGCTGGGCAACGGTCGGGTCGCAATCCGAAGGGCCACCGATATGGGATGTGGTCGCCGAGCATTTGCGAAGTAGTGAAGTGACCCGAATCGAAAAGCTGAATACGCCTAAGTTATTGAATGTTGGTAAGAATCCGGGTATCGGGTGACATTCGAGTAGTTTGGAAATTTAGATTAAACAAAGGGCTTCTGCGAGATTGCGGCCCGCTGAGCCGCAATGACGAGGCCAGGTTGACCCGATCGAACCGCGATGACGAAAGGATCGACTTAGCTATCCGACGGCAATTCCGCCTGATGGTTGTGCTCGATATACATCACCGCGGCTTCAACCC
>JBLHOA010000133.1:0-8418 GCA_047622345.1 Gammaproteobacteria bacterium | reverse complement strand
TTACCCAGCAGGCTGGTCGACATGGCAGAGCACTCAATATGCCAACCCGGACGCCCACTACCATATTTTGAAGGCCAGAAAGGTTCCCCCGGTTTTGCCGGTTTCCACAGCACGAAATCACCGGCCGCCCGCTTGCCCGGGTCAACCTCAACCCGTTCCCCTGCGCGCAAATCTTCGAGAACCTTACCGGAAAGCTGGCCATAGCTTGCAAATTTGGCGACTTCAAAATAAACGTCACCATTGTCAGCCTGATACGCGTAGCCTTGCTCCATCAGGGATTCGATCATTACCAGAATTTCGTCGATGGTTTCTGTTGCACAGGGCTCCTTATCGGGTCTTAACACGCCGAGCGCATCGGCATCTTCGTGCATCGCCTGAATAAAACGTTTGGTAAGCTGAAAGTATTCTTCTTTATTTTCGATTGCTCGATTTATGATCTTGTCATCTATGTCGGTAATATTACGCACATAGGTCACCTCGTACCCCTGCTGCATGAGGAAGCGATAAACGACGTCAAATACCACCAACACCCGCGCATGACCGATGTGGCAATAGTCGTATACGGTCATACCGCACACATACATACGAACCTTGCCCGGGGTAATCGGTACAAATTCTTCTTTCTTGTTAGTCAGGTTATTGTAAATACTTATCATCGATCAAATTCGAAGCTCGGAACTTCGCACCCAAAAAAGTGGGAGAAGTTTAAAAGAAGCGCAGTCTCAGTGCACCAGTTAAATGCCGGATAACTTCCAAATAGGTTAACAAATCAGTAGAATCCGCAACCTTATGAAACAACAGGGCCGCCCAATGAGAAAAACGCTGCTACCAATGGCGGTCGTACTGACAGCTATTTTATCCCTGCTATTTTTTCCTACTACCAAAGGTAACAAAACAATGAACGATTCTACCGCGGGCAATGTATCCGTCCTGTTCGAGACAACAATGGGTAATATTACGATTGAACTCGACATCGAAAATGCCCCCAATACCAGCGAAAATTTTCTCGCCTATGTTGATGACGGCTATTTTGTCGACACTACTTTTCACCGAGTTATCCCGGGCTTTATGATTCAAGGTGGCGGTTTGACTGCCGACATGGCCGATAAGCCGAGCAAACATGCTCCGATTCAAAATGAAGCCAATAACGGGCTCACCAATGTAAAAGGAAGTCTTGCCATGGCGCGAACCGGTGACCCGCATTCGGCCACATCACAATTTTTCATTAACCATGCCGACAATGCCTTCCTGAATTTCAGCAATGAATCTATGCAGGGCTGGGGTTATGCGGTTTTTGGCAAGGTAACCGAAGGCATGGATATCGTTGAAGAGATCGCTGCGGTTGCCACCAGCAACAAAGGCGGGCACGAAAACGTACCGGTCGAGCCTATTACTATTACCGCTGTTAGCCGCCAGTAATATCGGTCCTGGGCGGTGATGGAAGACGAGTATTTATTCATTTCTGACTGTCATGTCGATGCATCAAATCCCGAGATCGCGCGAAACCTGATCGAGTTCTTGCAGGGCCGGGCCAGTAAGGCTCGGTGCCTGTATATTCTCGGCGACCTTTTCGAGGTCTGGTTGGGCGACGATGACCCGGCAGTACAACATCAACCCCTGCTAACCGCACTTGCGCAGCTGGGCAAAAACACCCAACTTTTTTTCCTGGCCGGGAATCGCGATTTTCTGGTTGGCCGGACTTTTGCCGAAAAAATCAACATTACTATTCTAAAAGAGCCGCATTGCCTGCAACTGGATGGCAATCCCGTGCTGTTAATGCATGGCGACAGTCTGTGTACCGATGATCATGACTACCAGCAATTTCGCCAGCTGGTGCGCTCTGCCCATTGGCAATCCGAGTTTCTGGCAAAACCGCTGATCGAACGCCAACAGATAGCGGCCAAACTGCGCACCGATAGCGCCGCAGCAATGTTAGCCAAAGTGACCGAAATAATGGATGTTAACGAAGCCGCTGTTGCGAATTGTTTCGATCAGTTTTCCACCAGCACTATTGTTCACGGCCACACCCATCGGCCCGCCGTCCATCGATACAGTGGTGGCAAAACTCGTATTGTTCTGGGTGACTGGCAACCCGCTACCAGCTATTTAAGCTGGTCCGCCTCGGCTGGGTTTAATTTAGTCGATGAAAGAGTCAATTGATTAGTTAACAACGACTCGCGGGTAGTCAAATTAACGCCGTATATCTGCTTCTAAACTGGCCAGTTCCTGGCGACTAAAACCTGCCAATTGGCGGGCTTCCCAGTTAAACGGACCGCGTAAACCTTCGCCGAGATATTCCGCTATCAACGAGCGGAAGCCTGCTATCAGATCGATGCCGCGTTGTTCGCAAAGGTATTGGAACCAGTGGTTGCCAATGCGTACGTGGCCTATTTCATCCTGGTAAATTCGTTGCAGAATGTCGCAAGCGGATTCGTCACCGATTTTCCTGAATTTTTTGATCATAGCAGGAGTCACGTCAAGCCCCCTTGCCTCCATAACCCTCGGCACCAAAGCCATGCGATGTAAAACATCGTGACGGGTTTTACAAACCATGTCCCATAAACCACGGTGAGCATCAAAGGCCCCATAGTAGCTATTGCGGGCCTCAAGCTCGTCTTTCAACAAGGTGAAATGTAGCGCCTCTTCGCTGGCAACTAACAACCAGTCCCCGACATAAGAATCGGGCATCTGTTGAAAACGGTAAGCGGCATCCAAAGCAATATTTATAGCATTGAACTCTATATGGGCCACGGCATGCAACAAGGTAATCCGGCCTTGTTCAGTTCCAATACTTCTGCGCGCGAGTTTAGATGGGTCGACCAGCTCAGGCTTGTCGGGCATACCGGGATTATCCAACGGCAACACTTCGCGACCACTTTCACGCTGCAGATTACCCTGCTGCCATTGACAATGGATCTCCTTGACCATATCGCACTTAAGCCCCGCATCGCTTTGCAGCAATGCCTGCTCTAAAAGTTCATATAATTTGAATTTCAATCCAGTCCTCGACTCAGGTCGTCAATAATATCGTCAATATTTTCAAGGCCGACGGCGACTCGCAACAATCCTTCGGTAATTCCTGCTTCTGCCTTTAACGCATCACTCACCCGACCATGAGTGGTTGTCGATGGATGGGTGATTGTAGTCTTTACGTCACCTAGATTAGCGGTTATCGAAATCATCCTGGTCGCATCGATAGCTCGCCAGGCTTTTTCCCGCCCTCCTTTGACGACAAAAGATACCACGCCACCGAAGTCACTTTGTTGCCGTTTAGCTATCTCATGCTGGGGATGCGAAATCAGCCCTGGATAATTAACTACTTCCACCTTGTTGTGTTCGCTCAGAAATTGCGCGACTTTAAGTGCCTGTTGAGAGTGAGCCGTCATTCTTAGGGATAAGGTTTCCAGCCCTTTCAATGCTACCCAGGCATTGAACGGACTCATTGTGGGACCGGTAGATCGTATCACGCCAAAAATCTCTTCACCGACCAGCTGACTGTTTCCGACCACGGCGCCCCCGACGATGCGCCCCTGCCCATCCAGGTATTTGGTGGCCGAATGCACGATCAAGTCGGCACCGTACAGCAAGGGTCGCTGTAAGGCCGGCGTACAAAAACAATTATCGACAATCAACAAACAATTATTTTCATGCGCGAAGTCCGCGATTACCTGCAGATCGACAATCTCGGTCATCGGATTGGAAGGCGTTTCAACAAACAGAAATTTAGTTGTCGGCCTGATTAGACGCTTGCATTGCTCCAGATCGGTCATGTTAACGAAATCGGTTTCTATGCCGAAGCGGGGCAGATACTTTTCAAATAATGTCGTAGTGGTACCGAATATCGATCGGGAGCTGAGGATATGATCGCCCGCCTGTAACAAACCGATGCAAATACTGGTAATGGCGGCCATACCGGAAGCCGTGGCTACGCAGGACTCCCCACCTTCCATAGCAGCCAGACGCTGTTCGAAGGTTTGCGTCGTCGGGTTGGTGAAACGCGCGTATATATTGCCCGGCTCATCACCAGAAAATCGCGCTGCCGCCTGAGCTGCCGAATTAAATACAAAACTCGAGGTAGTAAAAATCGGTTCGCTGTGCTCGAGTTCAGCAGTACGTCGATGACCCTGCCGAATGGCTAGTGTCTCTAAAGCAAATTTTTCCGGGGCAAATTTTTCCTGATTCAAGGAGTTCTCCAATTCGAAAAACTCGGAAGGGGGGTATTCACAGGGGGACAAACCACCCTCTTTAGCAAATTTATATTTTAGAAATCCCTATGATTACAAAGGTAACTTCAAAGGCGCCTGCAAGCCGAGAAACAAATCTGCGCCATGGACGGGACAGTATGCCCTCGCAATAGGATTGTCAACACAGGCATTTCGGTTTATTGAATTATTTCAAATATCGACCCGCCCATTGCAAACAGGGTTTTCAGCAGAGGGATAGTTTTCCAGCAGATTTCAAGACTTCGATAACCCAGGGACACGCCTGGATGCTTGATCGGTTAGCGAATAATTACGAGATCATTTACCAACACTTCGTCAAACAGCGTTATGACATCGTCATTTTTCATTCGAATACAGCCGGCTGATACAGGCAACCCCAGACGCCCTTCATCGGAGGTTCCATGGATATAAATGTACCGCGAATAGGTATCGCAGTTTCCACCGCGATTGCTACCCTCTTCCATTCCGTCCAGCCATAAAATGCGAGAGGTGATATCATCGGTTTCAGTATTGTTCATCGAGTGAACTATCTTGCCCGTCGGCTCCCTCCCCTGAAATACCATCCCACAGGGCTGACCACCACCGATTTTCTGTTTTATGCGGTGGATTCCTGTTGGCGTTCTGAAAGATTCCGAGCGATTACCCAAACCATTTTTAGCCGTCGATATTTTAAACGTGATGCTATCGCCTTCGTCGATATCTACTCTATGTAGCTCCTGCGTCGAAGAATCTATGACAATGAAAGGCCGCTCATCCGCGAGGGCAGAATTACCGTGCAGGCGCGCGGCGATTTCGTTTTTAATATTATCCCAATGCATCAGGCATTATTGTGCAAGTCCATTCCAACCACGTTCAAGTGATCATCGCCTCCCTGCATGGCCGAATCGTTGCGCAGACTACTAATCTTGTGCAAATACTTGTCGTCGATGGTTTTGGTTACATAGTTACCATCGAAACAGGAACAGTCAAACGCCTTAATCGCGGGGTTACCTTTTTGCACGGCGTCGATCAAATCTTCTAAATCCTGATAAATCAGCCAATCGGCACCAATGTGCTCACCGATCTCCTCTTCGCTGCGTCCATGGGCTACCAATTCGTCCACGACTGGCATATCTATGCCGTATACATTGGGGAATCGAACCGGTGGTGCGGCCGAAGCCATATAGACTTTTTTAGCCCCTGCTTCGCGTGCCATTTGAATGATCTGCTGCGATGTAGTGCCTCGAACAATTGAATCATCGACCAATAGCACATTTTTGCCTTTAAATTCAATATCGATAGGGTTGAGCTTCTGGCGCACCGATTTCTTACGCAATGTCTGGCCTGGCATGATAAAAGTTCTGCCGATGTAGCGGTTTTTGATAAACCCTTCGCGAAACTTAACGCCAAGATGATAAGCAAGTTCCATCGCGGAAGGCCTGCTGGTATCCGGTATTGGAATAACAACATCGATGTCATGCTTTGGCATTTTCCGGATTATTTTTCGCGCCAGCTTTACGCCCATGCGTAGCCGCGCTTTGTAGACATAAATGTCATCAATAATGGAATCGGGCCTGGCCAGATACACAAATTCAAAAATGCAGGGGGACAGTTTGGTTTCGGCCGCACACTGCTGTAGATGAACTCGTCCGTCAACATCAATAAAGATGGCTTCCCCGGGTTTTAAATCTGCAACCAGGTCAAATCCCGATGCCTGTAACGCGACGCTTTCCGAGGCAATCATGTATTCGATTCCCCCATTGGCTTCACGCTTACCATAAACAATGGGTCGAATCCCTGAAGGGTCACGAAAACCGATGATACCTTTACCGGTTAACATGGCGACAACGGCGTAAGCACCTTCAATGCGGCGGTGGGTTTCGCGAACCGCAGTGAAAATTTCTGCCGGCGTTAAATTCAAACTGCCGCTACTATGCAATTCGTGCGCAAGAATATTGAGCAAAACTTCAGAATCGGATTCAGTGTTGATATGACGCAAATCGGACTGGTATAGCTCGGCTTTCAGCTTTTCAACGTTGGTCAGGTTACCGTTGTGGGCGAGCGTTATGCCGTAGGGGGAATTAACGTAAAAAGGTTGAGCTTCAGCTGAAGACGAGCAACCCGCAGTTGGGTATCGAACGTGGCCAATGCCCATCGAGCCTTTTAGTTCAAGCATATGGCGTGTATGGAACACATCATTTACCTGCCCATTGCCTTTATGCAGGGATAACTTGTTGTCATCACAGACTACTATCCCCGCAGAGTCCTGGCCTCGATGCTGTAATACCAGCAAGGCATCGTAAATGACTTGTGCGATCGGACTGTTCGCTACTATTCCAACAATTCCACACATAGGCGTTTACGACCAAATTAAATGGTTAAGGAAGCTCTGATTAACTCAGAATTTCCGCGGTACAAATGTACCGCCACTTCCAGCGGCTGCCAGGCCGTTGAAAATGAAGGAAAAACAAAAAAAGCACAATTTATTTTTCCATCCTCTGACCATTCAGAATGAATGGTTCAGAGCTGTCTTAAATCTTAAATCGCTCGACTGCATCAGCCGGAATAACGCTTTTAACCCATCCCGCAAGATCCTGAAAAAACTCGACTAACATTGAATCCTGCCACACTTCGGACTCGGGTGCTGGAGTTAAACTGGCAAGCAGCACCAGCATCGTAACAATTAACAAACCTCTAGCGCCACCAAAAACTACACCGAGCGCCTTATCAGTCCCGCTAAGCCCGGTTTTCGAAACCAGCTGGCCGGCAATAAAATTGACAATAGCACCAATGATCAAGGTGCACACAAACAACCCGCCACCGGCGACCATCAATCTCAATGTTGGAGTTTCAATATACGGCTCCAGGAGCACCGCCATAGGTAAAAAATATCTAAGCCCGACAGCACCGGCCACTATCCAGGTGATCAAGGAAATTGATTCTTTAACGAAGCCCCGAATCAGGCTGATCAAAGCCGATAATACGATAACTCCTAAAATGACAAGATCAAGCCAGCTCATACATTTCCTCTATTGGTAGACCTTGTGTCTGCTCTGAATCGCCTTAAGGCAGAGGCCCAGCCGTTGCGAGCGACAATTAACATAAGGGGTGGATTATCTTTCATACTTCATGATAATTCCATCGATGTTATGCTTCGCCTTAATTTTATTTTGAGCAACTTTAGTTCGCTCACGACTGACGAAAGGGCCAAGCCTAACTCGATAATTGATTTTGTTGTTTGCATCAAATTGCTCGATAAATACCGCAGCTATGTTTGACTTGCGAAGTTGATCGCGCTGGATCAGGGCTTTCTTTCGGTCAAGAAAACTGCCTACCTGTAAAACCCAGCTGATTCCACCTGCGGCAACCGGTTTTTCGTCTGCCGATATCCCATCATTCAGGTTCTTGCTATCAACCTCATTGAATTTTTCCACCGGGGTCGGTCGCAGGTTAACGTCCGGAGAGTGTTCGTCTACTATTTTTGGCTTAAGCAGTGGAATGGCTTCCACCTGGGCTCGCAATTCAATGACCTTATGCTCAAATTCCGGGTTTTCCCCGACGATAGTCTGCGACGGAATAACCACTTCGAGCTTGTCTTTCTGAACACCAGCACCATCGAGAATCATCGGTAAAAAAATAACCGCCAGTGAAAAAATGACGACTATCCCAACCAGGCGATTTTTAGTATTTTGATCCATTACAGTTTTATTGATCGCCAGCTATTGAAAATGCACGAAGAGCCAGTTCAGCAGTAACAAAAGAACCGGTGACCAGCATTATATCCCGATTAGTCAAAGATGACAGTGCAGGCTCGATTACTGACTCGATATTTTTGAAGACTCGCTGCACTTCGACTTTGGATTCTATGCGCGAACGTAAATCGTCTGCGCTAAGCCCACGATCACCTTCCAGCGTTAAACACCACCAGATATCAACCACCGACTGCAAAGCTTCGGCAAACCAATCTGCCTGTTTATCCTCGAGCATACCCAATAATACGACTACTCGACCCTTATCACGCAATTTAGCAATGTTTTCGCTTAACGATTTTGCCGCATCCCGGTTATGACCCACATCGATAATAACTCGGCAAGGCAGGCGGGTCTCGATCTGCTGGAAGCGCCCGGGTAAAGTCGTACCGATGAAATTGTCTTCGATCTGCTGCTGACTATATTGCGGCAACGGCAATATTCTCGTAAGGCCGGCGACTACCCCG
>JBLHOA010000132.1:0-8471 GCA_047622345.1 Gammaproteobacteria bacterium | reverse complement strand
AAGCCATTTTATTCGGCGACCTGCTCGCAACCACGGTATCCGACCTGATCCAACTGCTGCTGACCACAGTAATTTTGATCATCCTGTTGTTGCAACACTGGCGTTCCTTCGTCGCCGTCTCGGTGAGCCGTGAAATCGCCCAGGCCGAAGGCATTCCCGTGCGCAAAATGCAGTTTTTGATGTACTCGATGATCGCCCTGCTAGTCGCGGTGATGATGAAGGTGATGGGTGTACTGTTAATCGCCGCGATGCTGGTCATCCCGACCACCAGCGCACGCCTGTTTAGCCGCAGCCCCGAACAGATGGTGTTGATCAGCGCCTTGTTCGGCTTTGGCGCCCTCGCGGGTGGTATTGGAGGTTCGTTCCAGTTCGACTGGCAAACCGGCCCGGCGATCGTGCTCAGCGCGACGCTATTACTACTGCTCGCGCTTGCTTTTAGACGGGTATTACGCAGCACATAACAGGCCTGTTCATTCCCAGCTAATCGAGGCTGCCGTTACCGTCACGGCCGCGATAGACATTGCCGATTTGATGGTCGTTACCTTCGAAAATCGGGATAAACGGATTGTCTGGAGTTTTACCGATCGACAACCAGCCGCTATTACTACCATCGCCTTCGTAGTCGTAATATCGATCGGCAGCATCCATGTTGTTGTCGGCGTTGGTGTCAAAATCGAGGTCGGTGACCAATTCGGAGCCATTGCAGCCGCTGACCGGGCCACCGCCGCTGGATACATTGTCGTCATGGTCGCTGAGTGAAGTGCCCGCCAGGTCGTTGCGCATTCAGTCGAGTTGTTCGAGGTTGGCGATTTCGGTCAATCCGTCGTTATCGTCGTCGACGTCGACACTATTAAAGATGCCATCGCCGTCACTATCGGGATCGATAAGAGTCGAATTAGTACCGCTGCCGCAGGCAGAAAGCGTCACGCTGAGGGTTATTACAAGCCCGAAAAAAGTATTTCTATACTGGGGGTATCGCGTCTTTTCATCTGAATGCCTGCCCTGGGTTTCATCGATGCCCCAGGGTTTGTGATGGTGCGAACCCCGGTGATAGCCATACTAGTCGCGGTGTTTCGGGTTGTAAAGTTAAGACTGGCAGCGCGATGCTCAAGCTAATTGATCGGGTTAATGATTTGTCCACGGATTTTGCTTGACGTAATATAGGCAAATCAATCGCGTTTAAGCATTGACCTGCCGCGCTATCGCGGCTAGAATTCGCCACCTTTTTAGAATCGTGTTCGGAGTAGGCAATGTACGCTGTCATCGCTACAGGCGGAAAACAGTACCGTGTGACCAAGGGTGAAACCCTGCGCGTCGAAAAATTAGAGGCCGAAGAAGGTTCGACCCTGAAAATCGACAATGTATTAATGGTTGCAGACGGCGACAAGGTATCGGTTGGTACCCCTGCGTTGGACAAGGCAACGGTAACCGTGAAAATCACTGCGCATGGTCGTGGTGAAAAGGTTGGAATCGTTAAATTCCGCCGTCGCAAGCACTCGCGTACCCAAATGGGGCATCGCCAGAGCTATACCGAAATTGAAGTAACCGAAATCAAGGCATAACGATATGGCACATAAGAAAGCGGCAGGCAGTACCCGCAACGGACGCGATTCGGAATCCAAACGGCTCGGCGTGAAGAAGTTTGGCGGCGAAGTCGTAATCCCCGGCAATATTCTGGTACGCCAACGCGGCACCAAATTTCATCCGGGAGACAACGTAGGTTGTGGCAAGGACCACACTCTGTTCGCGAAGTCCGAGGGCAAGGTTCAATTCCAGATTAAAGGCCGACACAACCGCACTTTCGTTAGTGTAGTCAACGCCTGAAGTTAAGCGCAGAAGAATCATGAAAAGCCCCGCCATGCGGGGCTTTTTTGTTTCTGAGCCCCCTGAATCCGTTTCATTTAAGGAACCTCTGAATAAATCAGAGTTTCCCTAAAGACCATAAACCAGCTGAGTGCTATGATCCCGCGATGAAATTTATTGACGAAGCAAATATTTATGTCAAGGCAGGCGATGGCGGTAACGGCATCGTCAGTTTTCGTCGTGAAAAATACATTCCGATGGGTGGGCCCGACGGTGGCGATGGCGGCGACGGAGGGTCGGTTTACGTGATCGGTTCGGTTGGTTTGAATACCCTGTCCGATTATCGCCATACGCGCCGTTTTGTCGCGCAAAAAGGCGCCAAGGGACAGAGCAACAATAAAACCGGCGCCAAGGGCGAGGACGTTGTTATTCCCGTGCCGCTGGGCACCGTAATCAGCGTAGTCGAAACCGGTGAATTGATCGCCGACGTTGCCGACAACGATTCCGTACCGGTGCTGATCGCGCGCGGTGGCTTCCATGGCCTCGGTAATACGCGCTATAAAAGTTCGACTAACCGTGCGCCGCGCCAGTTCAGCAATGGCAGCAAGGGTGAGCAATTCGATCTCAAACTGGAAATGAAAGTGCTCGCCGATGTCGGCTTACTGGGTATGCCGAATGCCGGAAAATCGACTTTTATCCGTTCGGTTTCGGCGGCAAAACCGAAAGTGGCCGACTACCCCTTTACCACATTGCACCCAAACCTCGGCGTGGTCAGCGTGGCCAAACACCGCAGCTTTGTCATCGCCGATATTCCCGGTTTGATTGAAGGGGCGGCCGAAGGTGTCGGTCTGGGTATTCAGTTTCTCAAGCATTTACAACGTACCGGACTGCTGCTGCACATCGTCGATGTACTGCCGGCGCAAAGCGACGATAGCCCGGTCGAGTCGGCGCAAAAAATTCTGCGCGAATTGAAGCGTTATGACGAATCACTGTATGAAAAGCCGCGCTGGCTGGTATTGAACAAACTCGATTTGATCCCCGATGATATGGCCGACGAGATGTGTAGCGAAATTGTCGCAGGGCTAGCCTGGAAGGGACCGGTATATCGCATCAGCGCGATCAACCGTTCCGGTGTCGACCGGCTCTGCCAGGACATCATGGCCTTCATGGAAAATGATGAGTCGTTATAAGAAGATTGTGGTGAAGATCGGTTCGGCGCTGATTACCGATGGCGGTAAAGGGCTCGACCGTAAAATGATCGCGATCTGGGCCGAGCAAATGGCTGCGCTGCGTGAGCAGGGCGTCGATATAGTTCTGGTGTCCTCCGGATCGATCGCCGAAGGCATTACCCGGCTTGGTTTAACATCACGTCCGACGAATATTTCTGAGCTACAGGCCACCGCCGCGGTCGGGCAAATGGGGCTGGTACAAGCCTACGAAGCCTGCTTTCAGGCGCATAACATTAATAGTGCGCAGGTTTTATTGACCCACGCCGATTTATCCAATCGTAAGCGCTATCTAAACGCGCGAACCACCTTGCGTACGCTGCTCGAATACGGGGTATTGCCGGTGGTGAATGAAAATGACACCGTGGCCAATGAAGAAATTCGCTTCGGCGACAACGACACGCTTGGCGCAATGGTTGCCAATTTAATCGAAGCCGATTTACTCATTATTCTGACCGATCAGAATGGCTTATACAATGCCAATCCGGTCGAGAACCCTAACGCCAGACTGATTGAACGCGCCGATGCGATGGATGCAAAGCTGGTCGAATACGCCGGCCCGAGCAGCGGCAATCTCGGGCGTGGCGGCATGCAGACCAAGGTTAGTGCGGCGCAGTTAGCGGCGCGTTCGGGTACGCATACGATAATTGCAGCAGGAAAGGAAGAAAATGTGATCGTGCGCCTGGCGCAGGGCGAGGCTATCGGTAGTTTTCTCGAAGCGAGCGTTGGCCATCTGGCCGCGCGCAAGCAATGGCTGGCCGGGCATATGCGCTGCGCCGGGGAATTGCATCTCGACGATGGTGCGGTTGATGTATTGCAGAATAAAAATGCCAGCCTGTTGCCGATCGGAGTGAAATCGGTGAACGGCGTCTTCAACCGCGGTGAAGTGGTTGCCTGCCTGCGTCCCGATGGCGTCGAAATTGCGCGCGGTCTGGTGAACTACCCCTCCGATGAATGCAAACAGATTATCGGTAAGCCAAGCAAACAAATCCCCGCCATTCTCGGCTACGAAGATGACCCTGAATTGATAAACCGGGAAAACCTGATTTTGATGGAAACCTGATTATGGCCAGGCGAGTTATTGCATTTGCCGCGAGTAGCAGTCGGACATCGATCAACAAAAGCCTGGTTATCTATGCATCCGATTTGCTGCCCGACGCAGAAGTCGAGCTGCTCGATTTGAATGACTATGAGCTGCCGTTGTTCAGTGTCGACCGTGAGGCCGAGCTCGGCCAGCCGGAATTGGCGCGAAACTTTTTCAATAAAATTTCGAACTGCGATGGCATAATTATTTCTTTTGCCGAGCACAATGGTAATTACAGCGCGGCCTATAAAAATTGGTACGACTGGATGTCGCGAATCGATAGCCGTGTTTACCAGCAAAAACCAATGGTTGTTCTGGCCACTTCACCGGGCAAAAGAGGCGGACTTGGGGTATTAGAAATCGCCTTGAGTCAAATCCCTCGTTTCGGCGGACTGGTCAAGGCGAGTCTTTCCTTGCCGGGTTTTTATGATTATTTTGATTCTGATAAACGCGAAGTCCGAGACCCCAAAATTCGTAGTCAACTACTAACTACGGTCAACAAACTATTTGAAAATAATGAATAAAGCTACTGCATTGTATATCCCGCACGGTGGCGGTCCATTGCCGCTGCTGAATGAAGGTGCCTATGTCGCGATGAACCGGTTTCTGCGCGAGTTTCCCCAGAGCATTACAAAGCCCGATGCGGTTATTGTTATCAGTGCGCATTGGGAAGAAGAGGTGGTTTCAGTTATTGCCGGACCGAATCCGGAGCTGCTCTTCGACTATTATGGCTTTCCAGCAGAAAGCTATGAATATCGTTATCCCGCACCCGGGCAACCCCAGCTTGCGCAAAAAATACAGGCTTTGCTTGGTGGCAGTGGAATTGAATGTAATCTCAATTTCGACCGCGGTTTTGATCATGGCCTCTTTGTTCCGCTAATGCTGATGTACCCCGATGGGGATATTCCCTGCGTCCAGTTATCCTTGTCGAGCAGTCTTGATGCCGCCCTGCACATTAATATCGGCAAGGCATTGGCGGGTTTGAAAGGTGAAAACATACTGATTCTTGGTTCCGGGTTTTCGTTTCACAATATGCGGGCGTTGATGAGCAAAACCGATGACAGCGTCGATGAAAAAAATCAGGCCTTTGAAAGTTGGCTGGCGCAAACCTGTAGCGATACTGATTTGAGCGAAGACGAGCGCGAACAAAGCCTGGCGAACTGGTTAGAGGCGCCGCATGCGCGCTACTGCCATCCGCGTGAAGAACATTTACTGCCGCTTCAGGTTTGTTACGGCTTCGCGCAGTCACCGGCGCAAACCCTGTTTCAACAACCGGTAGCACGGTTTATTGCCAGCGCCTATCGCTGGTAATCGGGAAACTCCGGTTTCGGCGTCATACTGATGACGGCTGCGCTATCAATGCCAGGTGGGTCAGCAGAGGCGATTAGATCGAGCTGACGTTCGCGATACCAGATGTAAAGACTGCTGCCGACCAGTATGATCACACCGCCGAGCGTGGTCGGCCCGGGCACTTCACCCCAGATCAAGTAGCCGAAAACTACCGCCCACACCAGATAAGTGAATTCAAAGGGAGCAATCGCGCTCGCTTCACTAGTGCAATAGGCGTGGGACAGGCAGTAAAAGCCTATCGCTGCGATAAAGCCGATGGCAATCATCAACGAAGCATCAAAAAGGGACGGGGTTATCCAGTCGCGGCCGAAGAAGGCGAGTGAAGGGTGGCTGCTGTCGACGCTGAAAACACCGAGAAACATCATCAGACTCAAGCCCCCGCTGAGCAGGGTAAAAACCAGGATGGCGTTAAACGCGATGGTCATCGGGTGGTCGTAGGAACTCAGAAATCGCGTAATGATGGTTTGCGAGGCATAGGTTACTGCGGCAATAAAGGCAAATACCACGGCCAGCGGATTAAACTCACCCGTGGGTGACAGAATCACCAGTACGCCGATAAAGCCGATAACCACCGCGCTCCAACGGCGCAGACCGACTTTTTCGCCGAGGATCAATGCCGACATGACGGTAACAAACAACGGCATGGTGAAGGTGATCGCTACCACTTCGGCGAGTGGCATTGCGGCTACGGCGAGGTAGTAGCAGGTGTAAGAAGCAAAGCCCAGCGCGCCACGCCAAAAAATCAGCATTGGCTTTCGCGACATGATCGGAATGCTTTCTTTGACTGTTTTTATAAAATAAATCATCAACGCGGCGGCAATCAAACCGCGAATAAATACAATTTGCAGTACCGAGTGCTCATCGCTGAAATACTTGATGATGTTGTCCTGGATCGCAAACAGGAATAACCCGAACACCAGGATTATGGCGCTGCCAGCGCTACCGATTAAAATTCTGCTCAAGTTCACGGGCTTATGGGTTTCGATAATTTGAAGCTAAAACAGTTTAGGCGGAACTATCTATTTGAAAAGCAAATTTTTATGGATACCATGATCGGAAAACCCGATAGCCTGATAACAGAGGTAACTGATGAAAATCGAACATATCCGCACCTTTTTGGAAATATCGGATTGTGGCAACTTTAACCGTGCCGCAGAAAATCTGCATGTTACCCAGTCAACCGTTAGCGCCCGGGTCAAGGCCCTGGAAGAGGGGTTCGGGCGGCAGTTGTTCACGCGCAGTCATTCGGGCGTCGAATTAACCTTCGCGGGACGTCATTTTCGGGGCTACGCGCTCAATATCCAGCGGCTTTGGCAGCAGGCGCAGCAACGAATTTTATTGCCGGAAAATTTCAGCGAGGGCATCGGACTGGGCTCACAGGTGAGTCTCTGGGACAGTATTATTTTAAAGTGGGTTCCGTGGATGAGGAAAAATGCCAACGATATTGCCATCCACGTTGAAGCCGATTACTCGCCGAGTTTGATGCGTCAGCTCTCCGACGGGGTGCTCGACATTGGCGTCATGTACAACCCGCGGCAAACACCCGGGCTCATTATTGAGGATTTACTCGAAGAGACGCTGTTGCTGGTCGCTACTGACCAGCGTGAGTTAACCAACGAATGGGTGGAAGATTACGTTTACGTCGACTGGGGAGCCGAGTTTCGTGCGCGCCATAGCGAAGCCTTCCCGGAAATGGAAACCCCCGCGCTTTCGGTCGGCCTTGGCACTATGGGGCTTGCCTATATTCTAGAAAACGGTGGCTCGGGTTATTTTCCAGTTCGTGTGGTGCAGCCTTACATCGATCAGCAGAAATTATTCCAGGTGGAGGCTGCGCCGACCATGCAGCGCCCGGCCTATATGGTTTACCCCGAGGTCGGGCGCAATCAGGATACGCTTGATCTTGCGCTCGGTGGGTTACGCGATATTGCCAGACTGGACAGTTATTGAATCGCTGACGCTCTGTGAGCAGCCATCTCTGCGTTAAAAATTTCGGAAAAACGCTTACATACATTATGTATGCGCGCGCTATTTCCGAAATCTTTGCCTTGATCTGACTGCACACAGAACGCCAGACACGTAGGGCAAAGCACCGCGTGATCTCGAGGTTGGTAGAGAACATCGCCGTCGCGAGCGGCCCATAGGCAAGGCGGGTTTTCCTGAGATGGCCTGAGCGTACGAATAGTACGCGATGGTCTCGAAGGAAAATCCAACGCCGCCTATGGGTCGCGTAGTAGGCGATAGCGGCGTTAGATTTTTTGCCGAAACGCTCACATACATTTCGTATGCTCGCGCTATCGGCAAAATATCTGCCTTGCTCTCACAGCGGCTACGACGTCAGCCAATTCCCGATAACGTGAAGTTTAGGCAATTCTTAACCACCGTCATTGCGGCGCCTGCGCGGCCCGCCCAGCCGCAATCTTCGAAATGGCTCTACTTTCACTAGGTCCCGGCTCGGTGGTCTGGATGACCGGCATCGCGAGGTTGGATGCCGATTCTATCGCTAATCGTCGATTTCGATCATTTCGAAATCGTCTTTGCTCATGTTGCAATCGGGGCAGACCCAGTCGTCAGGAACATCATCCCATCGCGTGCCGGGGGCAATGCCGTCTTCCGGCCAGCCTTCGGCTTCGTCGTAAATAAATCCACAGACTATGCATTCCCAACGTTTCATTGATTCATTCGCCATATCGGTTTTTGGTTTGTACGTAATGATCGGAAAGATAGCGCAGGCTTTCGATTTCGCGGCCACTTAAGCGGCGTTTCTGCTGTACCGGGCTGCCAAGGTAAAGGTATCCAGACTCCAGTATTTTGCCCGGCGGGACCAGACTGCCGGAACCGAGCATGACTTCATTTTCCAATACCGCATTGTCGGCCACTATCGAGCCCATGCCGATCAGGCATCGGTCGCCGATGCGACAACCGTGCAATAAAACCTTGTGCCCGACGGTTACCTGATTGCCAATGTGCAGTTCGGCACCGCGGGCATTGAATTCGCCCTGGTGCGACAC
>JBLHOA010000131.1:0-8483 GCA_047622345.1 Gammaproteobacteria bacterium | reverse complement strand
CAGCCTTTGTGAACTCGATGACCCTGGAGTGATTGATTTACTGGTCGAAAATACACTGATACTTTATATCCAGATCACCAATCAGGATCAGGAGAGTGTGCTCATCGAGCGTGCGCAAAGTTCGCCCAAACCCCTGTATTACCGCGCTGATTTTTTACGCGAACATTTGCAGCTGTATTTTGCACAGACTGGGTTGCAGTATGCCGCCCAGATCGACCCGGATGAGTTTGCACGTTGGATATTTCCGAAACTGTTTCACTCCCGGTTACCCCGATACGAGGCCATTGTTAAACCGCATGGCTATACCGTGACCTCTGATGAAGTGGCACAAATTGAATCCGAGGACGATTTTCTTGAATTATTGGAAGTTTCGATTGCGAGGAACGGCTAATGCCCCTGGTAGCGCATAACAATCTACCGACCTTTGCCAAACTCAGGCAGGAAGGTTTACGGGTACTGGATAATGATTCGGCGTCTCAGCAGGATATTCGCGAACTGCATATCGGTTTATTAAACATGATGCCCGATGCGGCGCTCGGTGCAACCGAACGGCAGTTTTTCCGCTTGATCGGACAGAGTAATTCGATCGCCCAGTTCCACGTGCATCCTTTTACTCTGGGTGCAATGGAGCGTAGCCCAGCGGCAAGAGAGTACGTCGACCAATACTACGATAGTTTCGACAGTATTAAGCAGAAGGGATTAGACGGATTGATCATTACCGGGGCAAATGTAATCGGCCCCGATCTGACCACGCAATCCTTCTGGGAGTCGTTAATTGAAGTTGCCGACTGGGCGCATGAAAATGTCACTTCGACCCTGTGTTCCTGCCTGGCGACGCATGCGGTACTCGAATTTCGCTATGGACAGAAGCGTTATAAACGGAAAACTAAACGTTGGGGGGTGTTTCAACATGAAGTGATTGTACCCAGACACCCATTGGTGGCAGATATCAACTCACGGTTTGATGTGCCTCACTCGAGATGGAACAGCGTCGACAAACAGCAATTCGAGCATGCCGGTTTAAAAGTTCTGGTGACTTCGGATGACGGGGGCGTGCATCTGGCGACCAGCCCGGATGGATTTCGTACAGTATTTTTTCAAGGGCATCCGGAATACGACACCGTGTCTTTGTTGAAGGAATACAAACGTGACGTCAATTTATTTATTGAGGGTGAAATGGAACAGTACTCGGCGATGCCTGAAAACTATTTCAACGAACAGCTAAGCGCAATTTTCAGAGAATTTGAGCTACGCGTTAACGAAGCCAGAAAATCAGGGGTAACAGCGGGTGAATTTCCCGAAGCACTGATAGTTGATCGACTATCTAACACCTGGCAGGATACGGCTAGCGCAGTCGTCGGGAAATGGATTGGACTGATTTATCAGATAACCAGTATGGACCGAGGTAAACCGTTTATGCAGGGAGTTGACCCGGACAATCCACTCGCTCTGGAATAGCTCTGGCGAGCTGTGCGTAAATTCAGTAGGAACCCCAGCCATCTTGTTTGCGCCAGCGAATCCGGGTTATCACGATGCCAATGAGAAATGCGACGAGCGAAATAATCGCGCCCCGAATTAAATAGTTCATTTTGGTCGAATCTTTGAGTTTCAGGTTTTCGGCACTAAGTCGGTCTTTTTCAACAACAAGCTCGGTCATTGTTGCCTCCAGTTTCCGGTTGCGGTCGAGAATTGACAAGGTATTTTCCGCTGCCGATTTAATCTTCGATAACTGCTGCTCAGTTGCAAGCAGGGTTTGCTTCAATAGGGCATTGTCCGCGCGTTCCTGATCGATGATTTCAAGTTGCTGCTGAATTTGCAACTTTTGTTCGCCAAGCAAGCTCGATTGACGTTGTACGGTTGAGCTCAAGTCGATTAACTGGTCTTTGGCAGGAACCGTGTCTACCAGAAACCGACTGAGGATATAACCCTTTTTCTGGTCTGTGGTTTCCACCAGCGAGTATTTTGAAGCCAGGTTCTGCTCCAACAGGGTTACCGTGTCTCCGCTGGAAAGCATACGTACGATACTATTAGAAGTACTGGTACCGCTGCGCAGGGTGACTTCAAATTCATCGGTAATGTATTTAGTCGATGCCGTAACAAAGGGGGAAATCATTGTGAGAGCAGCGAAAGCGAAAAGTATTTGAGTGCAACGAAATAGATTCATATACAGACCTTTTCAATGGCTAGACCACAGGCGAGGATAATTGAACAATTTGCTTCACCGCGAATGGCGCCGGTAATACGATTTGCTATTACTTTCGAATCAGCCTGAAAGGAGGATCGCCTGCCCATAGTTTTTCCTTGATTGCAAAGCCCGTGGATTGCCTGCGGATCGAGCATTATTGCAGCATTGTGGTCAGTTGCAACTGCAATGCGTTATTTATTCCGCGCCGGTGTTGTTTTCAATGGGAGTCACTGCGGCCGTATTTGATCCGGTTTCCTCAACCACTTCAGCGGGTTCGAAGGGAGTGATCAGGATAATCATTGAAAATTCAGGATTATCGAGGTAGTGCAGGGTTTTGCTGCGCATTCGTCGGTGTTCCTTCAAGCTATGATTATTCAATATACGGGTATCCGCGGTTGCCACCGGTGTTAACAGTCCCTGCTCCGGGTTAGGGGCCGTCGTGTCGATTGTGAGGCGGGGACGCCGCAAAACGAGATCGGTATAAGTATGTAGATATCGTGCCAGAGCGATAGTTATTTTACCCTCAAGTTCGTATAACCCGCCCGATGACAGGCTTACTAACTCCTGTCGTTCCAGCGTTTCTTCATCGAGGCTGGGTTCAATGGATGGGGAGGCGTCATCAATTAAAGACTGTTTTTGCGAGTATTCGAATTTATTATCAATCGAGATAAATTGTTCGCCATAAATACGCCCACCCTTTATCCACACTGGAATCACATTATCATGATCGAGCCCGGGCTGACGCCAGCCGGCATGAACGAGTAATTCATAGCGAGTCGAACGGACAATTTTTCCGACAATAGGTAGTAATCGGAACTCATCAACACTGAGAATTCGATACCCGTTTTCTTCGGCAGCTTGGACGCTTTGCGCGGATGACAGGTCAAGTATTTTATCACCTCGGCTCGGTGAACTTAAAGGTAAAATAAATTCTTTGCTTTTGGGTACATGGACATTTTTAAAAATGACAAGCTCAACGTCATAGTCAGGAATGGCGTGGGGCGCCTCGTCAGCAGTTTGCGCGAGCAACGTTACAGGCATCAACAGGCTGATTACGATCAGAGTCGAGTAAAAATATTTCATGTTTGCTCGGGGGTTAATTGGGCTATCAATTTTTCCAGCTGGATAAATCTTGCTTCGAGTTCATCATTACGGCAAACAAAGCGCAAGCTTTGTTTGCCGTCGAAGCGATAATTTTGGGGATCAGTCTGGATTAGCTGGATGATGGTCATTGGGTCGATATTAGGGTTTTTATTAAAAACCAGTTTGCCACTTTGTTCGCCGACATCAATTTTGTCGATACCTAGAATTAAAGTTTGCAATTTGATACGGGTGATTCGAAACAGGTGCTGCAAGGGTTCAGGCAATAACCCGAATCGATCGACCAGTTCGATCTGTATATCACGTAACGCCTCTTTATTCTTAGCCGATGAAATACGTTTGTATTCGATTAAACGATGGTGAATGTCGGAAATATAAGTTTCAGGAATTAAGGCGGGAATGTGGAAGTCGACTTCTGATGCGCGCATTAATGGTTGATCAAAATCGATGGTCTGATTCGATTTCAATGAAGTAACTGCGCGTTCCAGTAACTCCGTATATAAGGTGAAGCCGATTTCACTGATCTGTCCACTTTGATCATCACCCAGAATTTCTCCAGCACCGCGAATTTCCAGATCATGAGTGGCCAAAGTAAAACCAACACCGAGTTCTTCCAGTGATTCGATAGCCTGCAATCGCTTTTTCGCATCCGCGGTCATCGATTTTTCGTGAGGCACCAAAAGATAGGCGTAGGCTTTGTGGTGCGAGCGGCCGACCCTGCCTCGTATCTGGTGCAATTGTGCCAGCCCCAGTTTGTCCGCCCGGTTTATGAAAATAGTATTCGCGGTTGGTACGTCAATTCCGCTTTCGATAATCGTGGTGCAGACCAGTAGATTGCAACGGTGATGGTAAAAATCGAGCATCACCTGTTCGAGTTCCTTTTCTTTCATTTGACCATGTACGATGCCGACCCGGGCTTCGGGGATCAGTTCCTGTAAATCACTGGCCATGCGCTCGATTGTCTTCACTTCGTTGTGCAGAAAATAAATTTGACCGCCGCGTTTAATTTCGCGTTGGCAGCCTTCAATAATGCTGTCGTCATTCCAGCGCGTCACAAAAGTTTTAATGGCGTGTCGCTGCATCGGTGCCGTTGCGATAATGGAGAGGTCGCGCATTCCTGACAGCGACATGTTTAGCGTCCGGGGAATAGGGGTCGCTGTCATTGTAAGTAAATCCACATTGGCTCTTAATGCTTTTAATTTTTCCTTGTGTCGAACCCCGAATCGATGCTCTTCATCGATAATCACCAAACCCAGGTTTTTGTATTTGATCGAATCAGAAAGCAACTTGTGCGTGCCGATGACAATGTCAGCTTTCCCACTGGCTATCAAATCGAGGTTTTCATCGAGTTGCTTTTTGGTGGTAAACCGGGTCATACAGACAATGCGTATTGGCCAGTCGGCAAAGCGATCGAGGAAATTGGTAAAATGCTGCTGGGCCAGCAAAGTAGTAGGAACCAGTACCGAAACCTGTGAACCCGAACTGGCTGCGGTAAATGCTGCACGCATTCCAACTTCAGTTTTGCCGAAGCCTACGTCACCGCAGACGATTCTATCCATCGGTCTTTGCGATTGCATGTCTTCGATCACTGCGATAATTGCAGCTTCCTGATCGGGAGTTTCTTCGAACGGAAATTCACTGGAAAACTGTCGGTATTCATCGATAGAAATTTCATGCGAAAAACCTTGCATCGTTTCACGCCTGGCTTGAATTTCGAGTAGCTCTACCGCAATATCGTGGATTTTCTGTTGTGCTTTTTTGCGGGTTCGTTGCCAATGGTCGCTGCCGAGGCGATGTAGCGGCGCATTTTCATTGCTGGCCCCGGCGTAGCGGCTGATCAGATGTAACGAAGATACTGGAACGTATAGCTTGTCCTGGTTTGCATATTCGATACAAAGAAATTCCGTATCGATTTCAGACACGGTCAAGGTTTTCAATCCCTGATATCGGCCAACACCATGGTCTTCGTGGACAACTGCCGCACCCGGCTGCAGGTCGGCAAGACTTTGAATGGTCGATTCCGCATCGCGGGTTTTACGAAACTTGCGCCGTCTGCGCTGCCCCGCGCGTTCACCGAACAACTGGTTTTCGGCGATGATAGCGATTCCCTGGTTGGCCAGAGTAAGCCCGTTTTGCAGGGGTGAGGCAATAATATAAAAGCGATTACCTTCGACCGATAAAAAGTCGCCCCAGCTTTTTGTTGGTGACGGACGGATCCCATAGTGATGCAGCATTTCAATCATAAATTCACGCCGCCCGGCCGATTCTGCGCAAAACAGAATTTTTTCCAGGTCAGGGTTAGCGATGAATTTTTTCAGGGCCTTGTCGGGTTCCTCTGCGTTGGACTGTAAAGTCAACTGGGGAACCGATTGGGTGTCACAGTTAATGACTGATTTATCTTGCTGGCCTGATTTAAAGATTGAAAAATAAACGCAGGGTTGCAGGTCCAGTTGTTGAGTCAGCTCCGATTGATCCAGAAACAATTGCGCGGGAGGAAGCAGGGGCCATTCGAGATTGTAGCGGCGTGACTCGTAACGCTGGCTTACCTGGTCGATAAAATTTTCGGCGCTGCTCAACGCCATATCATTGATGAGAAAGCGACAATTTCCGGGTAGATAGTCAAATAGATTGGCTAAGGCATCAAAGAACAAAGGCAGGTAATACTCGACCCCGGGTGACGAGTTTCCTTCGGATATATCGACGTAAACCGGGCAGGTATTCGGATCGATTTCAAATTTCTCTCTGAACCTGAGACGAAAATTTTCAATGCCGTTTTTATCGAGTGGATATTCCTGCGCCGGCAGCAGACTGATCGAATCAATTTTTTCGATGGAGCGCTGGCTTTCAACGTCAAAGCTACGAATTGTTTCGATTTCGTCGTCGAAAAAGTCAATCCGGAATGCGCTTCGGCTTCCCATCGGGTAGAGATCAACTATGGACCCGCGGACACTGAATTCCCCGTGTTCTTCGACCTGCGATACGGCGCGATAACCGTATAGAGTCAGTTTTTCACGTAGCTTTATCGGGTCAACTATTTCGCCCGATTTCAACTGGAAAGACCGTTGATAAATAAATTCCGGCGGCGTTACCTTTTGCAGCAATGTGCTGACCGGCAGAAAAAGAACTCCCTCACTGGCCCCGCTGATAGATGCAAGGCATGCGATGCGTTCTGAAACTATATCCTGGTGGGGTGAAAACTGGTCGTAGGGCAGGGTTTCGAGATCGGGGAAATGAAATACGGTCGGTTTCTGGTGACTGAAAAAAAGTATTTCCTGTTCCAGTTCTTCGACTTCGGCCATGTCGCAGCAGACAATCACCGACAGACCATCGTGCAAGGCAATCTGTTCGGCCAACAACAGGCTGCGACTGCTGCCGTATAGCTGCCCTACATGCAGAGCCTGCGCCGCCTGGGGAGCAGGAATGTCGAGAAATATTTTAGACATGTGCGCCTAAACACACAGGGCCAGCTAGATTTACTCCTGGACGGGTTTTACTGTAGTCAAACCAAGCGTTTCCCAGTTCTGCATTCCGCCGCGGTACCATTTGAGTTTGTCCGCAGGGTAACCAAAACCAAGCAGGTTTTTAATATTATTTGGTGACTGTCCGCACCACATGCCGTTACAGAACATAACCAGGGTTTTAGCGCCGTTGAAATCCCACAGCCCTTCCAGGTTTTGAGCGTTAAACTGGTCTTCGAGAATTTCTCCAATTGAAATCGGGTCGGCACCTTTTGCCGGGTTCAAACTGGTCCAGGGGATATTGATTGAACCTGGAATAGTACCTTTAGCAACCCAGGCGCTGGTGCGCGAATCGATTACCAGTATGGTCTCATCGCCCTCACTGACGCGCTTTAAATAGTCAAGCACTTCCAGTTCGGCAATGGTCTCCACGCCGACACTGAGTTTGGAGGGTTGAATACAAAACGGTGGGCACTTTCTGGAAGTTTTTGCAAATGCCGGATTGATCGTGTTTTTCTGGTTTTGATTGCGCATTATTTTCACCTCTTTGTCACCGTGTTTAACGGTAACGCTTTCGAGGTCAGCGGTGATATTGACTTCCGCAGCCTGTGCGATGGCGGTATGCAGGAATAGTGCTGCACTGAAAATGCTGATAAGTCCAATTTTTAACATGGATGGCTGTCCTCGAAAATGCGGATAATTATTAATAATGATGAAATGTCGGCAAAAAACTATTTCGGCATGACCAAGGTATTCAGGTCGATCGAATGCAACACGGTGCGATATTCAAAATAAACACGAAAAGATCCGTATACCCACTCGGAAATCGGAGGTTCGCCAACTGGTCCGAATCGCTCATCGGGTTCACCGAATTTGGCTAACACTTTTTCCATGCTGATGCCGCGTTTTGGCATCAGCTGCTTGCTCATGGTTTCGGCGTGGCCGGGAATGGTTAGCTCGGTGGCGTTGGCGCTGGGGAAGACAAATCCACAGCCGATCAGCAGTAAATAAAGTCCGGTACGCATGTTTTAAATCTCCTGAGATTCTGTCGGTTTTCCTGAAATCAGGATCACGGATGTAACTATAGCATGCCTAACTAGGGTGACAAGTACAGCCTTGCAGAGCGTGTATTGCGGTGGTGAGTTAAGTCCATTCATGCTTTAATCCGCCGCATGAAATTACCCCTGGAAATTTACATCGGCCTTCGCTACACGCGGGCGAAACGCCGCAATCATTTCATCTCGTTTATTTCGATTATATCGATGCTCGGAATAGCCCTGGGCGTAATGGCGTTGATCGTCGTGCTGTCGGTAATGAATGGCTTTGAAAATGAATTACGCGGGCGAATTCTGGGAATGGTTTCACATGTCACCGTAACCAGTTTTCGCGGGCCGATGCAGGACTGGCGCGAACTGCGCCAGATGAGTCTGAAAAATCCGGAGATTTCCGGGGCAGCCCCATTTGTCGAAGCCGAAGCAATGCTGTCAAATCTATCCTCGGTTAGCGGTGCACTGGTGCGCGGAATCGATCCCGACTATGAACCCGAAGTGTCCGAAATTCATCAACACATGAAATACGGTGAGCTATCGGACCTGGTCGCCGGGGAATATGGCATTGTTCTCGGCAGCGGGCTGGCAAATACACTTGACGTTGTCCCCGGCGATCGGGTGACCATGATAACCCCGCAATCGACCGCTTCACCGCTGGGCTTTCTACCGAGGTTACGACGCTTTAAAGTA
>JBLHOA010000130.1:0-8504 GCA_047622345.1 Gammaproteobacteria bacterium | reverse complement strand
CTCGGGTAACATCACCGGAATGCCATCCCGAACGGGATAGGCAAGCCGCGAAGCACGGGAAATCAGCTCCTGCCGGGTTTTGTCGTAAATCAAAGGCCCCTTGGTCACTGGATCAACCAGGATGTCTAGTAAATGTTTATCCATATTGTCGTTCCTCCAAAAGGGACAGTATCTGCTGCTGTAAATCGTCGCTCAGTTCAATATTCAAGGGTACAACCCAGACGTTATTGCCGGCTATATTATTCAATTTAACCGCGTCTTTATGGGTCACCAGAATGGGTAATTCGGGTTTTAAATCGAGATCCAGTGGCGCATATTCGTGATGATCGGGAAATTCATGTTCGATCGGATCAAGCCCGAACTGACGCAGGCTGGCAAAAAATATTTCTGGAAATCCAATCCCGGCCATTGCATGCACCTGCTTTCCTTCGAAGTCAGTGATGTTGCAAGTCTGCTCGGGATTGTTCAGGTTCCAGATTACACCCAGTGATTCGATTACCTGCGAACTATCTCGATTGATGGTGATATCGACGCTTTGCAGGCGATCACGCGGCTCGCGTAAGGGACCGGCAGGAATCATCAATCCATTGCCCAGGGCCATAAAACGGCATACCGCTATCTCGATATCACGTTGCAGCGAGTAATGCTGTAGCCCATCGTCGGATAAAATCACATCGATCTCGGGATATTCGTGCAGAATTTGCCTGGCCGCAGCAATGCGGTCGGCACCAACGCCGATCGGGCAACGGCAGATTTCCGACATCATATTGGCTTCGTCGCCCGCGCCGGGAGTAACCGTACCTTGATGAAGAATCTGGATGATTGATTCATTACCGCTCTTGTAACCGCGAGTGACGATTGCCGGGTGATAACCGCGTGCCAGCAACAGTTGATATAGCGCAATCACGATCGGAGTTTTACCATTTCCACCCAGGGTAATATTACCGACGACAATCGTGGTCACCGGCAACCTGACCGATTTCAGTAGGCGCCAGCGATAGGCGAGTCGACGCATACCGGCAAGCACATAATAAAGTAGCGACAAGGGCATCAACAGTATCGACAATGGGTTCATCGACCACAACCACCACCCCTGTCGGGGCTGGGAGGGAAAATTGATCCAGTCGACCGTCAATGACCTGTTCCATTTGCGCGATTCAATTTTACTGGCAGCCAGGCCGGGCATTGAACGTTCCGCGGATTTTACGTCCTTGAATTGCATGCTGTGCAGCTTTGCATAAATGCCACCACTGTTAATCAAACTGCGATGGTCTCCCTGCTCGACCACCTTGCCCTGATCCATCACCAGAATATTGTCGGCGTGTTCGATGGTCGATAACCGGTGGGCGATGACCAGCGTAGTTCTATCGAGCATTAAATGCTCGATAGCGTGTTGAATGTATCGTTCAGATTCAGTATCGAGGGCCGAAGTCGCCTCATCGAGAATTAAAATAGGCGCATTTTTCAACAGCGCGCGTGCTATCGCTATGCGTTGACGCTGCCCCCCCGATAACATGACCCCGCGCTCGCCAACTTCGGTGTCGAGTCCGTCGGGCATGGTTTCAATAAATTCCCAGGCATAGGCCTGGCGCGCCGCTGCTATAATCGCTTCTTCGCCTACCTCAGTGGCGATGCCATAGGCGATGTTATTACGAATGCTGTCATTAAACAGTCGTACATCCTGACCCACATAAGCAATTTGACGGCGCAGATCGGCAAGACGATAGTCCCGGATGGGGGCGCCATCGAGCAACAGTTCTCCGCTATCGACTTCATATAGTCGGGGAATCAGATTCACCAGACTCGATTTACCGCTACCCGAACGTCCCACGATGGCTATCGTCTGGTTCGGTTTAACCTCAAAACTGATCTTATCGAGCACCGCCTGATCGGATCGTACATAGCGCAGCACAACGTCCTTAAAAACAAGATGACCCTTTGCCCGCTCCAGTGCCAGCTGACCTTCATTCACTTCATCATCGAGGGCGGCAAATTTGAAAATGGCCTCCCCTGCTGCAATGCCTTGTTGAATACTGGCATTGATAGAAGACAAGACGCGCATCGGCGCCAGCAGCATGGTCATCGCAAAAAGAAAAGAAACGAAATCACCGGTGCTGATTATTCCACGCATCGAATCTGACGTGGCGAAGGCGACAATGGCGGCAAAAGCAATCGCTACGATTAATTGAATCAAGGGCATGCTGATCGATTGAGCGACCGTCATTTTCAAATGCAGCTTGAGATTATTCATATTCATCGCTTCGAATTTGTCGCGCTCAAAATCGTCACCACCGAAAATTTTCACCACTTGATTGGCGTCGATAACTTCCTGGGCCACCCGGGTCACCCCCCCCATCGAGGTTTGAATGTGTTTGCTGATACTTCGAAATCGTCCCGAAATTCGAACCACTATCAGAAAGACAATCGGCCCCGCGGTCAGAAATATCAGCGTTAACTGCCAGTTGAGCCAGGCCATGTAACCGAGCAGCACGATAATCCGTAAACTGTCCTGGATAAAAACCGTGAGTGATGAAGACACCGACTTGGCCACCTGTTCAACATCGTAGGTGAATCGACTGATAATAGCGGAGCTCGAGGATTGGTCGTATTCGATGCTGGTCATGGTCAATAATTTTTCGAACATCATTGCACGCAGAGAATTAATAACTTTGCGTCCTATGTAGCCCATGCAATATCCACGCATGAATATCGCCACCATGCGAACGACGAATATTAAAACGATGGCCACCGGAATTAGCTTGATGATGAGCGGGTCGCGGTCGATAAAGCCTTCATCCAGCATCGGTTTCATCAGATAGGCAAAAGCGGCATCCGACAGGGCAAAAATCACCATTCCGATAACGGCCACGGCAAAATAAACCTTATGCTCAAAGGCGAGCGACAATAGCGCCTTATAAGCTTTTACACCGGTTAAATCGGATTCAATTGGTTTCATCGGTGGTCTGTAGGCTGAGTTCTAAAATGAACATTACTCAATCGGCCGGGTGGTCGCGATTGATACCTGGGTAAAACCCAACTGGCCGACCACATCCATGGCGGTTACCAGAGCCTGTACGGGTGATGCAGCATCGGACTGAATAATCAGTGGCATTTCCTTATTTCCCATCACGCGTTGCAAGGCTGCGCGTAGGGTAGCACTTTTGGAATTGCTCAATTCGCGTGAATTGAGCACGAAGTTACCTTTGGAGTCGATTATCAGGTTTATTTTAACCGATTGTTTCTCGACTTTATTTTCACTGGCCTCGGGTAACTTGATTTTCAATTGAGAGGTGGTGTCGAAGGTGGTCGAAACCATGAAGAAAATCAGCAATAGAAAGACGACATCGATCAAGGGCGTCAAATTAATATCAACCGATTCAACCGGGCTTGTGCTGTTAAATTTCATCGCATCAGGCCAGGTTTTTACGGTCACCGTGCAGAAACTCGACCAACTTCATCGCTTCCTGCTCCATGGCGACAACCAGTTCATCTATTTTCCGCTTCAGATGACGGTGAAAAATAAGGCTGGGTATAGCGACCGTCAACCCGGCGGCAGTTGTAATTAATGCCTCCGATATGCCGCCCGCGAGTTGCGCTGGGTCGCCAACGCCGATAACGGTAATCGCGGTGAAAACCTTAATCATACCGATGACGGTTCCCAACAAGCCCAGCAAGGGCGTAATCGTTGAAATGGTACCCAGAGTATTCATAAAACGCTCCATTTCGTGCACCACGTGGCGTCCTGTTTCCTGGATACTCTCACGCACCATGTCCCTCGACAAATGCCGATTGATCAAGCCTGCGGCCAACACCCTGCCCAGCGGAGAGCCCTTCTCAATTTCACTGATATGTTTTTCGTTCAGCGCCTCATTATTGAGTAGATTCCAGATGCCGGTTAACAACTTTGCCGGGATTACCTTCTTTTGACGTAGCGTCCACGAGCGCTCTATTATTATTGCTGCCGCGATTACCGAACAAAGCAAAATCGGGATCATCAGCCAACCACCTGCCTGAACCAGTTCGAACACGCTTTAACCCTCTAAAACAAATGTCGCACATCATACTTTAATCGACTTTTAACCGCTATCGCCAGATGCGTTCAGCGCGACGAAATGGCTTAATCTTCAGCCCGCGCTTGCTGCTATTCACTTCGATTGCTCCGTTTTCGTCCGTGCGTAAATAATTTACCCGCATTTGCTCGTATCGCGCTACCACCTCGGGCTTTGGAAAACCCCACCGGTTACCATGCGCCAGGGTAAAAATAGCCTGCTGCGGGCTTACCGAATTTAAAAACAGTTCGCTCGAAGACGTATTGCTACCGTGGTGCGGGACGATGAGAACGTCGGCATTTAACCGGGGGGCCTGTTGTTGCACCAGTACCGCTTCCTGCAACGATTCAATGTCACCGGGAATAAGCGCGCGATGGTAGCCGTTAACCAATAACACACAGGATCGATTATTGGTGCTGCTGTTGGCACTAAAAGGCAATGTACTCAGAAATTCAAACGACACCCCATCCCAATGCCACTTCGGGTATCGATGGCAGGAACGAATACGATGGTCGAGTTTAAAACGCTGTTGCAACTCTTTCGGCGTACCGGATAAAAGCCTTGCGCGACGATAGTTATCGAGTAATGAAATAAACCCACCACTATGATCCTGATCAACGTGGCTGATTACGATTAAATCGGCCTGCCCGATTCCCTTTAATTTTAAAGCGGGGAGCATCGCCCAATCGGCAGCGCTGTAGCCAAATCGACTTGCCGGACCCAGGTCGTAGATCAAATTGTGGTTGCGTGTTCTGAGCAGCATAGAAGTCCCCATACCCACGTCGAGCACCGTCATTTCAAAGTCCCCGTGATCGAGTTCCGCGGGTTCAATAAAAAAGGGAATGAGCAGCAGCACGATTATTGGTTTGCTGAAATACCGGGCCGCTGGACTGAGTAGAACCGGCATTAACATGAGAAGCATCAATAAAAGGAACACCGGAATTGCGGCCGATGGAATCACTTCCAGCCCTGACTCATTCAACCACCCTAGATAAGCCATCAGCCGGGATAGCAAAAAATCGATCAATTCGAGCAGCCACTCGCTCATCGACCAATTCAGCAGGACGGTAACGACGGTCATCAAAATCAACGGTAATACCAGCATCCCAACTAACGGAATAGCAATGATATTGGCAACGAAACTCGAAGGGGTTAATTGACCAAAAATAAGAATGCCGAGCGGCAGGAACAGCAGCGTAAAATAGAACTGCAAGACAAAAAGCTGACGCCACCAACTCAACGCAGTAATATTTTTGAATTGGGCGTAAGCGATGATCAACACGGCGCCGACGCTGAGCCAGAATGAGCTCGATCCTACCGACCGTGGGTCCAGAATGACAATGATGGCTACTACCCAGCACAGCGATTGCATCAGGTTAATTCGGTTGCCGCATAATTGCGCTGTGAGTAAAACCAGTAGCATGATCATCGCCCTCACCGTGGGTAAACTAAACCCGGCCAGTGCGGCGTAAGCCAATGCTGCGCCAATGGCAAAGAGCGCGGCCACCCGATTCCGGCTAATCCCGCTGCGGTGCAGAGCAAGGCGCCAGAATAGTCGTCCGATGACAAAGAAGAGCGAGGCGATGATACCGACATGCAAGCCCGAAATTGCCAGCAGGTGTGCGGTTCCTGTAGCGACCAATAACTGGTTCTGGGTTTTCGGAATATCATGGCGGACGCCGATAATCAGCGCCTTTACCAGACCAATATGCTGACAGGAGGGGCACAGAAGCTGCAGATTTGACGCGAGTCGTTGGCGAAAGCGATCGACACTCCACCACGGGGAAAGGTGCAGGCGACGATTAAGTGGTGACTGCTTGACGTAGCCAACAGCGTCAATTCCCTTGACGAATTGCCAGCGTTCAAAGTCGAAGCTACCCGGGTTCATTAAACCTCTGGGGGTTTTTAACTTTGCCACCAGCCTCCAGCTTTCACCGGCTTCGGGCATTTCTTTAGTTTGATACCAGTTCAAGCGGATTAATGTAGGCAATCGGCCGGAAAAGTTTTCGATGCTTTGCGGTTCCAGGTAAAGCCGCAGTCGGTGGCTGTCGCGCTCACCCACATCGACTACTTTTGCCTGCAGGACAAAAACCTGATGATCCTGTTGCAGCGCGAGACGGCTGTCGAGTTGATAATGCAGAAAAGCATTGGCCCAGAGCAGCGAGCATAAAAGTATCAGCAGCAGCCGATATTGCGGAATCGCCCAACTGAAAAACAGCAGCAACGGCAAGTACGCAGACCAGAAACGGTCGAATAATTGATTACCATAGAAGGCCAGTAAAGCACCGGCAACAATGGCGAGGGTATATCGAGGCATAAGCTCCCTGCTCGCGTAACCTGTAATCCATTACAGGCTTTATATCTTTGCACAATATTAGAATAACAACGATAATACAACGCGAATGGCAAAGAAATTCCTCCAGAAATATCTACCTCACCCCGACACCATCACTGGCAACCGCTGGATTAAGCTCCTGGGACCTAGATTGCAGGATAAGTCGCTGTGGCATATGAATCGCCGCTCCTGCTCAGGAGCGCTCGCGGTCGGGCTTTTCTGCGCCTTTATCCCGGTTCCTTTTCAAATGCTGCTCGCAGCCGTTGCAGCCATCGCGTTCCGGGTCAATATTCTGATTGCCGTGCCGACGGTCTGGATCAGCAACCCGGTAACCATGCCGCCAATTTTTTATTTCTGCTACCTGGTCGGTGCGGCGGTGCTCGAAACTCCGCATCAAGAATTCAATTTTGAACTCAGTTTCGAATGGTTGCTGTCGGGGTTGCTACACATTTGGCAACCCTTTCTACTTGGCTGCTTTATTGTCGGTAGCATTTCTGCTATCACCGCGCTGGTATTAACCCGCATTCTTTGGCGCATGCACATCATTAGCTATATAAAGGCCAAACGGGAAAGGAGACGTGCGCGCAAATCTACCTGAGCGGGGTTGCTGGATGGCACTGACTTCAATCGTTTTATCCAGCTTCCGGCTACTGCGACAGATTCACCAACCCGAATGGTCACCGTGGAATGTCGCCGGGTGTTAAAGTTTTTCGCAGGCGCCGTTGTCCGTGTTCATTCTTTAGTCAGCAGACCATCCTGCATCTTCCACTGGCATTGCATCTGTGCGGCGATAGACAAATCGTGAGTCACGATCACCAGCGCGGTGCCCAGGTCGCGATTCAAATTGATCATTAAGGACAGCATGTCCTTTGCCGTGTCCTGATCGAGGTTTCCGGTAGGCTCATCCGCCAACAGACAATCGGGTTCAGTAATCAAAGCCCGGGCAAGAGCTACCCGCTGACGTTCGCCCCCCGACAGTTCGCCGGGCTTGTGCAACTGACGCTGCTCCAGCCCTATTCTGGCAATCCAGTCGCGTGCTCTGGCCATCGCCTGATCTCTCGGGTCCCTTCGAATTAACAAGGGCATGGCTATATTTTCCAATGCCGTAAACTCGGGCAGGAGGTGGTGAAACTGATAGATAAAGCCCAGGTGTCGATTACGCAATCGTCCAAGTTCGGCTTCGGACATGCCATCGAACGATTGCCCGACGACATTGATCACCCCCGCAGTGGCTTGGTCAAGCCCCCCCAGGATATGCATAAAGGTAGACTTACCCGCCCCCGACGCACCGACGATGGCATGGCTTTCGCCGGGCTTTACAATAAAGTCGACCCCCTTTAGCACGTCTACTTTAAGTTTACCCTGCTGAAATATTTTGGTGATTCCACTGGCATCAATCGTATAGTCGGGCTGCTGCGACACCTTATTCATAACTCAGCGCCTCAGCCGGACGGGTTCGGGACGCCCTTAATGCGGGATATATGGTCGCTACTATGGACAACAGAAATGACAACAGCGTTATCTTAATTACGTCTGCCTGTTCCATTTCAGAAGGCAGGTCCGTAATCGGATAAACCCCCCGCGGTAAAAACTGAGTCTGAAAAAACTGTTCCAGCGCCGGAACTATAACGTCGATATGCGACGCCAGCGCCACCCCGGAAATCAGGCCGATCAGCGTTCCGATCAAACCGATCAGCGTACCCTGCACCATGAATACCCCCATGATTGACGCCGGTGACATACCCAGAGTCCGTAGAATGGCAATATCCGATTGCTTATCGGTAACCACCATCACCAGCGTTGACACAATATTGAAAGCGGCCACCGCTACGATCAATGACAGGATGATGAACATCACCGTTTTTTCGGTCTGTACCGCTTTGAAGTAATTGCTATGGCGAAGTGTCCAGTCGGAAACCCAGTAGTCGATACCGATATCGTCCTTAAGTTGCTGGCGCACATAAGGTGCCAGATCAAGGTCGTTCAATTTCAGGCGTAACCCGCTAACGCCACCATCGAGACGAAACAGGCGGCTCGCATCTTCGCGGTGAATAATGGCGCTGCTACGATCGTATTCATAAACGCCAATTTCAAATATGCCAACTACTTTAAAGCGTCGT
>JBLHOA010000129.1:0-8520 GCA_047622345.1 Gammaproteobacteria bacterium | reverse complement strand
TTTAAACGTGGCACCAGGTAAGGTTATTTATACGCACTGGCTGGACGAGCGCGGCGGCATCAACGCCGATTTATCGATCGTGAAAATCGCTGAGAATCGCTTCTGGGTGATTACTTCAATAGGGTCATTTAATCGTGACTGGTGGCATTTACAGAAAAACCTGCGCGGCGATGTCACCGTCACCGATATCAGTCAACAATGGGCCTGTTTATCCTTGCAGGGTCCAAACGCACGAAATGCCCTGTCCAAAATTGCCGATACCGATGTTACTGCCGCGGGCTTTGACTTTGGCGTCGGTCGATTCTGCAAAGTCGGCGGGGTTAACTGCTGGTTACAACGCCTGTCTTATGCCGGTGAACTCGGCTGGGAAATTTTTATTCCGGCTGCCGGGGCAGTCACCGTGTTTACTGCCATTCATCAGGCGGGTAGCGAATTTGACCTGTGCAATGCCGGACTGCATGCGCTCAACAGCCTGCGTCTGGAAAAAGGCTTCCGCCACTGGGGCCACGATATCGGCGCCGAAGACAATTTAATTCAGGCCGGGCTTGGCTTTACCGCGAAACCCGATGCCGGGGATTTTATCGGTCGTAGCGCATTTCTCGAACAAAAAAAGGCCGGCATCCCCGACCGTCGTCTAGTGCAGATTTTACTCGATGACCCTGAACCCCTGCTATATCACAACGAACCGATTGTGGTCGATGGTGAATTTGCCGGATTCCTGACTTCGGGCATGTATGCACATAGCCTTGGGTCTGCGATCGGAATGGGTTACATTAACCGCGCTGGTTTGAGCGCAGATCGACTGGCAGCCAGTAAAATCGAAGTCGAAATTGCAAGACAACGATTTTCTGCACGGGCATCGCTGCGACCCTTTTATGACCCGACCGGCGAACGAATGAAAATGTAGGAGACTGAAATGCAAACGGTAGACTTTATTAATATGGAAGACGGCACTCGCGAAGACTATGCGCTTCTCGATGCCATGGAACAGAAATACACCGAAGGACTCGCTGATCGAATTCTGCTTACCCTTGGCGAGCTTGAAAACAGCTTCTCCGGCTATAAGGTCAGCCGCCTCGAGCACAGTTTGCAGGGTGCCACCCGAGCGCATCGCGCCGGCGAATCCGAAGAACTAGTCATTGCCATCCTGTTGCACGATATTGGCGATGGACTGGCCCCCTACTCGCACAGCGAAATGGCTGCGGCCATATTGCGTCCCTTCGTATCGGAGAAAATTTACTGGATCGTCAAACATCATGGTGTATTTCAAATGTACTACTACGCGCACCATACCGGGGGCGATCGAAATATTCGCGAACAGTTTAAAAACAATTCCTGGTACCAGGACGCGATCGATTTTTGTCAGCACTACGACCAGAACTGTTTCGATCCCGAATATCAGTCGGAATCCCTTGATTTTTTTGAACCCATGCTACGTCGGGTGACGGCGACGCCAAAATTCAATGACCCGGAGCGCGAAGCAAAATACGGCAAGGCCTAGCCAAATTAAAAGCACATATCGCCACTTTTCAAACCATTGATTTTTCTTTATTAGTTGGCGTAATTCGGTAGACTTGTCGGTTTTAAAATTAGCGGCGAGCATATGTCCGACATCAATGCCAGCATCAGTCATTTTGCCAATCCGATGGCAAACTCCGATCTCGCCTACAGCGACGATTTAAAGCAAATAGCGAGCCTGCAAAAGGCGGCCGAGGCTCTGGCTGAAATCACCCGGTGGCCGGGATATCAGCCAACCCCGCTTTATTCACTCGATACACTTGCCGCACAGATTTCAGTCAATAAAATCTGGTACAAGGATGAATCCCAGCGTTTTCACCTGAAGAGCTTCAAAGCACTCGGTGGTGCCTACGCGGTGATGCGCCAGCTGCAATTCAAAATTAATGAGGAAACCGGCGAAACAGCGACCATCGACGACCTCATCGAACATCGCTACCAATCGATTATCGATGACGTCGTGATCAGCTGCGCCACCGATGGCAACCATGGTCGATCGGTCGCCTGGGGCTGTCAAATGTTTTCCTGCCGCTGCATTATTTATATCCATAGAGATGTTTCCGAAGGCCGCAAACAGGCGATGGAAAGCTTTGGCGCCGAGGTTATTCGAATTACCGGCAACTACGACGACTCGGTCAAGTTAGCCGACGACGAGGCAAAAAAGAATCAACGGATTATAGTTTCCGATACCAGTTACCCCGGTTATATGGAAATCCCCAAAGACGTCGCCCTCGGTTATACCGTATTGCTCAGCGAAGCCGTCGAGCAGATGAAGGGTGACATTCCGACGCATGTTTTCATACAGGGTGGCGTCGGTGGTCTCGCTGCTTCAGTTTGTGCCTATTTCTGGGAACTCTGGGGCGACAGGCGACCGCGCTTTATTATTGTTGAACCCGAACAGGCAAACTGCATTCAGCAATCTATTCGTGCCGGCAAGCCGGTCGTCGTTGAAGGCGATCTCGACACCTTAATGGCCGGGCTCGCCTGCGGCGAAGTTTCGGCACTGGCCTGGGAGGTACTGAAACACGGTGCCGATGACCTACTCACCATTAGCGAAAACGCGGTGCCGGCCTGCATGAAATTGCTCGCCAATAGTAAGCCTTCGATTGAGGCGGGCGAATCGGCGGTTGCCGGAATTGGTGGCTTAATCGCTGCGCGCGACGACGCGCAACTATCGAATGCCTTGGGTCTCGATGAATCGAGTAAGGTTTTCATCCTCGGTACCGAAGGAGCTACCGACCCCGAACTGTACCAACAATTAATCAACGAGTAATCCAATCGTGCCTATTCCAATGCCAATTCCTTTGCGTGGTTTTACCCAAGCCGAATTCGAAGGTCGTACCGCAGGCGCGCAGGCGATGATGCGTGAGCTCGAAATCGATGCCATGTTACTCACCACCGAACCGAATGTTCGCTATTTCACCGGCTTTTTCACCCAGTTCTGGCAAAGCCCTACCCGGCCCTGGTTTCTGGTGGTACCGCTGGAAGGAAAACCGATAGCGGTCATTCCAACCATCGGTGTCGTCGGCATGGAGGAAACCTGGATCGACGATGTACGCAGCTGGTCATCGCCCCAACCCGGCGACGACGGCATATCTTTACTGACCGAAACTCTGGCATCGTTGCCGAAGCAGTTTAACCGATTGGGGGTGAGCCTCGCCGAAGAAACTTACCTGCGCATGCCCCAGCAGGATTATCAACGTCTGGCTTTGAACTTGAATTCCTGTGAAATAGTCGATTGTGGTCTGTTGCTGTTGAAATTGTGCAGTGTGAAATCGGCGGCTGAAATAGAAAAAATCAAATACGTCTGCGAGCTCACTTCGGATAGTTTTAACGCCCTGCCCGGTTTTGCCGAGGTCGGCAACAGCGAGCGGGACATAGTCACCAAAATGCGTATCGATTTAATGCAGCGCGGAGCCGATCACACGCCTTATATCGTGTCTGCTTCGGGTTATGACGGATATTACAATATCATCATGGGACCAACCGACCGCGTTATCAATACGGGCGACCTGCTGATTATCGATACCGGCACGCTTTACGATGGCTACTTTTGCGACTTCGATCGTAATTACGCCTTCGGCCATGCTTCCGATAATTGCAAACGAGCCTACGAAACCGTGTTTAAAAGTACCGATGCCGGATTCGCCGCCGCAAGACCGGGTGCGACTACCACTGACATCTGGCGGGCAATGTGGACGATTCTGGAAGCGGGTGGTGCCGAAGGTAACGACGTCGGCCGGATGGGCCACGGACTCGGTGCTCAACTCACCGAATGGCCGTCAAATACCGAAACCGATCACAGCGTTCTTGAACCCGGTATGGTGATGACCCTGGAACCGGGCATGAGTTACGACGGCGGAAAACAAATGGTACACGAAGAAAACATCGTGATCACCGAAGACGGCGCAATAATGCTGTCAAAACGGGCTGCGGCAGAACTACCCATCGTAACCTGAGTCATATCGGCTCAGGCAATCACCACATTCGGTAATTTTTTTATGAACCACATCAGCGCAGATCTTGAACCCTCACTGAAAGCATGGCGCCATGAATTGCACCGTAATCCCGAATTTGGTTTTAAAGAGTTTCAAACCGCCGAATTTATTGCCGATAAGCTGCGCAGCTTCGGCCTCGAAGTTTTTGAAAAAATCGGCCAGACCGGAGTTGTTGGCGTTTTAAAAAATGGCGACAGTAGCCGCAGTATCGGCTTGCGTGCCGATATGGATGCACTGAAAATTCAGGAGCTCAACGACTTTGACTACCGATCAAACAACGACGGCATGATGCATGCCTGCGGACACGATGGACACAGCACCATGCTGTTAGGCGCTGCCAGCCACCTGGCTTCGACGATGAACTTTGATGGCAGCATTTATTTCATATTTCAACCGGCTGAAGAACACGGCAAGGGAGCCCTGTCGATGATCGACGATGGCCTGTTCGAACGCTTTCAAATCGAATCGATTTTCGGCCTGCATAATCTACCAGGTTTACCCCTGGGTGAATTTGCTATTCGTCCCGGGTCACTGATGGCCAGCGAAAGCGGTTTTGAGATCAATCTATTCGGCAAAGGCGGCCACGCGGCCATGCCACATATGGGGGTCGACACCCTGCTGTTGGCCAGCCAGTGCGTGGTTGCCCTGCAAACGGTGGTTTCGCGGAACATGAGCGCATTACACGAATCGGCGGTGGTTTCGGTGACCGAATTTGTAACTGACGGCACCGTCAATGTCATCCCGAGCAAAGTCACATTGAAAGGCGATTGTCGCTGCTTTACCGACGACGCCATCGAAAAGATTAAAACGTCGATGGAACGAATTATTTCCGGACTCTGCGCCGCTGCAGGCGCGACCTATGATTTCGAATTTATTACCACCTTCCCGTCGACGATTAACGATCCGGCGGAAACGATAAAGGCGGTGAGTGCCGCCCGTGCTGTATTCGGTGATGATCATGTGAATGCAAACTGCGATGCTTACACCATTTCGGAGGATTTTTCGAATATGCTGCGCGTTAAGCCCGGTTGCTACGGGCTCATCGGCAATGGAGGCGGTCCCGATGGCGGATGCGCATTACATAACCCGAAATATGATTTCAACGATAGTATACTGGCGCAGGGCTGCAGCTACTGGATTCAACTGGTTGAGGAGCAACTAAAGAAATGAGGGGGTTTTTCATTGAAATCGGGCAACGCCGGCGTTACTGGCTGGCGATAATTGTTATCGGGCTGATGCTCGAAGCGAGCGCCCTGTACTACCAGTACGTTCTCGACGAATGGCCCTGTGTGCTGTGCATCCATATTCGAATCTGGATCCTTGGCTTAATCGTCATTGCTCTGTTCGCACTGCTGGTGCAAGCCTGGCCCGGGCTGGTTCGATTAGCCCACGGATTGATATTTATCGCGATGATCGGACTTGTCGAACGCAGCTGGCAGGTGCTGGCGGTAGAACGCGGCTGGACATTTGGTAATTGCGATATGGATGCCGGCCTGCCCGACTGGTTTGCACTGGATCGATGGTTTCCTGCCATATTTGAAGTCAAAACTTCCTGTGGTTACACTCCCCTCATAATATTTAATATATCGATGGCAGAAGTATTGATGTTTCTTTCTTCAGTATTTTTGTTAATCACTTTTACTACATTTTCTTTAAGTTGGACCGATAAATCTGAAAATTGATTATTTCAGCATTTACCGTGAACGTTACTATACTCAAATCCATTAATCTTGAAGCAGACCTATTATGACAAAATCTATTAGCCAAGCCTTTGCCGACAATTTCCTGGGGCAATCTGCTACCTGGTATAAAATATTAATAGTCGTCTTCCTGATAATTAACCCGATTGTGTTCGCCATCAACCCCTTTGTCGCGGGCTGGCTACTCATACTGGAATTTATTCTCACTCTGGCTATGGCCCTGAAGTGCTACCCCTTACAACCCGGTGGCCTGTTGGCGCTGGAAGCGGTGGTCATAGGAATGACCTCTCCGGAAGCGGTTTATCAGGAAACCATCGCCAACTTCGAAGTTATTTTGTTATTAATGTTTATGGTTGCCGGCATTTACTTCATGCGCGACCTGCTGTTATTCACCTTCACCAAAATTCTGTTATCGATAAAATCAAAACCCTTGTTATCTTTCTTATTCAGCATCACCGCGGCTTTTCTGAGCGCGTTTCTGGATGCTCTTACCGTAACGGCGGTTTTAATTTCAGTCGCAGTCGGCTTCTTCTCGGTTTACCACAAGGTGGCTTCGGGGAAGAAGTTTGGCGACAAACACGACCATAGCCATGATGAAGAGGTGCGCGCAAATAACCGGGAAGAACTCGAGCAGTTCCGATCTTTTTTACGTAGCCTGATCATGCATGGTGCCGTAGGTACCGCCTTGGGTGGTGTCTGTACCCTGGTCGGTGAACCACAAAACCTGCTGATTGCCGAACGCGCCGGATGGGACTTTATTGAATTTTTCCTTCGCATGGCCCCGGTTACCATGCCCGTGCTGTTCTTCGGCTTGATTACCTGCGTACTACTGGAAAAGTTTAAAGTGTTTGGTTATGGCGCGACCCTACCGGAAAGCGTGGGTAAGGTGTTGAGCGAATACAATGATGAACAGGAAACCGAACGCGACCACCGCATGAATGCAACCCTGATTTCTCAGGCGGTTATCGGGCTCATCCTGATCCTGTCCCTGGCTTTTCATGTCGCTTCAGTCGGTCTGGTGGGATTGATGGTCATCGTCCTGTTAACCGCTTTTAACGGCGTCACTGAAGAGCACAGGATCGGTCATGCTTTCGAAGAAGCCCTGCCGTTCACCGCCCTGCTGGTGGTTTTCTTTGCCGTAGTTGCGGTTATCCACGAGCAACACCTGTTCACCCCGGTGATAGACTATGTGCTGGCGATGGACCGGGGCATTCAACCGTTAATGTTTTTTATCGCCAACGGTGTATTGTCGATGATTTCTGATAATGTATTTGTTGCCACGGTTTATATCAACGAAGTAGCTACAGCACTGGAACAGGGCACTATTGATCGCGAACAATTTGATATGCTTGCCGTCGCGATTAATACCGGAACCAATTTACCCAGTGTCGCAACGCCAAACGGTCAGGCGGCATTTCTGTTTCTGCTGACCTCGGCGCTGGCACCGTTGATTCGACTGTCTTATATGAAGATGATGATTATGGCGCTTCCTTATACCATCGTGCTCAGTATTTCCGGGATGGTTGCTATATCGGTCGCTTTTTAAGCAGAGCTACTACTATTGGCGCTTAGCCGTTCGCGGTTGAGCGCCAGCCATTGCAGGGCAATGATAGTCGCCGATGACCTGATCCTGCCTTCCTTGAGCCAACGCAGCGCTTCTTCCGCGCCAAGAGTAAACACCCTGATATCTTCATTTTCGCCGGCCAGGCCGTGTACGCCTCCGATTCCACTACTATCGATCAGCCCGCAAAACAGCGTGCAAAACTCGGTAGTGCCACCGGGACTGACGTAGTACCCGCAAATACGCTGCAGACTTTTAATTTCACAGGCGGCTTCTTCCAGCGATTCCCGAATCGCAACCTGTTCTTCGCTTTCACCCGCATCTATGACCCCGGCTACGCACTCGATCAGCCAGGGGCCGTCGGCATCGTTAATTGCGCCTACACGAAACTGCTCGATCAGTACGACTTCATCCCGAATGGGATCATAAGGTATAACCGCTACCACTACTCCGCGTTCAAATATTTCACGGGTAAATACCGGGCTTTCCCCGCCAGCAAACAATTCGTGGCTTAAATGGTATTCGTCCAGTTTGAAATATTTTTCAAACAGGGTTAAATGTTTCTCAAGATGCCAACGGTATTTCACGGCCCGACTAACTGCTCAAATGTTGCATCAACCCGATCACCGTCTGCAAATCGCGTTCGGTATCTATGCCCGGCCCGGGCACTTCGCTTACCAGCTCGCTATGGATAGCGTATCCGTGCCATAGGGCGCGCAACTGTTCCAGTGATTCGGTCGTTTCAAGCTCACAGCTGGGTAACTCACTAAACGTTTTGATAAACCCCACGCGATAAGCGTAAAGGCCGATATGGCCGAAGTATCCCTGTTTATTCATGTTCCGTTTAAATGGAATTATCGATCGACTGAAATACAAAGCCTTGCCAAAACTATCAACTACCAGTTTGACCTGGTCGGGATTGGTTGCTTCATCTTCATTGATTTTTTTGTGCAGGGTTGCAATATGGAAGTTGGCCGCGATCAGATTGTGCGCAACCTGGTTAATGTTACTGGCCGGCATCAACGGCTCGTCACCTTGCAGGTTGACTACGACATCCTCGTCCTGCCAACCCAGGCTAGCAGCCACTTCGACGATTCGGTCGGTACCGGTAGCATGGTTTTTATCGGTGATACAGACATTCGCTCCGAATCGTTGTGCACGATCAGCGATGCGGCTGTCATCGGTGGCAATGACGATATCGCGGGCATTCGATTTCAGTGCTGCCAGGTATACCCACTCGATCAGC
>JBLHOA010000128.1:0-8537 GCA_047622345.1 Gammaproteobacteria bacterium | reverse complement strand
GCGACATACTTTATCGTAATACCACAATAACCATGAGTCGTGATGCTGATCTGAAGCTGACCTTCCTTGGTGTTAACTACTACGATGGTCAGGGTTTCATGGTACCGAAAGCTCTGGGCGTAACTTCTGCCAAGCAGCTCGACGGCGCTTCTATCTGCATCCAGACCGGTACTACTACCGAGCTAAACCTGGCTGATTACTTTCGTGCTAACAACATGAATTATGAGCCGGTGCCGATTGAGACTAACGAAGAAGGCCAAACCAATTACCTGGCTGGTCGTTGTGACGTGTATACCACTGATGCCTCGGGTCTTGCTGCTACGCGCAGTACCTTCGAGCATCCGAATGCGCATGTCGTGCTGCCGGAAATTATTTCTAAGGAGCCACTCGGACCTGCAGTTCGTCAGGGCGACGACGAATGGGCCGACACTACTCGTTGGATTTTCAACGCGCTGGTTGCTGCAGAAGAGCTGGGAATTACCCAGGCTAATATCAAGGGTCATTCCATGAAAGCCGGAAAAAATCCTAACGTTAACCGTATCGCCGGCACCGAAGGCGACTTCGGCTCGATGATCGGACTCGACAAGCAATGGGCGGTTCGTGCCATTTCTGCAGTCGGTAACTATGGTGAAATTTTCGAGCGTAACATTGGTGTTAACACTTCACTCGGCCTTTCGCGTGGTTTGAACGCGCAATGGACCAATGGTGGTCTTATGTATGCCGCGCCTGTTCGATAGGCACTAGTAGTATTGGAGAGCGGCGGTCATTCGGCCGCCGCTTTTCCTGATCGATACGGTGATAGATAAGACTCAAATCCAAGAGCGAAGCTAATATGGCAGCCACAGATACGTCAAAAGAACCATCCCTTGTTCATCGGTTATTCTTCGATAAGGAGCTCCGCTCAGTTACGATCCAGGTCTTCACCATTGCCCTGTTATTCGCTTTCTTTTTCTACATTATCAACAATGCAATCACCAACCTCGATGCCATCGGCAAAGGGTTTAGCTTCAAGTTTCTCGGTGAAGCCTCCAATTACGATATCAACCAGACCTTGATTGAATACGACTCCCGAAGCCCCCATTGGCGGGCCGCGCTGGTTGGTATACTCAATACCCTGCTGGTTGCTGTAACCGGCATCATTATTTCCACGGTCGTTGGTTTTATTCTGGGCGTGTTACGCCTTTCGAGTAACTGGCTGATCAACAAAGTAGTTTATGTTTATATCGAATATGTTCGAAACGTACCGGTGTTACTGCATATCCTGCTGGTACACGGCATCGTCGTAAACACGCTACCGCTACCAAAAAATGCACTCAATTTTGAAGATGCGCTATTCCTCACGAATCGCGGTTTCTACACGCCAAAACCCCTTTTTGAACCGGCCATGTGGGCGGTGCTGATCGCGTTTATCGTCGGCATTGGTTTTACCTGGTGGTTTCGCCGTTATGCCAGGAAGACACAGGATGCAACCGGCAAGATTTTCCCCGTGCTGTGGATCAGCCTGGCCGCGATCCTGGTTTTCCCAATTCTGGTATTTTTTGTCGCCGGTGCTCCGGTAAACTGGGAAATGCCGGAACTCAAGGGGTTCAATTTCAAAGGTGGGCTGGTTTTAAGACCGGAATTCGTCGCGCTGACGTTGGCATTGTCACTGTATACGGCGGCGTTTATCGCTGAAATCGTGCGCGCTGGTATCCAGGCGATCAGCCATGGCCAGACTGAGGCCGCCCTTGCACTGGGAATCAAACCGAATCGAACCATGCAATTGGTCATTATCCCGCAGGCACTGCGTGTAATTATTCCGCCATTGACCAGCCAATATCTGAATATCACCAAGAATTCATCGCTGGCGATTGCGATAGGCTACATGGATATAGTGGCAACCATTGGTGGAATTTCCCTTAATCAGACGGGCCGTGAAATGGAGTGCATGACCATAGTGCTGGGGCTCTACCTGGTGTTCTCACTGACGATTTCGTCCTTTATGAACTGGTATAACAAACGCATGCGTTTGGTGGAGCGTTAGGATGACTACTGATAAAACATTCCTGCCGGGGGAACATCCGGACATGGCACCACCAGCCAGTGAAGTTGGCGTTTACGGCTGGGTGCGTCATAACCTGCTGTCGTCGACCACCAATATCGTCATCACCGTATTAACGATCTATTTTCTTTATCTGTTAATCCCACCGATGCTCGACTGGATTCTCTTCAACGCAGTTTTTGTGGCCGAGTCGCGTGATGATTGTCGCGTCATAGCCGCGGAAGCAGGGCACGAACTTGGTGCCTGCTGGGCTTTCATCGGCAGACGATTCGAGCTCTTCGTTTACGGCTTTTACCCTGATACTGAGCGCTGGCGTGTCGACCTGTCCTTTATCCTCATGGCGACCGCGCTGGTACCGATCCTGTTCGACAAAGTACCCTTCCGCAAGCCGGGACTGTGGTTCTCTTTGGCGGCTCCCTTCATCATCGGCTGGTTGCTGATTGGCGGCATGGGACTGGCTCCTGTACCAACCAATTTGTTCGGTGGTTTCATGCTGACCATGGTAATCGGCGTCACCGGTATCGTCGGTTCGCTGCCGTTGGGCATAGTGCTCGCGCTGGGGAGGCAATCACACATGCCTGCGGTGCGCATGATTTGTGTCGCCTTCATCGAATTTATTCGCGGCGTGCCGTTGATTGCACTGCTATTTGTCGCATCCACCATGCTCAATTATTTTCTCCCGCCCGGCACGTCTTTTGATTTGTTGTTGCGAGTGTTGATCATGGTTACCCTGTTTTCCGCAGCCTATATTGCCGAAGTTGTGCGCGGTGGTTTACAGGCGATTCCCAAGGGACAAATAGAAGCGGCAGACGCGATGGGATTGAAATACTGGCAGTCGATGCGGCTTATTATTCTGCCGCAGGCTTTGAAGATATCCATTCCTGGAATCGTTAATACCTTTATCGGCCTTTACAAAGATACTACTCTGGTCATCATTATCGGATTACTCGATTTGCTCGGTATAGGCCGGGCCTCGTTAGCCGATACCAACTGGCAGGGCTTATCTTCCGAGGTTTATATTTTCGTAGCCATCTTTTTCTTCATATCCTGTATCGCGATGGGCAGATATTCGCTTTATCTCGAAGATAAACTCCATACCGGACATAAAAGGTAACCAGGTATCATATTATGAACAGTCAAGCAGAAGATCGTAAGCTCGAAGTCAACGATGAAGTTGTCATCAAGATCCAGGAAATGCACAAGTGGTACGGCTCATTTCATGTGCTTAAAGATATAAACCTGGAAGTTACCCGGGGCGAAAGAATCGTTATCTGCGGTCCTTCCGGGTCGGGTAAGTCGACCATGATTCGCTGTATCAACCGTCTTGAGGAGCACCAGAAGGGCGATATCATCGTGGATAGTGTCGAGCTGACCAACGATTTGAAAAATATCGACGCGATCCGCAGGGAAGTCGGAATGGTGTTCCAGCATTTCAATCTTTTTCCCCATCTGACGGTGCTGGAAAATTGTGCGTTGGCGCCTATCTGGGTTAAGCAGATTCCACGCAAGGAAGCCGAGGCAGCGGCGATGAAATATCTGGAACGCGTCAAGATTCCCGAGCAGGCGGGCAAGTTCCCCGGGCAGCTTTCCGGTGGTCAGCAGCAACGCGTTGCAATCGCCAGGTCACTGTGTATGAACCCCCGGATCATGCTGTTTGATGAGCCCACCTCGGCACTGGATCCGGAAATGATCAAGGAAGTGCTCGACGTCATGATCGAACTCGCCGAAGAAGGCATGACCATGTTGTGCGTTACCCACGAAATGGGTTTTGCCAAGACGGTTGCTGATCGCGTTATCTTTATGGATGAAGGGGAAATAATCGAAGAAAACAACCCCCACGAATTTTTCGACAACCCCCAACACGAAAGAACCAAGCTATTCCTCAGCCAGATTCTGGCGCATTAATTTAAGCGCTCGCCAGTGGTGACTTCAGTCGCTGCTGGCGAGCATTGCCTTAAGATCAGCGAAAGTATTCAAACCCTGTTCGCGCTTCTCGCTTTCCGATAATTTACTGACCGTATGTTCCGCGCCTTCGAGGTCATCTTCGGGGAGTTCGTATAAAAATCGACTCGGTTCGCAATGCTGTGTTTCGCCGAATTTCTGGCGGGTTTTGGCATAGCTCAAACTTAAGGAGGATTCGGCCCGGGTAATACCGACATAGGCCAGCCTTCGTTCTTCTTCGAGCCCTTCGCTATCCTGTGACTGATGGTGCGGCAGACTATCTTCTTCAAAGCCGGCAAGATAGACGTGGGGAAACTCGAGGCCTTTCGCCGCGTGCAGGGTCATCAACTGGACGGCGTCTTTTTCCTGGTTTTCTTCGTTGTTGGTCAATATCGACATCAACGACAGGTGGGAAACCATGGATGACAATGAATTATCGTCCCGGTTTTTTTGCATATTACCAATCCAGCTAATCAATTCCTGCACATTTTCCATCGCCGATTCGGCCTGTTTCTTTGAGCCCGAGGTTTCGCTCAACCAGTCGGCGTAGTCAACTTTTGCAACCAGGCCGCGGCAGAACTCCATCGCGTCGTTATTTTCGGCTAAATGTTGTAGCTGCGCGAGCAGATCGGCAAAGCCCTGCAGGCGTACCCAGGCACGGTTACCCAGCGATTCCTTTAAACCTATTTCACCAATAATCGAAGTAAGGCTGGCGTGGCGACCTCTGGCGTACTGTGCCAGCGTTTTTATCGTAGCCGAACCGATCTCCCGCCGTGGCGTGTTGATCACTCGTAGCAATGCCTGATCGTCGTCAGGATTGCTGGTCAGGCGCATATAGGCGAGCAGATCTTTAATCTCACTACGCTCCAGAAAAGCGGTGCCGCCGGTGATTTGATAAGGAATAGAGTGGTCACGTAGCGCTTTTTCATAGTTTCGAGACTGAAAGTTACTGCGATACAAAATGGCGAATTTTGCGTAGCCGGTATTTTCCTGAAAATGGCGACTGAGAATATCGATCGCAATTCGATTGGCTTCATCATCAGAATTTTTACAGGGGAACACGCGGATATAGTCCCCGCTGCCCGAAGCCGACCACAGTTTCTTTACGAACAGGTGGCTATTGTTGGCAATTAACTGATTAGCCGCTCCGAGAATACGACTGGTTGATCGATAGTTTTGTTCGAGCTTGATCACTTCCATCGAAGGAAAGTCCTGTTGCAGGCGCTGGATATTCTCCGGCTTCGCCCCGCGCCATGCATATATCGATTGATCATCATCCCCGACTACGGTGAGTTTCTGGCGAATGCCGCAAAGTAGTTTGATCAATTCGTACTGGCTGGTGTTGGTGTCCTGATATTCATCCACCAGCAGGTATTGAATTTTGGCCTGCCAGGCGTGTAGCGTCGTTTCATTTGCCCGAAACAACAGTACCGGCAACATGATCAGGTCATCGAAATCCATCGAGTTACAGGCGAGTAACTGTTGTTGATACTCGTCGTACAATCTCGCCCGTTGGGTGAGAAGAGGGTCATCACCTGCGCTTCGCAGTGCATCCTCGGGGGTCAGAAAGTCATTTTTCCAGCGACTGATTTGATACATAGTCAGCTTCACAAAATCACTTTCTTTGTCGATACGCAGGCTCAATTCGGCAAGACAGGATTCGACATCACGCGAGTCCATGATACTGAAACTCCGTCGGTAGCCCAATTGCTGGCATTCCTGCTGGAGTATGCGCAGGCCAAGGGTATGAAAAGTCGATATACGTAATCCTTTGCTTTCCCCTTTACCGAGCAGTCGAGCGGTGCGTTGTTGCATCTCTCTGGCTGCTTTATTGGTAAAGGTTAACGCACAGACCTGGTGTGGCGCGTAGCCGTTATGGATCAGCCAGGCGATTTTACGGGTAATGACACCCGTTTTACCGGTGCCGGCGCCAGCCAGTACGAGGCAGGGGTGCCCGGTACATTTAACCGCTTGTTGTTGGGGTGGATTGAGGTCTTGCAGGTTCAATGAAGATATTCTATGGTGCCGGTTTTATATTGAATCAGTCATAATAATCGCATGACTAAACTAGAAATTGATGAAGCGGGCTGGCTAACTTCGGTTGACCTAATTCCGTCACCAAACTTCGACGACCGACCTGATCAAAGCGCGATCAAACTGATCGTCATACACGGCATCAGTTTACCACCTGGTGAATATGGTGGTGGTTATATTGTCGATTTTTTTTGCAATAAACTCGAAATTTCGGCGCATGAATATTTTTCCGAGATTGCGCAAATGAAGGTCTCGGCCCACTGTCTGATCGAACGAGATGGCAATATCACTCAGTTCGTCTCATTTTTAAAACGCGCCTGGCATGCCGGTGTCTCCTGCTGGCAGGATGAGCAGTGCTGCAATGATTTTTCGATTGGTATCGAGCTCGAAGGTACCGATATCGAGCCCTATACCCGATCCCAATATCAGCAACTGACCGCTTTGGTGAATGCATTGCGACAGGGATACCCGCATATTGATGCCAAAGCAATAACCGGCCATTGTGATATTGCACCCGGTCGAAAAACCGACCCCGGACCCGCATTTGACTGGGATCGACTGAACAGCGAGGATGATGAGTTATGTTGAGTTTATCGTTAATGGGTGCCTTTGTGGTTGACCGGTTGATGCCGGGCTGGCGGCGGTTTCGTGATTTCCGCCGACTGGACGATGCCTACCGGCGGATAAGCAAATTTGACCCGATTGCTCAGTTACCTTCGTGGTTATTTGTCTTGTCGTTGGTAGTGATTCCGGTTATTTTAGTTAGCCTGTTACAAGTTCTTGTCGATGGGATTTTCGGACAACTGCTCCTGTTTCTGCTCAATCTGTTCATCGCTTTTGTCTGCCTTGATTTCAGCGTGCTAACGGCCGATGACAATAATTCAAATGATAGTCAACCCGCAGAGGATGCTGGGGCAGAGGATATCGGGTCAGAGGCTTCGGTTACCATTTTCGCGCGCTCAAATCCTGCGCTTTATACGCCGGTTTTCTGGATGGTGCTAGCGGGCCCGTTGGCCCTGGTATTTTACCGTTTGTTAGAAAGGCTTCCGCAAAGCCCGGTTCTGAAAAACCATCAGGACAGCCTGTCTATTATCCGAACGCTTACGGCCTGGCTCGAGTGGCTGCCGGCAATACTGAGTGGTTTGCTATTTATGCTCTGCGGTAATTTTGACGCCGGCTGGAAAGAACTGGTTAAAACACCGTTGCTTGAAGATGATCTGGCGAGGCTCAATCAAACCCGGTTGAATAGCGTTGGTTTAGCGGCAATGAACGCAGCGCCGCAATCTGCAAATCCGGTCGATTCGGTTAAACAGGCTGGTGACTTATGTCTGCGGGCTTTGCTGGTCTGGTTTTTGTTGGCCACCGTTTATGAATGGTTAATCAGCGCCTAGGGAGCCTCTGATTCATCCAGACTCAATCAGAGGCTCCCTTGCTCGACATCGCTATGGCGACATACTTTCTTTGTCCAGATCCACCCATTGGTCCTGGAGGAACGCCTGAAGTGGGTGATAGCGGCGTTTGTAGTTCATTTTTGCGCAGTCTCTAATCCAGTAACCCAGATATAAATAATCGAGGTCGCGGGCTTTCACTTCGTAGATCTGATTCAAAATAGCAAAGTGCCCGGGGCTGCGATCGTTATAATCCGGGTCAAAGAAGGTATAGACGGCGGATAACCCGGTACTGGTTACATCGCAAACGGCCACTGCTATCAGCAGGTTATTCAGACGATATTCGATGAAATCGGTATCGGTCCAGTCGCAGATCAGAAAACGGTGATAGTCAGATTTCCCGGGGTTCGCCATACTGCCGTCACTATGCCGGCTGTTAATATAACGTCGGTATAAATCAAAATGTTCGTCGTAGAATTTTGCCTGAACGGTTTTAATGCGCAGATCGGAATTAGCCCGAATCAGGCGTTTATCGTTGCGCGAGTATTGATGCCGGTCTGTTTCTACCCTAACCGAAATGCATTCCTGGCAATTCGGACAATGCGGTCGATAGATGTAGCCCCCCGAGCGCCTGAAGCCGTGCTGTACCAACTCATTATAGGTCGCCATATCCATATCCATGTTGGGATTGGCGAAGGCGCTAACCGATTTACGATTGTCCAGATAGCTACAGGGCTCTGGAGTGGAAGCGAAGAAATTGAGTTTAACGTGGTCGTTCATCATTTGTCGAAATTGGATCATCGGCCCGAGCTTAGATTGTAGTTGGGAATTTAAGGCTTGTAAGGTGATTTTTGATTTATTACCGTTTAATTTATTGCTGATTAAACCCTGCTAGTAAAAATAATGCTTATATATCAAAGAATTGGCGAGTGTTTTTAAGGCACTGTTGGGCTAACAATTCTATCGGTTTATTTTGAAATATTGCGGTTTGTTGGAGAATATGCGGCAGATGGCAGGGTTCATTGATGCGGCTTTTCGGTTTAGGCTTCAGGCTTCGGGGCAGCAGATACGGAGCATCGGTTTCGAGCATCAGCCGGTCGTCGGGAATCAGTTTAACCAGCTGTTGTAAGTCC
>JBLHOA010000127.1:0-8643 GCA_047622345.1 Gammaproteobacteria bacterium | reverse complement strand
GAATTTATTCCCGCAACCGGACGACCTGTTCTGGACACCTGCGGACTGGGCCTGGACCGGAGGCCTCTGGGATGCCCTGTTACCAACGTTGAATTACGGCAAACCAATACTCGCTTACGAAGGTCGTGGTTTTGACGCTGAACGGGTTTGCCGCTTAATGGAAGACTATAAAGTGACCAATGCCTTTATTCCGCCAACTGCTTTGAAAATGATCCGTGCCGTCCCGAACATTAAAACTCGGTTCAAGTTTAAGCTACGCGCGATTATGAGTGCGGGCGAACAGGTCGGCGAAGAGTTGATTCACTGGGGCAGGGAAACACTGGGCGTGACAATTAATGAAATGTGGGGGCAGACAGAATTCAATTATCTGGTGGGAAATTGTTCGGCCATAATGTCACCCAAGCCCGGCTCTATGGGTAAGCCTTATCCCGGCCATCGGGTCGATGTTATCGATGAATCCGGAAACATTATGGCAGTCGGTGAAGAGGGTGAGCTCGCTGCTCATTGCGATGACCCGGTGATGTTTCTTGGCTATTGGAAGAATGAATCGGCAACCCGCGAAAAAATAATCGGCGACTGGTTTCGTACTGGGGATGTTGGCTATCGGGATGAAGATGGCTTTCTCTGGTTTGTTGGTCGCAAGGATGATGTGATTTCCAGTGCAGGCTATCGTATCGGCCCCGGCGAAATTGAAGACTCGCTGTTGAAACACCCTGCCGTAATGCAGGCGGCGGTAATCGGCAAGCCCGATGAACTGCGCGGGCAGATTGTCAAAGCCTTTGTTGTGCTGGGGCAGAATTATAGCGCCAGCGACGCGCTTGCCACTGACATTCAGCAATCGGTGCGTCAGCGCTTATCGGCGCACGAATACCCGCGTGAAATCGAGTTTATCGATGAATTGCCAATGACGACTACCGGCAAGGTACGTCGTATCGACCTTCGCCAGCGTAGTCTCGACAAGCCGGGCTAGCCGTTGAATGGTTTTCGGTTAGTGCCGTTATTTCGGCGGATCAAGCAGGTTATGTCGACCCAGATTTCCAACCAGTCTTTCGCCGCAAAGCGCCATCGTGGTGTCGAGCTCTTTGTGAATAATGTTTAACGCTTCACTGACCCCGGCTTCGCCATTCGCACCCAAACCATAAATATAAGCGCGCCCCAGATAGCAACTTTTGGCGCCAAGGCAAATCGCTTTCAACACATCCTGACCCGAACGAATACCACCGTCGAAATGCACTTCGATATCCTTGCCGACGGCGTCGACAATTTCGGCCAGTGCGCTAATCGACGAACGTGCACCATCGAGTTGGCGCCCCCCGTGATTGGACACAACCAGCGCATCGGCACCCACTTTGGCCGCCATTTTGGCATCATCGGCATCGAGAATTCCCTTTAATATTAACTTGCCCCCCCAGCGTTCGCGGATCCAGTCGATGTCTTCCCAGGACAACTTCGGGTCAAATTGCTCAGCGGTCCATGACGAAAGCGACGATAGATCGCCAACGTCCTTTGCGTGTCCGACTATATTTCCGAAACTGTAGCGTCGAGTCGATAGCATGTTTAAGCACCAGCGCGGCCGGCTGGCTATCTGTAATAGACTGTTGAGAGTGACTTTGGGCGGGGCGCTCAAGCCGTTGCGGATATCATTATGCCGTTGACCCAGAATCTGCAAATCGAGGGTCAGCATCAATGCGCTACAACCGGCGTCTTTGGCGCGGTCGATCAAGCGGCCGATGAAGTCGCGGTCGCGCATCACATAGAGTTGGAACCAGAAGGGTTGGCTGGTATGTTCGGCGACGTCTTCGATCGAGCAAATACTCATCGTCGACAGGGTGAAGGGGATGCCGAACTTTTCTGCGGCTTTGGCCGCCTTAATTTCGCCATCGGCGTGCTGCATGCCGGTAAGTCCTACCGGGCCGAGCGCAACCGGCATCGATATTTTTTGACCAATCATCTCGATTTCGGTCGATCGGTTGGTGATATCGACGGCTACGCGCTGTCTTAGCTTGATTGATTGCAAATCGCTTTCATTGGCATGATAGGTCGATTCACTCCAGGATCCCGAGTCGGCGTATTGATAAAACATGCGCGGTACGCGTTGTCGCGCGAGTTTTTGTAAATCTTTTATCTCACAAATTGCAGGCATGTTGGATCCATAAGCGGTTGGTTGACGTATTATAGCGACAATCTTGTTTCATTCAGTGCCTAAAATCCAGTGATGTTATCGATAAAACGTTTGTGCAAATCTTACCCGAAATCCGATAGCGGCTTGATTCTGGATCAACTCAATTTCGACATGGAGTCATCGTCGTCGGTGGCGCTGTTGGGCGAAAGCGGCAGTGGCAAGTCGACCTTGTTACATTTGATCGCCGGGCTGGATCGAGTCGATAGCGGCGAAATTCACTTCGGGGAAATAGCGGTTCACAGCGCCAGTGAACCCGACCTGGCCGAGTTACGCCGGCACCGCATCAGCCTTGTATTTCAACAATTCCATTTAATCTCGACCTTGACCATCATCGATAATATTCGATTTCAGGCGGCATTGTGCCAGCGGTTTGACCCGCAATACGAAGCCTTGCTGATCGATCGCCTCGGCCTGGCTAGCCAGCTGCAAAAACTACCCCACCAATTATCGCGCGGCCAGCAACAGCGCGTCGCCATCGCGCGCGCATTGCTGCACCAGCCCGAATTGGTGCTGGCCGATGAACCGACCGGAAACCTGGACGAACAATCGAGCCTCGAAGTGATGGCATTGTTCAGCGATCTGGTGCGACAACTGGGCAGTAGTTTACTGATGGTGACGCATAGCCGGGCAATGGCGGCCTTTATGGACCGCCGCGTTATGCTGCACAACGCGGCGATTACGGAAGCCGAGTGAATACGGGTTTTTTCTGGATTCAGAAGGCGCTGCTCAGTCACTACTGGCGACACCCCTGGCAGGCTTTGTTTTTGTCGGTGGGGCTGATCTCCGGGGTGGCTTTGTGGTCCGCGGTACAGATTATAAATCAGCAGGCCGAGTCGAGTTATCGCGATGCCCAGTATTTACTCGGCGCGCAGGCGAGCTATTGGGTTCGTGACCGCGACGGCAAGGGAATCGAGCCTGCGCTTTATATCGAATTGCGCCGGCAGGGCTTTCGCCAGATTTATCCGGTAATCGAGCTCGAAGTGAGTACCCCGTCAGGGACATCAATCAGTGTCATTGCCACCGATTTGATTGCCGTGCCCGGTAATGTCTTTGCTGATCTGGGCACGGATGGCGATGCGGTCGATAGTTGGCTGAAATTCACCCAGGCTCCTTACCAGTCCTGGATTCCCGAGGCGCTGGCGGCGGAATTAAATCTTTCCCCGGGCGATCAACTATTACTCCGCGATGGCCGCAAGCTACCCCCGGCGTCCATCCAGGCGCGCAAACAACAGGGCCGGCGCGTGTTAATCGATATTGCCGCGGCCTTTTCATTGTCGGGCAATCAGCGCTTCACATATCTGGTGGCAGCAACCCTGCGACCCGATGAGTATCAGCAGTTGCTCAAAATCTTACCCGCGCATCTGCAGTTGGTTGAAAACCAGCAGCATATTGATTTGACCACGCTGACCGCCAGTCTACACACCCACTTAACCGCGATGAGTTTGCTGTCGTTTGCGGTGGGTTTATTTATTGTGTTTAACGCAGTGCGGTTTTCGCTGTGGTATCGAAGGCGTACCTTGCTCGATCTGCGATTGATGGGTTGTCAGTCAAAGCAGCTGGCGGCAGCCATAGTTGTGGAAACCGTTATCTGGAGTTTGTTGGGTAGCGGGCTGGGTTTTTTGTTTGGCATAGTACTGGCATCGGGTTTGTTACCCGGCATGGGGGCAAGCTTACATAGCCTTTACCAGGCCAGTATCGAAAGCAGTCTGCAGCTCGAGTTCAAAACGCTACTACAGGCGTGGTCGATTACTTTCATAGGCCTGATATGGGCATTGGCCTGGCCATTGTTTCAACAACTACGCCTATCCACGCTGGTTGCCGCGAGCAGTGACTTTGTGGCCGACAACGAAATACGATTACGCCGCCGGCTGGCGCTGGGCGCTGCAGTATTGAGTATTGCCGCCTGGCTGTATTACCCGCAGATTGCCTCGGCCGAAGAAGGTTTTATCCTGCTCGGAATGATTTTATTTGCCGCGGCATGGTGGTTGCCAATGCTGCTCGCCGCGGTGTTGCGCCTGCTCGAGTGGGTGGTACCCGGGAAATGGTTAATCACGCGGTGGATGGTCAGCGATAGCTGGTCGCAGCTACCGGCGTTCCGTAGCGCGATGATGGCGCTGCTGCTCGCGTTGACCGCGAATATCGGGGTTGGCACGCTGGTCGACAGTTTCCGCAATGCGTTCACCGGCTGGCTTGATTTACGCCAAAGCGCCGATATCTACCTGCGTGCGCCCGATCTCGATTACCAGCGCTTGGTCGAAGATGGATACTCGGCCTCGTGGCTGCAGGCTAGCCACCAGCGAATCGGTGTCACTACCCGCTGGCAGAACCGACCCGCGTTGATTCGAGGTGCTGACACCAGTGCTCCGGATAGCCTGGTGATGCCCTTGTCGAAATGGCAGGGGGCCTCGGCCGACATCGCATTGCGTCGCTGGCGGTACGACCCCGGAACGGTGCTGATTAACGAGCAACTTCATTTTCTTGCGGGCGTTGGGGTCGGTGAGCAGGTTGAAATTGAAACCGACAAGGGTTTACAAAACTATGAAGTGGTTGGCGTTTTTTACGATTACGGTAATCCATACTTTCAATTCTATCTGTCGGATGCTGTGGTCAGGGCCAATTGGCGACACTACTATTCCCGCGGAATCGCGCTCTGGCTTAATAAGGAAAATACGATGGCAATGGAAGCAGCCGAACAAGGTCTTGAATCGATCGGAGCACAACCGGGTGACTGGATTTCGCAGGCACAGATTCGAAAACTGTCAGTCGGTATATTCGATCGAACCTTTGCCATCACCGCTGCGATGAATGGCCTTACTCTGATCATTGCTGCGATCGCACTGATGGCCTCTTTATTGGCGATATTACAGGAGCGAATTCCACAGTTTGCCCAATGGCGCGCACTCGGGTTGCGTCAAAGCGAACAGATGCTACTGGTCGCGGTACCCTTAATCATTTTCTGTACCACGGTGTGGTTGCTGGCTATTCCGCTGGGTGGCTTGTTGAGCTGGGTGTTAATCAATAAGCTGAATATCATCAGCTTCGGCTGGAGCATGCCGATGCAGTGGCAACTGGCGCCGGCGTTAAAGCTGGTCGGGGTGGTCGGGGGCGTTGTTGCGCTGGCGCTGCTTTTCGTTTCAATACAATGGCGACGGCAGATGACGACGGCTCTGGCCAGTCTCGGGGAAACGGTATGAAGCGAATTGTCGCAATACTGCTGCTCAGCCTGGTAAGCCTGTCGGCGCTGGCGGCAAATGCATTTTCCGGCCTGCGTGATAGCGGGGCGGGCTTTGCGCAGGTGGTCCCCGGTAAAAATCTGAGTTTTCCGCAAGACCATGGGGCGCATCCCGACTATCGAATTGAATGGTGGTATCTGACCGCTAACCTGGAAGATCAGCAAGGACAGCAATGGGGTTTGCAATGGACCCTGTTTCGCCAGGCGCTATCCGCCGACCTGCAGCCAACAGGCTGGGAAAGCAATCAGATGTGGATGGCGCATGCAGCAATTACCACCCCCGAAGGCCATTTTTATGAACAGCGGTTTTCGCGGGGCGGCGTTGGTCAGGCCGGGGTGAATAGCATTGACGAGGATGGTTTCTTCAATGCCTGGATCGATGACTGGCAATGGCGCTCGAATACGGCATCAATGTTTCCGGCGAGGCTGAGTTTTACCATCGAAGGACGGCAAATTAATCTGTTGCTCGAAGCGACCGGAAGTCAGGTTGAAAACGGGATCGATGGCTACAGCCAGAAATCATCGCAGGGACAGGCCAGCTATTATTACAGCCAACCGCATATCAAGGTTCGTGGTTTTGTCAGTGATGGCATGGAGAAAGAAATTCTCAGCGGGCGGGGCTGGCTCGACCGAGAATGGAGTTCGCAACCACTGGCGGCGAACCAGCAGGGTTGGGACTGGTTTTCACTGCACCTGGACGACGGCTATAAATTGATGGTTTATCAGTTGCGCCACGCGGACGGTGAGTTCTGGCGTAGCGGTAGCTGGATTAATCCGCGGGGAGAACTGGTACGACTCGACAATGACTCGGTGACATTATCGTCCACCGCCACGAGGTCGGTCGAAATCAGCTCCGAGCAGCGCAAAAACTTACCGATGGAATGGCAACTATCATTACCCGGTTTGCAGCGTGGCTGGCGAATCAAACCGCTTTATGATCAGCAGTGGATGGCGACTAGCGTGCCCTATTGGGAGGGTGTCGTCATGGTCGAAGATGAGCAGGGAAATCCAGCTGGTTCCGGCTATATGGAATTAACCGGCTACCAATAGTTGTTTTTGACGGGGCAGGCGAATTCGATTTGGCTGCTGTCATCCGGCTTTAATTCTTCCCCAAACCCGCCAGGGCCTGGAGTATACTAGCGGCTGATTTTTAAGCGGGGAAAACCGATGAATGTGTTAGTCGATATTTGTGTGGTACCGATGGGCGTCGGTACGTCTGTTTCTGAATACGTCGTTGAGTGTCAGAAAATATTTGATGCGGCTGGTTTAAATCACCAGATGCATTCCTACGGCACCAACGTAGAGGGCGAATGGGACGCCGTGATGTCGGCGGTAAAAGCCTGCCACGAAAAAATGCACGACATGGGTGCGCCTCGGGTCGGCAGTACTATGCGGGTGGGTACGCGAAATGATCGCAAGCAATCGATGCAGGACAAAATCGATAGCGTCAACAGCAAGATGAACGCTTAAGTCTTCGGCGTCGAGGCGGCCGGTAGACGGGCTGCCTTTGGTTTACGGATATTCCTGAATTTCTGCGGAAATTACGCGGAATTCACTCGGAATTTTGCCAGAATTCATCCAGTTCCTGTTCGAGTTGCTCGAGCGACCCACAGCGAGTCGTTTGCCAGTGCGCGGGCAGGTTTCGGTGATAGTCGGGTTGCTTGAACCGTTGGTCGAGCAATAAAATGATGCCACGATCGGTTTCGCTGCGAATGACCCTTCCCGCACTTTGTAACACCCTGATCAACCCCGGATAGCGAAATGCATGATCAAATCCATTGAGCTGCATAGTTTCAAAGTCCTCTGCGATCAATTGTTGTTGTTGATTTGCCTGCGGCAGTCCGACTCCGACCAGGATGGCACCGATTAGGGCTTTTCCCGGAAGATCGACGCCTTCGGCGAACCGTCCCCCCATAATGGCAAACCCAATCTGATTATTACCTTCCTGGAAACTGTCGAGAAATTGCTGTTGATCCAGTGCGTTAAATTCGCGCTGTTGAATCCGGGTCGAAGGGTCTGGAAACATTTCGCCAAAGCGTTGGTAAACTTGCTGCATGAAATAATAGGACGAAAAAAACGCCAGGTAATTCCCCGGACGACTGCGCTGACAGAGCTGGATCGCGGTGCAGATTTGATCGAGGTGAAGGTCGCGCTGCTGGTAACGCCCGTCGACGAAGTCGCCGATGCAGACCAGCTGGTGTGCGCGCGGGAAGGAAGATTCGATCATTAAACGGTAGTCTTCGCGCTCCATCCCCAGCGCCTGCCGGAAGTATTCGCCCGGGGACAAGGTCGCTGAAAAACCGCAGACCGCATGGAACATAGGGTAGCATTCGCGTAAGAATTCAAAGGCGTTGAGGCATAGCAGTTTCAGTTCGCGCCGGGGCAGTGGTTTGGTGCGAATCGTTCGATGGTGCTGATCGTAGAGTTGGGCTATGCACTGAAAGCGGAAAATGGATTTGGCAAATTCGAGGGTTTCAGCGCTGATGCGTTTATTGGAAAATAAATCCTGACCGAGGTTTTCGGAAAATTGATAGCAGGCTCGCAACAGAGGCTGCGGTATGTCTGTGCTAACCGAATATTCGTCAAGCTGCTCGAGTAAGCATTTATCCAGCGCAAGCTGTACCTTTTTTAACGCGGATGAAATTGATTTGCTGTTGTCCGAGGCGATCGCCTTTTTCAGTTGAGTTCGATTCAGGCTCGACGAGTACATGTCGCGTGCGCGGTCGACCAGATTGTGTAATTCGTCGATCAATAACAATTTTCGCCGCGGACTGGTTTTGAAATAGCTTAGTTGCACCAGTGGGTCAAAAATATAGTTGAAGTCGCAGATAACAATATCGACCCATTCGAGCATTTGCAGTGTTAGTTCAAAGGGGCAGAGTTGAAAATCTGTCGCGCATTTCTGGATCTGTTCGATAGTCATTGTGCGAGCGTTGAATAGTCGTTCACGCGCCGCCGGCAGACGATCAAAAAAACCGATACAGCGTTGGCAGCGACCCATTTCGTCTATAACGCTATCGTCCGAAGTACAGGGGCAACAACGCGACTTGGCCTGCAGCACCAGGTAGGAAATATCCAGCCCCTGCGCAATCATCAATTCGACAGCATTAACAGCCTGTTGTTGTCCGGAAACCTTGGCCGATAGATAGATGATTTGATCGCAGTGGTTCTCACCCAGCGCCTTGATCGACGGGAAAACGGTGCTCATGGTTTTGCCTGAACCGGTTGG
>JBLHOA010000126.1:0-8676 GCA_047622345.1 Gammaproteobacteria bacterium | reverse complement strand
CCGTGCACGATCATCACCGGCCCTTCGATGGTGGCCAGGTCGGCGATTACGGTTTCGATGTTAATACTGACGCCACCGCCAATTTTGAGCAGTATCATAATTCGATCGTCGTGTTGTTTTCGATTAGTTGCCAGTCACTTTCATCGTCGAAAGGTTGCGAGCAGACCAGCTGCAGGCCATCGCGTTTTTTCGCGTGCATTTGAAAGTAGGCCGGGTCTTCACTGTAGTTAGTCGACAGAAAATGCCGCTTGCCGTCGGACAGCAGTATATTCATCGCGCGAATATAACTACTGCGTTTTTTGATGATGCCGACCGCACGCTCGAGCGCATTTAGCTTATCGCCCTTGTCGAAGCGTCGGATGTAATTGTAGATTTTCTCGGCACCAATACGACCTTCAGCGTTGATGCGCACGCCGCGCAGTTCGCCGTTGAAGATGAAAACAGACTCGCCATCGGAAAAAGGCATATTGTTTTCCACCACGATTCCTTCGTCGCGAAACGCACTGCGTGCATGTACCAGCAATAAACGGGTTTCGGCAAAGCCGGTAAAATCGTCTTTCCAGACCGGTTGGATATTGTGATATTGCTGCCAGCCGTCGTCATCAAGCCAGGCGCAGCCCCAGCCGTGGCCCTGAAACTCGCTACTTTGTTCGGCGACCCGGGCGAAGCGCGTCAGCATTTCGGCAATGGAAAATGCCTGATCAGCCTTCGCTAGGAGAATTCGGCACACGCGCTTAGGCGGGGTGTAAACCGGGAAATTCGAGACCGGTGGTTTCATCGAAGCCGTGGGCGATATTGAACGCCTGCACCGCCTGTCCGGCCGCGCCTTTCATCAAATTATCGATTGCGCTGATCACCACCAGGCGGTTGCTGTGCGGGTCGCGTTCGAAGCCGATATCACAATAATTGCTGCCGGCGAGCAGTTTCGGCTCGGGATAGCGGTGGATGCCGCTGCGCTCTTTGACGATGCGGATAAACGGTTCGTCGTTATAGGCACCGCGGTACAGCTTCCAGATATCCTTTTCCTGAAGGTCTTTATTCAGAAATACGTGGCAGGTGGCGAGTATGCCGCGCACCATTTCGATCGAGGTGGCGGAAAAGTGGATATTTTTAGCGCCGAGTTCTTGCTGAATTTCTCCGAGATGGCGATGCGCGGTCGGCTTATAGGAACGCACCGCTCCACTGCGTTCGGGGTGATGGCTGCCTTCGCTGACCGAGTTCCCACCCTGGCTGGAACCCGCTTTTACTTCGACTACTACCGACTCGACGACACCGGCCTGATACAGCGGGTGCAGGGCCAGGATGGTGGCAGTGGCATTACAACCGGCGCCGGAAATACGGGTCGCACCTCGCATGGCTTCACGGTGCAGTTCGGGAATGCCGTAGACAAAATCGGCGAGCTTTTCCGGGCAGCTATGCGGCTTGCCGTACCAGGTTTCGTAGGCGGCCGTATCGTGAATACGAAAATCAGCGGACAGATCAATCAACGTGCCGGCCAGATTTTCGAATTCGGCCAGACGGTTCATCATGTGACCGTGGGGCAATCCCAGAAATAGCACATCGCAGGGCTGCAATTCTTCGATGGAGACAAATTTCAGCTTACAGATTTGGCGTAAATTGGGGTGCAGGCTGGAGACCATCTTGCCGGCATGGCGTTCCGAGGTAACCTGCTGGATTTCAACTTCGGGGTGAAACAGCAGAATACGCAGCAAATCGCCACCGGCATAGCCGGATGCGCCGACAATCGATACTTTAATCATGGTTATAGCGCAGCCGCTTGTTTGATGATGTAGTTCGCGACCACCGCCGGAATATCGACCCCGGTAGTATCGATGCTGTTACGAAACTCCATCGTATAATTCACTTCGTTCACCAGCAGGCCATTATCCGATTCGAATAAGTCTACGGCAACAATGCCGCCGCCAACCGCTTTCGCGGCGGCGATAGAAATTTCGGCCACGTCGTTGCTCAGCTCGCATTTGCTCGCCAGCGCACCGCGTGCGGTATTGGTAATCCAGTGGTCGGAACTGCGATATATCGCCGCGATGCATTCGTCACCGACGACAAAACTGCGGATGTCTCGTCCTTGTTTTTCGATGTATTGCTGAATATAAAAAATTGAATGGTGATAGCTGCCGAGCACCGTTTTATGTTCGAGCACGGTTTCGGCGGCATCGCGATCGTTGATTTTCGATAACAAGCGACCCCAGGAACCGACAGCGGGTTTGAGCACCACCGGATAACCCAACTCTTCGATAGCGTCGAGCGCCGATTCTTCGGTGAAGGCGACGCGGCATTCGGGTTGGGCGATATTGTTGTCCTTCAAGGCTGCCGTAGTCAGCAGCTTGTCGCCGCAGACCTGGCTGACGTGATGGGTGTTGATGCAGGTGACTCCCGCAGATTCGAACAATCGCAGGGCGTGCAGGGCACGCGAATGGTTGATCGAGCGTTCCACCAGCACGTCTACATCAGGCGCCGAGTGAAAGTCCAGGATCAATTTGCGATCGTCGATCATCACCGGTTCGACCCCGGCATTATGGAAGGCTTCGATTAAGAGCTTTTCTTCCTTGCGAATCAGCGAATGCAGCAGGCCGATTCTCACTGTCCCCAGTCCTCTTCGGCAGTTGGCGCTTCCGCCAGTGCAATTGGATCGATGCTGGTTAATTCTAGTTCAGCACCACAATCGTCACAGGTCAGTACTTCGCCTGCGATCGCATCTTTGGCAACATTGACTTCAGCTGCACATATAGGACACTCGCCCATGGTTAATTCCCCCGGATAGAAGTTAGTTCAGATGTTAATTTCAGATTGAAAGGCCGGTATTTTATGCGCAAGATTCGCTTAAGTACATGCATCGGAGATAAATTTAGTGCCCAAAACGCTGCTAATTCAGTCGCATCGGCATCCGCTTCCATTTCAGTGGATAGAATCCTGTCTCGAATCGGTTAAGAACTGGAGCGAACAACGGGGGTTTGACTATCGATTTCTAGGTGACGAGCTATTCGACCCGGTGCCCGAGTTGCTGATGCAGAAAACCGCCGGCCAGCACGTTATCGCCAGCGATCTGGCTCGCCTGTTCCAGTTGCAGCAGGGCTTGCGCGACGGCTATGACACCGTGCTCTGGTGCGATGCCGATTTTCTGATTTTTAATGCGCCGGAATTTAACCTGTGCGGCAGCGACTATGCACTGGGTCGCGAAGTCTGGGTGCAGCGCGATGACCAGGGTAAATTACGCGCCTTCAGCAAGGTTCATAATGCTTTTCTGATGTTCCGCAAAGGTAATTCCTTTCTCGATTTTTACTGCGATAGCGCGCAACGTCTATTAACCGGGATGCAGGCGGGAATGCCGCCCCAGTTTATCGGGCCGAAGTTGTTGACCGCGATTCATAATATTGTGCAGTGCCATGTTATGGAGTCGGCGGGGATGCTGAGCCCGTTGGTAATGCGCGATTTAATTGCCGGGGAGGGGGAGGCGCTGGAGCTGTTTCGGCGGAAGTCGCCAGCCCCACTGGCTGGTGCGAATCTCTGCAGTTCTTTGAGCGTAGCTGAAGCTTTTAGTGAACAGGATATGGCGAAGCTGATGGACAGCCTGCTCGACAACGGGGCCTGCTGAACCCTTTATCAGGCTTTACGTTGTCGATTTCAGGGCGTCAAGATTTGAATTCCGTGGCCAAATTCCCGCCCGGGTTAAATGCCACAAATTATCAGATTTGGTTGACCCTAGCCTCAGCGAAGCAGTAGTGTTGGTCTTCCTCCAGTTGTGCTGCGATAGAAAATAATATGATCGATAGTCTTTGGCTGATTGTCTTTACGGCCATTTACCTGTTTATTTTATTCGTCATCGCCTATCGCAATGACCAGTTGCCGCGCGGCCAGTATTCCCGGATGCAACCGGTAATATACACCCTGTCATTAACCGTTTATTGCACTTCCTGGACCTTTTTCGGAGCAGTCGGCAATGCGGCGCAATCAGGGTGGGACTTCTTCTCGATTTATCTGGGGCCGATTCTGGTATTCACCTTTTTCTATCCTTATCCTGCAAAAACTGGTCGCGGTCAGTAAGCGCCATAAAACCACCAGCATTGCCGATTTTATCGCAACCCGTTACAGCAAGAGCAACCTGCTCGCGGCGGTGGTTACGATTATCGCCCTGTTCGGCATACTGCCCTATATTTCTCTACAGATTAAAGCGATCACCAACGCTTATAATTTGATGACCGGGGTTGGTCATGCGGGGACTTCCCAGCTTTTGTTTCTCGATACGGCGTTGGTATTGAGCCTGATTCTGGCGGCCTTTTCGGTTTTGTTCGGCGCACGCAATATCGATGCCAGCGAACATCATCGCGGCATGATCCACGCGATCGGCTTTGAATCAGCGGTCAAGCTGTTCGCCTTTCTCGCAATTGCGGTGCTGGCCTTGCAGGTACTCGCAGGGTCGACGGCCTTATCGGCAAACGAGGGTGGCAGCTGGCAGAATATGATGGCGCATTTCGGCAGTAAGGAATTAACCAGTTCCTTTCTGGTGAAAACGCTGCTGGCAGCCTCGGCGATCATTTGTCTGCCACGACAATTTCATGTCACCGCGGTTGAAGCCAGGGGCGACGAGTTGCCGGTCGCACGCTGGGGCCTCCCGATATATCTATTGTTGTTCAGCCTGGCGGTATTGCCGATAACCATGGCCGGCTTGCAGATTCCCGGTGGCGCGGAAAACGCCGACCTGTTTGTTTTACTGCTGCCGATGGAACAGGGAAACCATTTCTTAACCATTGTCAGCTATATCGGCGGCTTTTCGGCGGCTACCGGAATGGTCATAGTATCGACGATTGCATTGAGTACGATGGTGTCGAACGATTTAATTTTCCCGCTGCTGGTGCGAGCGCACCGGGGGCAACAGCGGCGAAACTACTATCCTACTTTGCTGCTGGTACGCCGTACCACCATATTTGTGCTGTTACTACTGGCCTATGGTTACTATCTGTTGGCCGGCAGCGGCAAGTCTTTATACAGCATCGGTTTGCTCTCCTTCGCGGCCGCAGCGCAATTTATGCCGTCCATTATTGGCGGCCTTTACTGGAAGCGCGGTCATCGAAATGGGGCCCTGGTCGGACTGATTGCCGGATTTGCTATCTGGCTATACACGCTGCTATTGCCGTCGCTGGCGAGTTCAACTCTGATCCCCAATGCCTTCGCCGCTGAAGGTTTGCTTGGTATGTCCTGGCTGCGCCCCGATCGCTTATTCGGCATCGAATTCGATTCCCTGCTAACCCACGGCGTTTTCTGGAGCCTGCTGTTTAATGTTCTCGGTTACATTGTATTTTCGCTTTATTCGCGGCAGTCATTCGCCGACCAGTTGCAGGCGAGCGCCTACGTCGACCGCGATGAAGATCTGGTTCAGGACACCCGCAAGCTGGACTGGGATTTGCGCGTATCGGATTTGTACGACCTTTGTGAGCGTTTCAGCGGTAGCGAACGCACCCGTCAATTCTTTATCGACGCCGGCTTCGACCCGGTTGAAAAGCTGTCGGACAAGGTGGATGCGAAATTGCTCGCCGAATCCGAACGCTTCCTCGCCAGTACCATCGGCACGGCCACCGCCGAGCACCTGTTCAAGACTACCCTCGACCCGGAAACCTATGTATCGACCGACGTCTATCAATGGCTGGATAAAACCAGCCAGGCGATTCAGTTCAATCGAGAGATCCTGCAGGTCACCCTGGATAACATTAACCAGGGCGTTAGCGTAGTCGATCAGGATTTGAGGTTGATCGCCTGGAATCGAATCTATATCGAGTTGTTTGAGTACCCGGCAGATTTTATATACGTTGGCAAACCGATCGGTGAAGTAATCCGTTATAACGTTGAGCGTAGCCTCGGACGCGGAAATGCCGACGCGGATAAAGCTGAAATCGACAAACGGTTGCGCTACCTGAAGCACGGGGAATCCTATTCGCATATTCGTCACTGGGTCGATGGGAGGGTGATCCAGACCCAGGGTGCGCGCATGCCCGATGGCGGCTTTATCACAACCTTTACCGATATTACCTCGATGAAGCAGGTCGAACAGGAGCTCGAAGAAACGAACCAGAACCTGGAAAGGAAGGTCGACGAAAGAACGCGAATGCTTTCCGATGTTAATGTCGAATTGCACCTGGCCAAAACGGTGGCGGAAGATGCGACGCGCAGTAAAACCTACTTTCTTGCGGCGGCCAGTCATGACCTGACCCAGCCGCTCGCGGCCTCAAAGTTATACATGAGCGCATTGATGGAGGATGTCGCCGGCGATGAAGATAAGGAAAAACTGGCGGCTAGTGCGCTGGGTGGGTTAAAGACCGCCGAATCGTTGTTGAAATCATTGCTCGATATATCGAAGCTGGATTCGGGCAGCCTGTTACCCGACATTAAGCGCTTTCCCCTACAGCAGATTTTTCGCACCATCGATAATGAATTCAGCGTATTGGCGGCGGCAAAGGGATTACGCCTGCGCGTGGTACCAACGCTACTCGGCACCGAGTCCGATGCGAATCTGCTGCGCAGCATATTGCAGAATTTTGTCAGCAATGCGATCCGTTATACCGATGCCGGGTCGGTGATGGTAATTTGCCGTCGCCACGGTGACCAGACTCGAATCGAGGTCCGGGATTCCGGGATTGGCATAGCCGAGGCCCAGAACGTGCAGATATTTGAAGAGTTTGAGCAACTCGATGGCAGCAGTGAAGGCGCCGGTCTGGGACTGGCAATTTGCCAGCGAACGGCAAAATTACTGCAGCATAAAATCCTCATGCGTTCGGTTGAGAGTAAAGGTAGTTGCTTCAGCCTGGTGGCGCCGCGTTGTACCGTCGAGCTGGAAAGCGATATCGATGAAGAGTTACAGACTTATCAAAAGCGTTGGTTACAGGGAATTCATATTCTTTGCGTCGATGACTCCGCCGATATTCTAAATGCCACGCAAACCATTCTGGAACGATGGGGCGCGCATGTGACCTGTATTCAGGATGCCCGTGATTTTGCTGAAACATCGGCGCAGGGAATTAACTTTGACGTTATTTTAATGGATTACCAGTTAAATCTGGATTTCAACGGGCTCAATCTGTTGCAGCAATATCGACAGCAGCACGATGAGAATTTTCTGGGTGTCATTGTCACCGCCGAACAGGAAAAGTCGATTGAAACCGCGACCCGTCAGATGGGGTTTAAATATTTGTCGAAACCGGTAGAACCGGCCAAATTGCGTGCGACCCTGCAGGCGGCCTATCGTGACCGCAAACTTGCTGCAGAGTCTGGTCCCTGAGGCAGGAACCAACAGATTGTTGTGTTCACTAAGCTCGCCGAGCGTTACCCGGCTGGGGAGCCTATTCGTCTAAATTCTGTTCGGGCAGGTCGAGCTGTTTGGCGATAACCACCGCCTGGGTGCGATTACGAACTTTCAACTTGCGGAATATTTCGGTCAGATGCGCCTTTATGGTCGCTTCGGTCACCGACATCAGATCGGCCATTTCCTTACTCGGCTTGCCGTCGCGCAGCAGGGTTAATACCTTTAGCTGGGTCGCGGTCAAGCTGGCAAAATCGGGCATTTTGTTACTGCTTTCGAGCGCATCAACCGGCTCGGCGATGGCATCTGGAAACCACATGTCACCATCGAGCACCGCTTGAATAGCGGTGGCGATATCGTCGAGACCGAGTTGTTTGGGAATAAAACCACTGGCGCCGTAACGCAATGAGTCCTGAATGACCGACAGGTCGTCGTAGGCGGAAATGACGATGACCGGAATCGATGGGAAGGTTTTCTTGATATACAAAAGTCCGTCGATGCCGTTGGTGTCGCTGAACTTTAAATCGAGCAATAGTAGGCTGATATCAGCATTGTTATGCAACGATGCCTTCAGTTGCGCCATGCTGCTGGTTTCGTCAACCGTCACGTTGCTGATCGACCGTTTCAGCAAATGTACAATTGCTTCGCGAAACAATGGATGGTCATCGGCCACCATTACCCGTACTGTCATGAAATCAAAACCTGTGGTTGCGCTGTGCCAAACATACCGGAGGTCCGGCCTTGTGTCCCTTACGATCAGAGCCTATTCGATTCGAGAAATGCTGCATATGCTATGGCAGGCAGCGCGCCGATGTTTTTCATGAGCAATGCGAATGCATATACCAATGCACCCAAAGGCAGCACAGTAACTTTCGGCTTTAATGTGCCACAAACCGGTGCTTACGCCGATGAAGGCGCCGATGAATTACGCGCCTATAAACTGGCTGTAAAACACATTAACGGCGAAGGCGATGGCGGCCTGTTGAACACCCTGCGACCATTGGCGCTTGGCGGCAACGGTGTGAACGGCAAGAAAGTTGCTTTTACTACGGGTGATACACAGACTAAATCGGACGCGGCGCGAGCTTCGGCCAAACGCATGATCGAAAAAGACGGCGCCATCATGATCACCGGTGGTTCCTCTTCGGGTGTTGCGGTAGCGGTTCAGTCGCTGTGCCAGGAAGCGGGCGTCATCTTCATGGCCGGCCTGACTCACTCAAACGACACTACTGGTAAAGACAAGCGTAAGTATGGTTTCCGTCACTTCTTCAATACTGAAATGACCGGTGCTTCACTCGGTCCGGTACTGGAAAAGGAATTCGGTAAAGATCGTACGGCCTATCACTTGACCGCCGATTACACCTGGG
>JBLHOA010000125.1:0-8951 GCA_047622345.1 Gammaproteobacteria bacterium | reverse complement strand
GCTTATACAAAAGAGTTTAAGCTAGAAGCTATACGATTGATGAATGAATCAGACAATTAAGGTGACAGTTAACAATGGCACTTACTTAAGCTCACACACGCGTTATAAAAATCCAGCTAAGAACGGACAATCGGTGAAACATTTCGCGAATGCCTCGGCGGCTACGCCGCCTGCGGTTTACTTCGCGAAATGTTTCACCGATTATCCGACCTTACCGTTTATTTGGCATTTATATGTGGGACTTATTGTGAAAATCTATGCTTTTGGGCTTAAGTAAGTGCCATTGTATACTCCCCCCCGGATTACCGATGAGGATAAGCATTGGGAGGGAGGCAGCAGCGTTACTGTGCGGGCTCGTTGATGGGGTGGGATATTCGGGTATTGGTTTAATTGTCATCAATCCGCTAAAAAATATTGCCGTATATATTTCATCCGATCTGTCAGCGGCGTATCATGCGCACTCTTCAATTATCAAGCTGACAGTTTCCTCATGGCAGAATTCTTTTTCGATTACGGGCTATTCGCACTCAAATTATTAACTTTCGTGGTCGCGATTATCATTGCTGTAATATTTATTGTGATGGTTGGCCTGCGAGCTAAAAACGCCTCAGATGGTCATATCGAGGTTAAAAAAGTCAACGACGAAATCGACTTACTGCGCGATACGCTTAGCATGACCGTAGTTGATGCGGATGAATTTAAAATCCAGCTTAAACAAAGACATAAGGATGAAAAAGCCGAACGCAAGGCGGCTGCCAAAGCCCTCAAAAAAGCCGCTAAAACATCGGATCAGGATAAATCAAAAACTGAGCGTAAACGACGGTTGTTCATACTCGATTTCCACGGAGATATGAAAGCCTCGGCCGTCTCCAGCTTGCGCCGTGAAATCACCGCTGTGTTGTCACTGGCAGAATCCGAGGACGAAGTGCTGCTTCGCCTCGAAAGTGGCGGTGGCATGGTACATGCTTATGGGCTTGCCTCTTCACAATTACAGCGAGTAAAAGACCAGGGTATCGACTTAACCGTATGTGTCGATAAGGTCGCCGCAAGTGGCGGTTATATGATGGCCTGTGTCGCCAGTAAGTTACTTGCCGCACCGTTTGCCATTATCGGTTCTATCGGTGTTATCGCTCAAATACCGAACTTTCATCGCCTGCTGAAAAAAAATGACGTCGACTTCGAAATGATTACCGCAGGAGATCACAAACGAACCCTGACCATGTTCGGTGAAAATACCGACGAAGATCGTGCGAAGTTTACCGACGACATCAATGACGTGCATACCTTATTCAAAGACTTTGTCACCCAGCATCGGCCTCAATTAAACATCGATGAGGTCGCCACCGGTGAGATCTGGTTCGGCCAGCGCGCCATTGAAAAATCGCTGGTCGATGAATTAGTCACCAGCGACGAATACATCGTAAAAGCCTGCGAGGATGCCGATGTTTTTGAAGTCAAATATGACAGGAAAAAGTCCTTACCGGAAAAACTCGGTTTCGCCCTGCATACGGCTATTGATTCAGTATTGCTGAAATGGTTTGATCGCAGTACGCAAAGTCCGTTCTCTTAAGCATATTCGAGTTCAGGCTTAACCCTGGGAAGTGAAATATGGATAAGGAGACGCTACCCTTTTAACTGACGTATAAGAGTGAGCCTCCCCTTGTTTCGCTTGTTCCGAAATTGACATCAATGGGTAGGGCTTTTATTCTTCCTCTACTTTGACCTGCATAAGGTAACAGGAGATGGATGCAATAAGCGTGATGCGTGAGGCGCCCGAATGGCAACGCATCATGCAGTTGCCGGGCGAGACGAGACTGGAGGTCTTTTTTGACATTAAATCTCCTCACTCCTACCTGGCTATTCGTCCGTCACTCGCTGTTGCAAGAGATTTCTGCGTAACCCTCGATTTTCTTCCCTACACCTTGAGTTATGAAGCCCTTGGCGTCACCAAATCTGTCGATTCGGACATGCAGCGTCGACCCGCATCTCCGGCAGCAGACCGGAAGGCGCGCATGTACTATGCGGCTGCGAGGGAATATGCCGCGATGCAAGAACTCCCTTTCCGCAGCCCCCATCGCTTGCTGGATTCGGAGCTCTCCCATCGTGCCTTTCTATTTGCCAGGCAACAGCAGCTAGAGGTTCCATTTCTAATGTTCGTATATCTCGAAGGATGGGGGAGCGGCTGGCGTAACTTCGAACTTGAATCGGAAAAAGACCTAAGCCGCGCTTTAAGAGCGGTTGGTGTTGCAATGGATGGGTTCGATGAGTTTGTTGCTGAAGGTGGCGCTGGCGAGCAAAGCTTAAAAGAGGGTATGACTCGCGCCGAGGCGACAGGGTATGACGGCGTCCCACATTTTGTGTTCACAGACGCGGCCGCTAATCGTGAGATTGGACTTTTTGGTCGTGAGCATTTAGCCCTGATTCGAGGTAAGTACGCGGCTTGTGGCCTGGCGCGTAATGATTCTGTCACAGCAGAATTCTCTCATGCCTGGCGCGGTCCGTTGTAAACAAATCAGGAATTCCAGGGGAGTATTCCCGGGACAGAGAATAATAGTTGTCAGAGAGCAATTGTTCCTAATATTAGTGAAAATTGCTCTCTGACACCTAATTTCTTTTGGCCCAACCTATTTTTCGACGAGCGCCTGGGCACTATTCCAGGGTTGGTGATTTTAGGTTTATGCAATGTCGTTTATGCGATTATGGTGTAATTCAATGCATCCATAGTAATATTGTTCTTTTCAAGATAAAGGAAATCAACATGGGTATTGCCGTTATGTTACATGTGCTGGCTGTTGCAATCTGGGTCGGTGGAATGTTTTTTGCCTATATGGCATTACGGCCGGTGGCGGCCATTCAGCTAGAGCCGCCAGCACGCTTGAGCCTCTGGGTTGGCGTATTCGGCAAGTTCTTTCCCTGGGTGTGGGTGTGTGTCATTGCAATACTGGGAACAGGCTTCTGGATGATAGCTATCTTAGGTGGTTTTAAGGTTATCGGGCTATACGTGCATGTGATGCTGATTCTCGGCATTGTCATGATGCTGATTTTTATGCATGTTTATTTTGCCGCCTATAAACGATTGAAACTGGCGGTTGCCGCACAGGACTGGCCTACAGGTGGCGGAAAACTAGCGCAGATTCGTATGCTGATAGGGATAAATACCATATTAGGATTGCTAACCATCGCGGTTGGGTCGGGTGGCCGTTATTTTATTTTTTTCCATTAAGTGTTACAGGTTTAATAGCTGACAGCGTCACAATTGTTGAACGAAAAACCAGGGTCAGTTCTATGATCAGGCTACTCCTTAACTAACTCAAACCCCTGTTAAACAATCCTTTGGTACAGCAACAACCGCAGGGCCAGGCCGGGAGGTGGCAATTTTTAAATAGGTATACTGATCCCGGAACCCCCCAATCTCCCCGGAATCCGCCCAGGCCTAAACCTCCTGCAAATTTTCCCCTTCCTGCTCAGGCAGCTGTCTACGATCGTCCTTTAAAGCACGATCGATCGACTCCTGCAGTTCTTTGATGCTTTTCCCCAGCTCATCGGAAAATTTCTTGACACCTTCTGCGGCGTCACTCCCTACCTGATCGGATAGTTCCTGTAATTTTTCCCCGAGCTGTTCCATTTCAGAGTTGAATTCACCCGCTGAATTTCCCAGCTGTTTTTGTAATTCTTTACCGATCTGGTTCAATCTCCCAAACAGGTTACCGGCTTTGTCCGTTTTCATTGCATCGCGGGTCTGCTGATAATCGACTTTCCATTCGTCGTTTTGCATCACCAGATAGGTGATCAACTTTCGCTCTTTCAAATCGGAACTAGTCGGCGGCGTGAATTGAGATACCACGCGGGCATTATTATTTTCGATGGTTATTTTACCCAGGCTCGGCTGAAAACCACTCCAGTTCTTAGAAAACCTGTCGTAGTCTTTGACATCTATCAGTGTCGAGTATTTGACCACCTTGTCCGGCTTATCTTCAATAACAGCCTGCCAGAAATGCTGCGCGACCTGTTGCTGCGTCTCGGGCGCCTGGCAGGACGATAACAAGAAGCCAAGTAAGATAGCGACTATTGAATACTGAATTTTTCGGGTCATGAGTAATAATCCGCTGCGTCGACCTGTAATATGAAGGGCATCTCTAAAAATGCACTTTTTCCGCGATAGCGGCGTCAGCTCCGTGCTGGTGCGCCAGCCCGGTCGATCCTCATGTATGTCATATACACTGCGGTTCTCCGCGCGGTGCTTCCTTGCTCTCACGAAAAATTCACTATTTTTAGAGATGCCCTGAATGGTAACTACCCTTTTATCCATGCCGAAAACCAATTCCCCAGGAGTCTGTCGGACTTAGGTGGTCGTTACGAGGAAAAGATCGGTTTGAGTCAGATTTTGAGTTCTTTTAAGGAAAATAGTTGTTCTATTTGACGAAAAAGAACTCAGAATATGGCCAAATCCGGCTTTTCCACAGTAGATCGGCCTAAGTCCGATAGGCTCCTGGCCAAACCACAACTGGCAATTATACCGCCTCACTTTTATACTTTCCGCTCATCTCTTACGATTACTGACACTTCCGATACACCCGAACTCCAGGAGGCTCATGATGAGATCAAAAGCACTATCGAAGTTTAACCGCCGTCGAATTTTGCAACTTTCCGCTGCCGTGCTAGCAGCATTGATGTTGACTGGGATTCCATTTGCAGCAGTTGCATCTGAAGCAGGCAAAATGAAGATCAGCATTGTCGGCTCCGGCAAAGTCGGTAGCGCGATTGGCAGCGTATGGGTGAAGGCTGGGTACGAGGCCATGTTCTCTTAGCGCCATATCGAGAATGACAGGGCGCTCGCCACCCGCCTCGGAGCCAACGCCAGTGCTGGAACGCCGATCGCAAGCGATGACGCACAAGCTATCGAAATCGCTTCGCAATTGATTCGTGATATTGGTTATGAGCCAGTTCTGATCGGCGGACTTGTGAAAGGCAGATACCTGATGCCCGGCACCGCGCTTGCCGGTGAGCACAGCCCGGAGGAACTCCGTAAAATTAAAGCCACGCTAGACTAACGGTGTCGGTTAATGGTGACCGGGTCAGACCCGAGTAACTCATTGATTTCAAGTATAAAATCTCATTCCACAAAAGCCTGTTATCCAGGCTTAAACCGCTATTTTCAGCAGAAACAATATTGTAACGGCAGGCGGTTCACCTGGTGGAGGTTCTGGCAACCAAAGCGGTAATGAGTTGATCGTCCATAATGTCTATGTCGTCGCTGGATTGAGTAAAGGCTTACCTGATTTCACTCGATGGTAGTTTTCAACAGTCGCTTCGATTGCGGTAGTCGGACGTCCGCCAGCAATGTGTGGTGTCATCGTAATTTTCGGGTGACGCCACAACGGGTGATCGGCGGGCAAGGGTTCGGTCGAAAATACATCGAGCGTGGCTCCTGACAAATGCCCGCTATCGAGTGCTTCGATTAAAGCAGTTTCATCCACCAGTGAGCCGCGTCCGACATTGATGAAATAGGCCGCTGATTTCATTGCTCTGAAACGAGAGGCATTGGCTAATCCTTGCGTGGTTGAGGTTTCGGGTAGCACGCCAACCACTATGTCGAGTTCGCCGAGTAATGGATCGAGTGAATCATCACCAGAATGACAGTCAACGCCAGCGATACTATGTTCGCTACGCGACCAGCCGCTGACCTTATAGCCTAGTGAGACAAGTTGTTCGGCGATTCGCGTACCAATCGAGCCTAATCCGAGTACACCGATATGGACATCGGCTGCGACTGGAACGGCATGGGTGTTCCAGTCGGCACTGTTCTGTTGTTGCCGATAAGTCGCCATATGCCAGCGGTATTCGAGTATTTGATGTAACACATATTCGTTCATGCCTTCGATGATGCCGGGGTCGGCAAGCCGGGCGACTTTGATGTCGCCTGTCAGGTTAATCCGGTCGAGTACATCGTTTACGCCATGGCCGAGAAATTGAACCACCTTCAGATTAGGAAAGCCTTGCAGTAGTCCCTCTGGCGGAACGGTATCGATCGCAATCATCTCTACCTCGTCTTTTGGTCCGTGTTCGGGCCAGACACAAAGATTGGTGTCAGCGCCGACTTCCTGCCAGCGCTGCTGCCATTCTTCACCGAGGTTATAAATTGAATATAAAAGAATACTCATCAGTAGATATCTCTATTGTTTTTAGGAATTCCGTGGACAGTATACCTATTACCCAATACCAATTTCTGAATTCCCTTGTCAGTTTATCTATTAACAGTTAACCGATACAACTCCCTACCAGGCTACACGGAAGTAAGCAGTGGTCAGGATGGCTCGAGTAGTAATTGCAAATTATTTACATCATCTAACCCAACGAGGAATTCGGTGGTAGAAACTTTTTTCTGCGAGGACGATTATCGCTATTTTATTGAACTCGTATCTGAATCCAGCAGGCAATCGGGGACGAAGGTTTGGGTGTATTGCCCTATACCAAACCATGTTCATCTGGGCAGTTCTGAGTTTATACGCGAGCTAGAAATATCCACAGGCGAGGATCTGGCTCCTAAAAAAGGCCAGGTCGAAAACCGAATAAGGATAAATTAGGTATACTGCCCCCGGAGTCTAAAACCTTAAGGATGGAGATTTGCGATGAAAAGATTATTTGTATTAATTGTTTTGTTTATATTGGCGCCGGTTACCGTCACGGCACAGGAAGCGAAACGCGAAATTACCCGCATTACCGATGATGTTTACCGGTTTCAGAATAACTTTCACGTCAATATGTTTGTCATCACCGACGCCGGGGTAGTCGTTACCGACCCGATCAATGCCGAGGCGGCGGGTTGGCTTAAGGAAGAAATTGCCAAACTCACCGATCAACCGATTACCCATTTAATTTACAGCCATAGCCATGGTGATCACGCTTCCGGCGGTGACTGGTATGGCGAGGTTGAAAATATTATAGCCCAGCAAAATGCGCCCGACGAGATCGACGATGTCACCCCGACTATTCGCTTTGACTATTCGCACAATTTTTCACTCGGCGGTAAGCGTTTCGAGCTAACTTATCTCGGGCCGGGGCATGGTAACGATTTGATCGCGATGGTTGTGCGCCCGGACAATGTCGCCTTTGTCGTCGATGCGGTTAGTTCTAAACGATTGTTTTATCGCGATTTCAATGGTGCCAATGTCGATCACTGGATCGAACAGGTAGAACGTATTAATGCACTGAATTTTGAAACACTGATCGGCGGGCACGGTCCGGTCGGGGTAAAAGCCGATGTTGCGAATGGGCTGGCCTATTTGCAGCAAATGCGCGCTGAAGTGTTGGCTGGTTTGCGCTCGGGTAAGTCGGTCGCAGAACTTGAAAAAAGCGTCACCATGGACAAGTACCGCGACTGGGCGGCCTACGCGCAATGGCGCAAGCTCAATGTGCAGGGTATGGCCAGATATTTACAGGAATCGGGCGCGGCGAATTGATCCGTTACCGGTATAGACCCGTATACCTTCGATAGACCTGGCCGCCTCGCTTAACTGGCAAAGCGGTCAGGCCGATGAATCGATAAACCCGGAAATTCGGCCCGCATTGCGCAGGTGTCGGTGCTGCTTCAAGCAAACAATAACCATTACTCAATCAGGAAACTTATGAGCGCTAGTCAGCCGAAACCGGGCAGTTTTATTAACGACTTTTTTCGGCTCGAAGCCGCCGGTGGCATTTTGTTGATGGCCTCGGCGCTACTCGCCATCCTGTTGGCGAACTCCGGTCTGGAACCCTACTACCAATTGTTATTGTCGACGCCGGTAGAGATACGTATTGCTGACCTTGAAATCGCCAAGCCTTTACTACTGTGGATAAACGATGGTTTGATGGCGGTATTCTTTTTTCTGGTCGGCCTCGAACTCAAGCGCGAGCTGATCGAAGGGGAGCTCGCCGACAAGCGCAATATTATCTTACCCGGGGTCGGCGCAATCGGCGGTATGCTGGTTCCGGCGGCCATTTATCTCTATTTCAATGGCGACGACCCGGTTGCGGCGCAGGGCTGGGCGATTCCCGCGGCCACCGATATTGCCTTTGCGCTCGGGGTGTTAATGCTACTCGGCGATCGGGTACCGGTTTCGCTCAAAGTTTTCCTCACTTCATTGGCCATTTTTGACGACATCGGTGCGATCGTCATTATTGCCATTTTCTACACTTCGAAAATTTCGGTTACTGCCTTGATTGTGGTCGGTCTTTGCATACCAGTGCTGGCCTTGTTCAATCGGCGCAACGTGGTCTCGCGCAGCCCTTATATTCTGATCGGCATCATCATGTGGGTGGCGGCATTAAAGTCGGGGGTTCATGCCACCCTCGCCGGGGTAATACTGGCGATGTTTATTCCGCTGCGCTCGAAAACTGACCCCGATAATTCGCCTTTGAAATCGATCGAGCACGACCTGCATTCGGTGGTCGCCTTTTTCGTGCTGCCGGTTTTTGCCTTTGCCAATGCCGGCATCAATTTAAGCGGGGTTAGCAGCGATCAACTATTTCACGGGGTGCCTATCGGCATTGCGCTGGGTCTTTTTATTGGCAAGCAAATCGGTATTTTTATTCCCTGTTGGTTATTTATCCAGCTCAAGCTCGCGCGGCTCCCTGAAGGCATGAACTGGGCGGGGCTCTACGGCACGTCGGCACTTTGTGGCATTGGATTTACGATGAGTCTGTTTGTCGGTTCGCTGGCCTTCGAAGAAACCGGGGTCAATTTACTCTTCGATGAGCGTATCGGCATTATTCTGGGTTCAGTCGCGTCGGGCATCGTCGGCTATATTGTGTTGCGTTTCAGTTTGCAGACCGGGAAGACGATGGATTCAGCTGCCGAAACTAAAGCGGAATAAATGTTATGCCAAGGGTCGAACCCTGCGCCTTACCCGCCGAAGCACTGCTGGCTAGCTATGTTGAGCGCGCCTATACCGACTGCTTCCGCTGTGTGGTAG
>JBLHOA010000124.1:0-9106 GCA_047622345.1 Gammaproteobacteria bacterium | reverse complement strand
CTTCGAGATAAGCGTGCACCTCATCAAAACTCAAACTCACCAGGTAGGGTATTGGCATATCCGCCGGATCTTCGGGATTTTCCGCCACGATGTAACAGCTCGGCTGAGGTGACATTAAATTATGGTAATAACTTTCGCATTCGTCCTGATGAAGTCGCAGGTTGAGCCCGTCGATCAGAAAATGCTCGACACCCTCATCATGATAAGCCCGCCTGATCGTTTTCTCATCGGTGGGCTCGGTTGCAACCACGCCAATCGCAGCATAGCTAAAATCCGCCCAGGGGTGACTGGAAGGTTTCTTTTCCATCAACACAGCGATATTCATCCTGTCCGGCAAATCCTGCTCAAAGTCTTCGAGTTTTAACTTATCCATAGCCTCTCTTGGGGAACGCAGCCAGATGTAACCGGAATGTAGCCAGTTTAGCGAAGTCATTTTGTAACAATCAATAACCCACCAGCACTAAAGCCCTTCGATTAAATTGCAATTGTTATACCAATCTTCTGCATCACTGGTCGAGCGCCAAACGAGCAACGTTGAACGTCGATAAAATCAACTAATCGCCCCAATTTGTCCCATACATGGCCACGGCGGTGCGACAATTAGACCCATTTCTATCTATATTTTTCGCTGCACTGCTTTCCCCTGGCGAGCAATATCACGATTGAAACCCCGTTATGCAACCTCAAATGGGTCCATATCTGGGGCGGGTATGTTTTTTGCTTGCCGAATAGTCAAAGGTGACATTAAAGGTCAGCGATAACAAAATGGGGCCAACATTGATATGAGCACTGTATCGACCAGCACAAATCAGGTTTTCATGAACGTTAAACAAGTGTCGAACTATCTTCACCTGAACGAAAAAAAAATATACTCGCTGGTCGGCAAGGGCGAGATTCCAGCCACTAAAATAACCGGTAAGTGGATGTTCCCGAGAGAACTGGTGGACAAATGGGTGCTCGATTCAACGCATAATGGTTTGCTGCGTGATCGACTGATTATCGCCGGCAGCGACGACCCGTTTTTACAACGCGTGATCAATGAATTATCCGAGTCGCTGGGCAGCAAAGCGCTGATTACCTATTCCACCACGACTACTCGAAACGGGCTCGACTTGCTCAATGCAAACAAAATCGACATCTGCTGTTTGAACTGGGGTCCGGATACCGAGAGCGCAACGCGTCACCCGGCTTTACTTCAGCAGTATTCAGGAAGCGGGAACTGGATTTTGATCCGGGCATTGCGCCGCGAACAGGGGTTGATGTTAAGCCCCACCCTTGACCCCACTCCCGCCCTGACCGAACTATTCGACCAGCAATATCGCTGGAATATTGCGCAACCGGGCTCGGGGTCGCAACGCGGGTTAATGGAAATTCTGAGTAAACAGGGGCTTAATATCGACCAGCTTAATTCATCCGCGAGCTCACTCAGTTTGCGAGAAGCGGCTGCATCAATCAATCTTGGCCTGTGCGATGTAGCTCCCGGGACCCGTGCGCTGGCCAACGAGTTCCATCTGCAATTTCTCAGCCTTGGCTGGGAACACCTCGACCTGGCCATGGGTAGAGACATCTGGTTTCGGCATCTGTTTCATGGCTTAGTCGAGGGTATCGACTCCGCCAACGGGCATGAAATCTGCCGGCAACTCGGGGGTTATCAGCTGGAGAAGTGCGGCAAACTGGTCTGGGGGAACGATTGACCGCAATCGATTCAGGTAAAGGTCTTCGGCTTTGTGCCCCGGAGTCACCAGTTATTTGCTGCCAGGTAAGCAGATTTAGCTTGCTCCTGCTTTACTTCACTGCGCGTTCACAAGTTCGACACTGAAACTACGTTCATTCTGTAAAACGGGTATGCGACTGCGGGCCCTGGCCACTGCCTCGATATCGATGTCTGCATAAATGACACCGGGCTCACTGCCAGCGTCGGCGAGAACCTCGCCCCAGGGATCGACGACCATCGAGTGCCCCCATGAATTTCGATTGTCCAGATGGTGTCCACATTGATTAGCGGCGACAACATAACACCCGGTTTCGATTGCCCGCGCCCGAATCAGCGTGTGCCAGTGCGCCTTACCCGTGGTCTGGGTAAAAGCCGCCGGAATAGTGATAATCTCGGCACCCGCCTTTGCCAGCGCCCGATAAAGCGCGGAGAATCGCAAATCGTAACAAACGCTCAGCCCTATCCGGGCAAATCCGGCATCGACTACCACGGCTTTATCGCCAGGCGTTATTACATCGGACTCGCGATAGCTTTCGCCATTGGCAAGCTCGATATCGAACATATGCAGCTTGTCATAACGCGCTGTTATCGCTCCCGTGGTATCCAGCAGAAAACTGCGATTATAGATGGCACTCTGATCGCGGATTAACTGTGAGCCGACGAGGATATTGACGTGATGCTCAGCGGCCTTATCAATAAATGCATTCAAGCCGAAATCGTCGGCTTCGCTGAAAACCTGCTCAGCCAGGCGCTCATTCACCGGGTCAATCAGGCCGACCGTTTCGGTCAGCGAAATAAATTCGGCCCCTGCTGCGGCAGCCTCATCAATGCGCTTGCAGACCCAGCCAATATTAGCCGGGATGTCACGTGTTGCCGTATTTTGAATACAGGCGACCTTAAAACTTGTCATTGCAATACCGTTTCTGCCGGGTGAAATTCATAACCGAGGTCGCGGGCTACTTCAGCCTGGGTAATCTTTCCACGATAAACGTTTAGCCCGTCGCGCAACCACCGATCCTCCTGTAAGGCTCGAGCATATCCTTTATCGGCCAGAGTTAAAATATGCGGCAGAGTGACATTGTTCAATGCGTAGGTTGACGTGCGCGGCACTCCACCCGGCATATTGGCAACACAGTAGTGGACGACGTCGTCGACGATATAGGTTGGATCGGCATGCGTGGTTGGCCTCGACGTTTCAAAGCAGCCACCCTGGTCGATCGCGACATCGACTACCACCGCGCCCGCTTTCATCTTCTTTACCATTTCGGCGCTGACCAGTTTGGGCGCTTCCGCTCCGGGGATTAACACCCCTCCAATCACCAGATCGGCCTCTAGCACGTGACGCTCGATCGCGTCATCGGTGGAAAAAACGGTGTTGGTGCTGCGGCCGAATTGCTTCCAATGGGCCTCCAGTACCGCGGGATTGCGATCGATTACCCAGACATCCGCCCCCATCCCAACGGCAATATGGGTCGCATGCGTACCAACCACACCTGCCCCCAACACGACTACCTTTGCCGGGTCGACTCCGGGCACGCCACCGAGCAACATGCCGAGGCCACCATGCGGGTGTTCCAGGCAATAGGCACCGGCCTGAATTGACATTCGCCCGGCCACCATCGACATAGGCGCCAGTAGAGGTAACCCGCCCTGCGGCGAAGTCACCGTTTCGTAGGCAATACAGATAGCTCCGCTATCGATCAAATCACGCGTCTGCTCGGGATCGGGGGCCAGGTGTAAATAAGTGAATAATATCTGTCCTTCGCGCAACATCGACCGCTCACACGACTGTGGCTCCTTAACCTTGACAATCATCTCTGCGGCAGAAAATATGTCACCGGCTCCGCCAACGATTTCGGCACCTGCGTTAAGGTATTCGCTATCGTCGGCACCGATGCCCTCGCCTGCGTTGGTCTCAACCAGCACCTGATGCCCGTGTTTCACCGCCTCGCGCACGCTTGCCGGGGCCATACCCACTCGATACTCGTGGTTTTTTATTTCCTTTGGTACGCCGATTAACATATTTCTGCCACTCCAGGTTGATTCAGTCCGATAGCAGGTTATTGCTCGCCGCAGGCAAAACTAGTCCAGTCAGCTACGCCAAACTAGTGCCAGCTTTAGTTAAAGACGGTGCCAGCAGAAGTGCTATTTTTATAACCCTACCGAATATGACTTTTCTATTTGCACCGAACATTGCTAGAATGCTTGACTATGTCGGACACAAACACAACAAATCAATTAGTCGATCGTTTCGGACGGACGGTTAACTATATCCGTATGTCGGCAACCGATCGCTGTGACTTGCGCTGCGTCTACTGCATGCCCGAGAAAATGAAGTTTGTTCCGCGCACGCAATTACTCACCCTCGAAGAAATGGAAAGTATCGGGCGTACTTTTATCAATCTCGGCGTTGATAAAATCCGTATCACCGGCGGCGAGCCACTAGTACGCCAGAATATATTGCAGCTGTTTCGTAATCTGGGGGAAATCGAAGCCTTACGCGATTTGACCTTGACCACAAATGCGACCCAATTAAAAAAATATGCCCGCGACCTTAAAGACGCCGGCGTTACCCGCGTCAATATCAGCCTTGACACGCTGCGCGAAGATCGCTTCAAAGAAATGACCCGTATCGGCGAACTGAAGAAAACACTCGACGGAATTGACGCCGCAATTGCCTGTAATTTCAATCAAATCAAACTGAATGCGGTGGTATTGAAAAATCACAACGACGATGAAATTCTTGACCTGGTCAATTTCTGTATCGACCGTGGCATCGATATCAGTTTCATCGAAGAAATGCCGCTGGGCGAAAATAATCATCACGATCGTGCTGCGACGTTTTATTCCAGCGACCAGATTCTACAGGACCTTGAGCAGCATTTTGAAATGCTGCCGACGACGATGAAAACAGCGGGTCCGACCCGTTACTACAAGCTCAGCGAGCACGAAAATACCCGCGTCGGTTTTATCTCTCCGCATAGCCATAATTTCTGTGAAAGTTGCAACCGCGTCCGGTTAACTGCCGAAGGCCGATTGCTACTTTGCCTGGGTCAGGAGCATTCGATGGACCTTCGCCATGTCGTTCGCGCCAATCCCGGCGACGACAAGGCCCTCGAACAGGCCATCATCGATTCGATGCAGATCAAGCCGAAGGGTCACGACTTCAACCTAAATTCACAAACCGTGCTACTGCGCCATATGAATTTAACCGGAGGCTGACATGGTCTCCGTCCGGGAAACCACTCCCCGACAATTACCCGAACTCACTGACGCCGGTCTGAAGGCCACCGCAACCGTGGTTGCGCACAATGAATACAACGAAGCGATCGAAGGCGCTATTGCCATTGAACGCGCCTTAACTATCTATCTCGACAAACGTGAAATTGTCACCCTGATGACGCTCGGTAATCACCCCGAGTTGTTAATTTTGGGCTGGTTACGCAACCAACGGCTGATCGAAGACATCGAATCGATCAAGGCAATCCAGGTCGACTGGGAAACCGATTCGGTTGCGATTACAACCCGCGAAGGCGTCGAAGACCTGGACAGTAAACTCAGCCACAAGACGGTGACCACCGGTTGCGGGCAGGGAACCGTATTCGGCAACCTGATGGATGACATCGACAATATGAGGCTGCAACAACCGCGTTTGCAGCAGTCTTCTATTTACGCCCTGCTTAATTCGCTCAATGAATACAACGAAATCTATAAAAATGCCGGGGCCGTTCACGGATGCGCCCTGTGCAGTGCAACGCTTGGAATCGAGCAATTTATCGAAGATGTGGGGCGGCATAATGCCGTTGATGCGATTGCCGGATACATGTGGTTGAACGATTTACAGGGCGCCGATAAGTTGTTCTACACCACTGGCCGACTGACCTCCGAAATGGTGATAAAAGTTGCCTTGATGGGCATACCGGTGTTGCTATCGCGTTCGGGAATTACGGCGATGGGCCTCGATATTGCACAGAAGGTCGGGGTAACGCTAATCGCGCGGGCCAAAGGCCGCCATTTTCTGGTTTATCACGGCGCTGAGTTGATGACCTTTGATGAAATGCCCGCAGTGAAAACGGGAAGCGGCAGAGATCGCAGCTTATCAGATCGCGGGCCTGCGCGGTCCGCTTGAGTCCGCAAGGACGATACTCGCGGCCCATCAGCGGAGTCTACTAAAACCTGCCAACGTCCTTAAGATCCGGGGTCAAGCCCGGGATGACGGTTGGGCGAAAAGAATCCCGGCCACGGACTCGCCACCCCCACCAGCAAAGTCAATCTAATGCCATTTCTACCCATTAATGGGCACTAATTTACTTAATATGCATGTTTAACCCTGTTTTTACCCCGCTTTACTCGACTTTAGCCCGTTAAATCATTAAAGTGCGCCGCGATTGTACAGGTCACGACTAAAACCCTTGGTTCGACCTCATTTTTGTAACTACCAGGACTAATTCCGTGATCTCGACCGCTAACATCACCATGCAATTCGGCGCCAGCCCGCTATTTGAAAATATTTCCGCCAAATTCGGTAATGGAAATCGTTACGGCCTGATCGGTGCGAACGGTTGCGGCAAGTCGACCTTGATGAAAATCCTCAGCGGTGAACTCGCCCCTTCTTCGGGCAACGTTTCAATATCGCCGGGAAGCAAAATCGGCACGCTTAGCCAGGACCAGTTTGCCTTTGAAGAATACAGCGTTATCAATGCGGTGATCATGGGCGATACCGAATTATGGAAAGTGAAGCAGGAACGCGATCGCATTTATGCCCTACCCGAGATGTCCGAGGAAGACGGCATGAAAGTCGCCGACCTCGAAGGTGAATATGCTGAAATGGATGGCTACAGCGCTGAAAGCCGCGCCGGTGAAATATTGATGCAGGCAGGTATCGATCAAGCGCTGCACTATGGCTTGATGCAACAGGTTGCGCCCGGCTGGAAATTGCGCGTACTGCTGGCGCAGGCACTATTCGCCAACCCCGATATCTTGCTGCTCGACGAGCCCACCAATAACCTCGACATACATACTATTCACTGGCTCGCCGGGATTCTCAATCAACGTAAATCAACGATGATTATCATTTCGCACGATCGCCATTTTCTCAATTCTGTGTGTACCCACATGGCCGATATTGACTATGGCGAGCTACGAATTTATCCCGGAAACTACGAAGCCTTCATGGCCGCTTCGAGTTTAATTCGCGAGCAGCTGCAGAGTTCGAATGCCAAAAAATCGGTTGAACTCGCCGAATTACAACAGTTCGTCGACCGCTTTTCGGCCAATGCGTCAAAGGCAAAACAAGCCAGCTCGCGCGCGAAAAAGATGGATAAAATTAAACTCGATGAAGTCAAACCTTCGAGCCGGATAACTCCGTTCCTCGGCTTCAAGCAGGACAAAAAACTACATCGCCAGGCCCTGGTAATGGAAAACCTGAGCCATGGATTCGATGATGATGTCCTGTTCAGCGATGGCAACCTGATCCTCGAAGCGGGATCACGACTGGCCATTACCGGTGAAAACGGTTCGGGAAAAACCACCTTCCTGCGTTGCCTGTTAAACCAGATTGAAGCGAATCATGGCGAAATCAAATGGTCGGAAAATGCCTCGATCACTTACTGCCCGCAGGACAACAGCGCCGATTTTGACAATAAACTGAGCCTGTTCGACTGGGTCTCACAATGGCGCAGACCCGTGCATGACGAATTGATGGTGCGTAGCATACTCGGTCGTTTATTGTTCAGCGCGGACGACTCGAAGAAAAAAGCCAGGGTCTGCTCGGGTGGTGAAAAGAACCGGCTGCTATTCGGCAAAATGATGATGTCGGGTGCAAATGTGTTAATTATGGATGAGCCAACCAACCACCTGGATATGGAATCTATCGAAGCGCTTAATCAGGCACTGCTCAAATTTGACGGTACCGTTATTTTCGTCAGCCATGACCGCGAATTCGTTACCTCGCTGGCCACCCACGTGATCGAAATTCGTGATCGCAAAATGATCAATTTTCAGGGTAGTTTTAGTGAGTACCAGGCAAGCCTGCTCGACATTTCCCGGGTAGCCTGATTAAAGTAAGCTGACTTAAAACAGTGCTCAGCTAAACTTCCCGTAACCTCGGCATCAGCTCTACCAGATTACAGGGGCGGGTGCGGTAATCGAGTTGCGCACTGATCAATTGTGTCCATGCATCTTTGCAGGCTCCCGAGGAACCGGGCAGGCAGAATATATAGCTGCCGTTAGCAACCCCGGCCAGCGCCCGTGATTGCAGCGTTGACGTGCCAATGGATTGATAAGAAAGATTACGAAACATTTCGCCGAAGCCATCGATAGTTTTATCGAGTAGCGGCGACACCGCTTCGGGCGTACCATCCCGGCCGGTAACCCCAGTGCCGCCGGTGGTCAATACCACCTGTATCGACTCATCAACTATCCACTTTGAAATCACTTCGCGAATTCGGTACTTGTCATCGGGTACGATTGCCTTTTCTGCCAGTTGATGCCCTGACCCGGTCAATTGCTGAACCAGCAAGGCACCTGATTTGTCGTTGGATTCATCGCGCGAATCTGAAATGGTCAGCACTGCGATATTGAGTGGAATAAAGTTTCGGTCATTGCTCATGCACAGCAGTCTAACTGTTTTTATTTCGCAGCTAAAGATTATTCGGCGTGAGCTGAATCAAGTTGTTACAATTTGGGTTTCAATTTTTCGCTATTTTTCTGGGACCCAATCAATGTTCAACCGAGTTTTATCAATCATCGTAATCGCCGTGGCTTGCGCAGGCCCGGCACTGGCCGACCCCACACTGGTTCGCCTGGCAACGACTACAAGCACACAAAACTCAGGTCTAACCGATTACCTGCTACCGCTGTTCACCGAAGAAACGTCAATCCGGGTGCATACTATTGCGGTAGGTACCGGTAAGGCGCTGCGGCTTGGTCGCGAAGGCGATGTCGACGTCGTTCTGGTACACGCCAGGCCGTCCGAACTGGCTTTTGTCGAAGGTGGCTTTGGCGTAAAACGATACGATGTCATGTACAACGATTTTGTCATTATCGGCCCTGAATCCGATCCAGCGAAAGTTGCCAGTAGCAGTTCGGTAAAAGAAGTGTTAAGCCGGATCCACCAGGCAAAAGTCCAGTTTGTTTCGCGCGGTGATGATTCGGGCACCCACAAACGCGAACTCAGTCTGTGGCAGAGTTCCGGCGCAATGCCCGACGGCAGCTGGTACCTTGAAGTCGGCCAGGGTATGGGACGTACCCTGCAAATTGCCAGCGAACTGGACGCCTATACTATGGCTGACCGCGGTACCTGGCTGGCCTATAAGAATAAAGTGTCCGTGAAGTTGCTATACGAAGGCGACCCACCGTTGTTTAACCCCTACGGCATTATTGCGGTCAATC
>JBLHOA010000123.1:0-9127 GCA_047622345.1 Gammaproteobacteria bacterium | reverse complement strand
CCTTTTGAATTAACCCCTATAAATTCGAAAGGGTCGTTAAATTCCATGATTCCAGATACTTTCAAACGGCGGTTTGCTATAGCTTCGATGCCATAGTGGGTATTTATAAAGTGATAAACGAGCATTCTTTATTCAGGCCTGACGTTTTAATCGGTGGAAAACCAACGCACAGTATAAGTGTTTCCAATGTGGTCGGTGGTAAGGCGTAAAGATAACCCAGATCCCTGGGGAAATCCTGGGGCAAGGGCTTGTACGCTCTGCTGCCAAGTCCAACCGATAACCGCGGCTAGGTCACGCCATACTGTTCGCATAGGGTATCGTAATACAAGGGGCCTTTCGTGTCTGTGTTGTCGTTGAGTGTCAATTCGTTACTAGTCAAGGGCAGACACTTTCAAACACTAGTCAAGGGCAGGCACTTTCAAACTAGGACAGATACTTTCAAACTTTCAACTTTCATATTGACAATCAATTCATCCCGGCCGTAACATTGGATCAACACTACTCAATTCGAGGCCATTCATGCCCGACGGTTCAATCGGGTAATACCTGCACTCGATACTGGCTAAATTTTCCATCTATCAAGTATCAATCACTCACGCTCCGGTGACGGGTTGGCAGTTTTTTTTTGAAAAATAAAGGGGACCGGAACGATATCACCAGCTATTTACTGATTAGTCATTGGACGCAGTGAAAAATGATGGATGTTCAGTGTAGAGTCAGAGCTCATTACTATTTCTGATTAGAGAGTGTGTGTCCCTTTAAGCATTCGCGTAGAAATAAATACGTACATTACGAGTAAATATGTTCTTAGCAGCTAATCTAGAGGAGCTGCATGCCTGGAAATGTAACCAATCACGTATGCAAAATGCTCGCCCCAAGTTGGATGGAAATTGAAGAGATCAATTATTGGTGGAATGGTTTTAACACTGAGGTATCCCGATAGCAGAAGTACAAGATAGGGCCAGTACCCAGAACCCTTAAAAATTAACCAGCAACAGTAAATACCCAAAACAAATAGGGTTGTAAGAGTTACCCATTCCCATACATTTCCAGTAATTAATGATTCTTCAATTTTACCTAGAGTCATGCCTGATTCTAAATCCATATCAAGGTATTTTGTGGAGAAGGAGAATTGCCCCTCAAGGTTTTATTTATCTGGATTGAACCAAGGCGGCGAAACGATACCCCGGATAAAATGCGCCCAGAGAAATATTCCTACCGCAATTAGTACAGTTTGGTTTTTTCGTAATTTCACCTTGCAGCCTAACAGTAAAAATCAAAGGCCGTTAGACTCCAAATAATTAATATGAGGCGGCTATTTAATTCAAAATATTCCAAATTAAGCTGACGGGAAAGTTAAATAGCTGCCGAGAATATCAGGCTTCCAATTAACCGCCAGCATCACTACCTTTATGCCGATTCCCTAATCCGTTCCAGGCGTTCCTGTTCTTCGAGCATGGCTTGTTTGATTTCTTCGATGACGGCGTCGACGTCGGGGTCGGACTCGTCGGCCTCGTGTTCGCCGGTGAGCGGGGTTTCGGGGTTTAGGTCGCCGGACTCGTACAGGCTCCAGATTTCTTCAGCGTATCTTGTGTCCAGAATTTCAGGTGCGAATATTCCGTAGTAGGCGGTCATTTTATTCACATCGCGAGCGAATATTCGCTCGGCGTTATTGTTGGCGGCGGCGTCGACTACCTGTGGCAAGTCGATAATCACTGGGCCTTTGGCGTCGACGAGGACGTTGAATTCGGACAGGTCGCCGTGCACCAGCCCTTCGCAGAGCATGCGCACCACGTAGCGCATCATCAGTTGATGGTCTTCGATGGCTTGTTCGGGGGGCATGACAACGTCGTTCAGGCGCGGTGCTTCGTAGCCGTCTTCATCGCAAATCAACTCCATTAGCAATACGCCGTCGAAGCAGCCGTAGGGTTTAGGCACGCGTACGCCAACCCGGGCCAGCCTGAACAGGGCGTCGACTTCGGTGTTCTGCCAGGCCGTTTCCTGTTCCTTGCGGCCGAAGCGCGATCCTTTTTCCATCGCACGCGCGCGCCGGCTGTTGCGCACCTTGCGGCCTTCCTGGTATTGCGTTGCCTGCTTGAAGCCGCGTTTGTCGGCTTCTTTGTAGATTTTGGCGCAGCGGATTTCATTGTTGCTGCGCACGACGAACACGTCGGCCTCTTTGCCGCTCATCAGCGGGCGGATGACTTCATCGATAAGGCCGTCTTCGACCAGGGGTTTGAGCCGTTTGGGGATTTTCATCGCTGCCTTATACGCTAGTTGCGCAGCGGATGAAAGCCATTGCCTGTGGCGATAATGCTTGCGGGAACCTTGGCGGCGTATATTATCGGCCTCGATTCGAATATGATTCGGGCTTTACTATGGGCAACCAGAGGATTATTGATGTTGATTCGAAGCTTTAAAGACGTAGAGGCGGCCGGGCGGGTGATTTCCATCTCGCACGGTTTATCGAGCGCGGTGCGCGTGTTGCTCAAATCGGATGGTCTGGGTTTCAGCCTGTCCGAAGCGCGCTGCGGTGCCAATAATGCCTCTAAACTCTGGTACAAAAATCACTGGGAAGCGAACTACGTGCGCGCCGGCAAGGGCAGGTTGCTCAACCGAACCACCGGGCAAAGCTGGGATCTCTACCCTGGTGTCCTTTATTGCGTCGGTCCGAACGACCAGCACAGCGTGATCAACAGCGATGACCCGCTGCGCATCATCAGCGTATTTAACCCGCCTATCGAGGGCGACGAAACCCACGATGAAGACGGTGCCTACCCGCCGACGGGTGACATTCCGCCCAGACAGGAACCGATGTTCGCGCGCTCGATTGCTGAGGTACGCGCCGACGGCCAGGAAAAGATTGTCGCCGGCGGCAAGGTTACCGCGTTTCGTATGCTACGCGCCATCGATGGCATGGGCTTTTCGCTGTCTGAGGTGCGCATGAATGCCGGGATAGAAGTCGACCTCTGGTACAAAAACCACTGGGAAGCGAATCTGGTACTTGCCGGTACGCTCGAACTGACCGATAAAAACAGCGATGAAGTGCATTTGCTCGAAGCCGGCGATGTCTATTGTGTCGGCCCGAACGACCCGCATCATTTGTGTGCGAAGACCGATGTACAGTTGTTGGCCATCTTCAACCCGCCGCTCGACGGCGATGAGCAGCACGATGCCGATGGCGCCTATCCGCCGACCGGGCCGATTCCGCCTGGCCCGGGCTAGCGAGCACTTGGCTGAAACTACACGCGATTGATCAAAATCTTCGGCTTAGCTGAGTCAGGCTTTTGACCCCGCTGCATACCCTGCTGGCGGTGCTTATCAATTTGATTTGGGGGTCGATGTTTATCGCCGCCAGCATCGGTCTTGAAGAATTCCCACCGTTGTTGTTCACCGCGATTCGATTCGCGCTGTTGGCGGTGTTGCTGTCGGGCTTTCTCAAGGTGCCCCGCGAATTGCTGTTTTCGCTGGTGAAGATCGGTCTGGTGATGGGGCTGGGCATGTACCTCAGCCTTTACCTGTCGATTGCGCTCGCCGAAAACACCGCGTCAATTGCGGTGTTCAGTAAGCTCGAAGTCCCGTTTGCATTGATCCTCGGGGTGATTTTGTTAAAGGAGCACATCGGCCCGAAACGCATCGCCGGCATTACCATCGCCATGGTGGGTGCCTTGCTGATCAGTTTCGACCCCGCGGCACTCGACGACCTGGTCGCGCTATTCTGGATGGCGATTTCCTGCGGGTTTTCTGCCTACGCGATGATTCAGGTGCGCCGGCTCGGCAAGATACACCCCTTGACCATAACCGCCTGGGTATCGTTGATCGGTGCGCCGGCGCTGATGTTGAATTCGCTGGTATTCGAATCGGCGCAGCTTACGGTGATGCAGCAGGCCAGTTCAACCGGATGGATCGCGCTTTTGTATACCGCGATCATGGGTTCGGTATTGGCGCACTCGGGTTTTTACTATCTGTTGCAGCGTTATCCGGTGGGGCTGGTCAGTCCATTTACGCTATTGTCACCAATTTTTGCGGTCATCGGCGGCTTGCTGTTTCTGGATGACCAGTTGACCGGCGGGTTGATCGTCGGTGGGCTGTTGATTTTAGCCGGCGTCGCCTGGATTAACGCGCGGGTGACCCAGGCCCAGGCATAAGCGTTGTTCGCCGTCTTTGCGAGGCCTAAAACGGTTTACGCGCGAATGACCGGTATGCTATACAGGCGACTCCGTCGTTACGGTTCGGTTTGATGCGCGATGAAAGCTGAAACACCTGCAGGGCAATTCGATTTGAATGAAGTTGATTTGATAGAGCAACTGGTCGACCTGGAGCAATATCCAGTCAATGCGCCGGGCGCACCGAACTATGATGCATTAGTAGACCGCGCCCGCGCCGCACTCGCGCAGGATGGCTGCGTCTGCTTTGCGCAATTCATCAAAGCCGAATTTCAATCGCGTTTACTGGCTGAAACCGAGCAGCTTGAATCACTGGCCAGCTTCAGCAGCGAAGAATATACCCCCTACGGCACCCCTCCGGATAATTCATTCGAAGCCGGTCACCCGCGTAATAAAACGCATCGCACCACCAGCGGCAGCGTCACCCGTGATCTGATTCCAGCCAGCACTTTAATCCAGCAGCTGTATGCCGACGCGTACTTTCAGCGGTTTGTCGCTGATTGCCTTGATGCCGAGCAGCTGTACCCGTTCCGCGACCCGATGCGCGGCTTGATTATCAATGCGATGCCGAATGACTCAACGCTCGGCTGGCACTTTGACGCCAATGAATTCGTCGTTAGCTTGATGACGCGCAAAGCCGAGCAGGGCGGGGAATTCGAATACTGCCCGGACATCCGCAAGCCCGGGGAGGAAAACTATAACCGCGTTGCAGCGGTGCTGAATGGTGAGCGCGAGGTGGTCAAGCAACTCGATTTACAGGTTGGCGACATCCAGATTTTCAAAGGCCGTTTTTCGATGCATCGCGTCGCCCCGACCATCGGCCACCGGCACACCGTTATTTTCGGTTATTCGCGCGAACCCGGCTACATCGGCAGTGTCGAATCGACGCTGCGTATTTACGGCCGCTATATGCAGGAACACGTCGATGCCGACCCGGTCCGGCATAGCGACGGCTTATCCGACTAGCTTATTCATCTGGGAGACAATATTTAAATGCTAAATCCCCTGACCCTGCGCGACGATTTTCGTGGACGCCTCGAAAAAGGTCGCCTTCAGCGTTTTCGTAATGAATTGCGCGCCGCCGACTGTGCGGTCGGCCTGTATTACGACCCGATCAACATCCGTTACGCCACCGGTGTGCCGAATATGCAGGTCTATAGCCTGCATAACCCCTGTCGTTACGTTTTTATCGCGGTCGACGGCCCGGTCATTCTGTTCGACTTTCACGGTTGCGAACACCTGAGCAAAGACTCGACCGTGGTCGACGAAGTGCGCGATGCCAGATCCTGGTACCACTTCAATTCGGGGCCGCGCAATCACGAGCACGCGCGTCTCTGGTGCGCCGAAATCGACGACTTAATGCGGCAGCATGGTGGCGGCAACTCACGCATTGCCATCGACCGCATGGACCCGATCGGCACGCATCTGCTCGAAGCGAAGGGCTATCAAATTGTCGAGGGGCAGGAAGTTGCCCATCTGGCCCGCATGGTCAAATCCGACGAAGAAGTACTCGCTATCCGCGACGCGGTAAATGTTTGTCAGTACGGCATCCGGCAAATGCAGTTAGCCAGCGAGCCGGGTAAAACCGAACAGCAGATCTGGTCTATCCTGCATCAGTGCAATATCGAGCAAGGCGGCGAATGGATTGAAACGCGGCTGTTGTCATCCGGGCAGCGCACTAACCCCTGGTACCAGGAATGCAGCGCCAGGGTCATCGAGGCCGGTGATATGATCAGCCTCGACTCCGATCTGGTCGGGCCGCATGGCTACTCGGCTGATATTTCGCGCAGCTGGATTTGCGGCAGGCAGGCTCCGACCGATGAACAAAAGCAACTCTATCAGCTCGCGCAGGAACAGCTGCAACGCAACACTGAATTATTTAAAGCGGGCAAAAGTTATCGCGACATCGGCCGCGACGCCTGGCAGTTACCGCAAGCCTTTCAACAAAACCAGTTGCCCGCGATCAGCCACGGCATTGGGCTGTGCAATGAGTATCCGTTGGTGATGAATCCGCAGTGGTTCGAGGCCAGCGGGCACGATGGCGAATGTCAGGCGGGGATGATTTTCTGCATTGAAAGCTATGTTGGCGCTGCTGACGGGGGAGAAGGGGTCAAACTCGAACAGCAGATTCTGGTCACCGATTCGGGTTACGAGCTGTTGTCCGACATGGAGTTTGACGCGGACCTGGCGGGCTGACTTCCGCACATTCAAAAACTTCAATTGTCGGGCTTTGGTCGCGTGGTCAGGCGCAGTTCGGCGTATCCGAAGTGGGTAGCAACCAACTCGAGGTCGGCGCGCAGCTGCTCGAGGTCGGTGTCAATTTTGACTAGTCCGTTGTTACCAACCGTACTGGAAAATAATTCGGGGCTGGCAAAATCGCTGGCAAACACCATTATTGTTTCATTACCGAAGGGCGCTTGAATGGTAAAGCGAAATGTGCTCACTGCGTCCGGCAGCGGTAAAAAAAGTCTTTTGGCGTAAAAATTAGCTGGCATATTGGCATTCGGGATTAACACGTAGCTTTGATCCTGTGCATCCTGATAAAGCAGGTAGACGTAGGAATCGGTGTCGAGCGAGAGATAAAAGGAAAGTTGATCGCCTTCGATGAAGGTTTGCTGGTCGCCCAGATGCGTGGTCAGGTTGACGTCGATCGGTTTCAGCGCGACTGCATGCACGCTTAGTGAAAAACCCCACACTACTAGCATTAACCAGTGCAGCGACTTCATTGCATAGCCCGTGGTAGTTCCCGTTATAGCTCGAACAAATGGTTGTAGCCAAAAAAGAGCCCGTTCAAATTGTATTCCTGCTTGTTACCGGTGTTATAGTCGAACTCGTAGCGGCGAAATTTCAAACTGAAATTAATCGTGTTGTGCTGATCAATGCGATACACCGCGCCGCCTACCAGGGCCGAACTTTTACCGTCGCCGAGCGTCGTTACCTCGCTATCTTTGACTTCCCCATTGACAAAGCCGGCGTTGGCGAACAATACCCATGCGGGGTTGATTACATGAAAGCCGCTAACTCCGAATCCCAGCCCACCGAAACTCTGCTCGTAGCCATTCGCCAACCACTTGCTCTGCACCGATTTTAAATCGACAAACAAAGACACATTCGACCAGAAATAATAACCGACCAGCAAATCAAGGTCGTTGTGGGCGACTTCAACATTGCTCGAAGACAGGTTGCCCTTCGAGGTAAATTGGTCGGGTGCGTTGGATAAAAAGGTATAGTCGCCGCCCTGTAAATTGAGGCCCGTATAAAACTGGTTGTTGCGGTAATTGACGCTGAGCGCAAACTGACTGCCTTCGTCACTTTCAAAACTGTTTCTACCGGGTCCGTTATTGCCATTCCAGCCCGACCCACTAATTGTCGCTCCCAGGCTGATCGATTTTTCGGCATGGCCGTTCGAGGCAATAAGGCTGAAAGCCAGTAAGGGAAATAGTAGTTGGTGTTTAAGGGCCATAGTGTATGTCGCTCCTGGTTTAATTAGTTTTAAAGCGTCGGCAATGGAATGAAGTTGCTGCTGTCATCACTAAGGTCCTCAGCGCTGACTTCCGGCTCGACGAAGACCTTGGCGTTTTTTGAATTAACCTTGACTTCGACTTTTACGTCTTCGGGGTTTACTCCCTTGACCTGGGTATTTAATTTGATGAAAATAAATTCGCCGCGCTCGTTACCACCGCGCAGACTGATGTCGATGGCTTCGAGGCTAAGTAGAATATTGCCGTCGGCGAGCGAAGCCGCCCAGGCATTAGCGGTCGAGTTGATGACATACAAACCGGGGGCGACGCGGGAATTGTCCCAGGCGCGTAGCAAACGCGTAAATACATTTTGCGCCAGTTCGACCCTGCTATCCTCTTCAACCGACAGGGTGTGCACTTTCCAGTAGCCTATCGATTGCCGGGGGTCATCCGGCAGGCGCAATTCGGCCGCGGCAACCGATACGGGAAGCGACGCTGATAGCGATACAAAAAGGTACAACAGTGCCAGGAAAATTCACATTCGATTATTGTAGTCCTTCAATAATTATAAATAGACACAGTGCTTCACTTTATTTGAAAAAGTATTTCTATTTGCGGTTCCACTTGTTGCAACCTCCAATTAAAACCGTCATTGCGACCTACGCTATAAACCGTCATTGCGGCCTGCGAGCCGCAATCTTAATATGGTTCCATACTTCGTTCGCAAGATCCCGGCTCGGGGGCCCACTGCTGTCCGGAATAAAAAGAAGAAAGGGTTAAGAGGTGTTGCAGTGCCTGGGTTTTACGGATAAAACCTAAGTGCGAACTTAATTTCAGGACACTGCAACATGTATACAAATACCCGATTTGGCGAACTTTTAAAAGCGCTTCCTAAAAATACTTTTCAAGGCTATGTCGAACAGCATCAAAGCGATAAGCACAATAAGGGATTTGCTAGCTGGGATCATCTGGTCAGCATGATTTATGCCCAGCTTTCAGGCAGTCGAAGCCTGCGGGAATTGGAAGTCAGCTTTAACAGTCTGTCGGCACATCATTACCACCTTGGTTGTGGATCGGTTAAACGTTCAACCTTATCGGATGCCAATAGCAAGCGAGAAGCCTCGGTGTTTGAATCGTTTTGTAACGCCTTACTGTTACAGGCGCATGGCAAGCTGCGACGTGACGTTAAGGATTTGCTGTATTTACTGGATTCATCTCCGATTTGCTTGTTTGGTCGAGGCTATGAATGGACTAAGGGACAGAGTATGCCGCATGTGCCGGGTTTAAAGTTACATCTGCTGTATGCCCCCGATGCAATGTTGCCCTGCTCGGCCCAGGTAACCCGGTCGACCGTCAACGACCTCACTTACGGACAGGGTATTGAGATTGAACCGGGGGCTAAGTATGTGTTTGATAAGGGATATTGCGATTACAATTGGTGGTATAGCATCGATCAGGCGGGCGCTTACTTCGTCACCCGATTGAAAAAAAATGCGGCTA
>JBLHOA010000122.1:0-9164 GCA_047622345.1 Gammaproteobacteria bacterium | reverse complement strand
CCCATTGTCGACGATGCTCGTAGCACTGGCCTGAATAATGGTCGGTACCGCAAAGAAAAGCGCGACGTACGCAACGCGAGGTGATGTGGTAGTAAGGCGTTTCCGCCAGGGAGATTAATTGTTTTCTAGGTCGGGTCATCAGTCAAATCCGTTTGTCTGAGGTTCACAAATCGTACGCCTTTGGGTTGTTGCCTGTCAATGATAAAGTGTCTGTCCCATATAATATAAAAAGTGCAATAAACCATATAAAAGTGCATATGAAAGTGTCTGAAGTAGTGATCAGGTCGAAATCGATTAATTCGAACACGGTCTAAATAACGAGGTATTTCTCTGACTTCCGAGCCAACATTTATACCCCACTGGCTGTTGCGGCATCGCCATATCCAGACTGTACTAGCTGGTATCGCCCGACCACCTGTCCCCGAGGTCAGCCGCGAGCGGCTCGAACTCGATGACGGAGATTTTATTGACCTGCAGTGGGGCAGTCATCGTGCGGCAAACACGGTGCTAATGTTGCATGGTCTCGAAGGGTCGATTGCATCGCCCTACGCCAGACGCATATTCAACTACTGCAATGCCCACCACATCGCAATCGTAATGATGTGTTTTCGTGGCTGCAGCGGCGAAGCCAACCGCCTGCTGCCTAGTTATCATTCGGGTGAAACCGACGATATTCGCCGTGTCATCGCGCATTTAAAATCCGGCAGTATCGATAAGCTGGCCTTGCTTGGGTACTCTGTCGGGGGTAACCGGATTCTGAAATACCTGGGCGAAACCGACTCCGACCCCGTAGTGGGGTCAGCGGTCGTGGTTTCGGTGCCCTATCGGCTCGATATCAGTGCTAAGGTCTTGAACTCGGGCTTTGCCCGCATCTACCAGTCGGTGTTGCTAAAAAGTCTGGTGGCAAAAATGCAGGCCAAGCAAGCCATGCTCGATGCCGCCGAGCAGCACTTTCCCGACCCTGTCAACATGTGCTCAATCGCTGAATTCGATGAGCAGTTTACCGCGCCGATCTGCGGATTCGACGGTGCCGCAGACTATTATCGTAAAAGCAGTAGCGCCTATTATCTCAGCGATATCAATAAACCGGTCAGCTTAATTCACGCCATCGACGACCCGTTTATGTCACCCCAGGTAATCCCGGAGGTTACGCAACTGCCCAGCAATATCACCATCGAACTCTACCGCTACGGTGGGCATGTCGGTTTTGTTGATTTACAGGGTCTTCAACTGACTTCCTGGCTGGAAGCACGCATTCACCAACATTTAATCGATTCCGGCTTTTGCCCCCAGGTTCAAACATAGCTCCGACTTAGTGCAGGAATAGCTCAGCCCTCTGTGGACTTCATGTATTGCTCATAGCGAACGATGAATTCAGGGGTCAGACTGCGAAGCCTTTCGATATCGACGCGTCCCGAACGGCTGAGATAACTGTAAGCAAATTCGAGCAGAGGCAATTTCATTTTTTCGTCAAAACCTTCGTACCACTCCGCCGAATGGTTAGCCGCATCGACGATCTTGCGCGCAATGGGCTGCCGATAGCGCTGAAACGCGTCGAGTGCCGTATCCAGGTGCTCGTGTTGCTTGATCTCCTGCGCCAGCGCAATCGCATCTTCCAGCGCCAGACGGGTACCCGAACCGATAGAAAAATGAGCCGTGTGCGCCGCATCACCTAGTATTACCCGGTTACCACTAACCCAGTTATCACAGCTCAGGCGCGGGAATTGTCGCCACTGTGATTTATTCACGATCAAGGGTGCGCCCTGCAGGGTGTCGGCGAACAATTCCGCGCAGTATTTGGCCGACTCGACTTCGCTCATGCTTGCGAAACCATACGCGTTATAACTGGCTGGATCGCACTCGACTATGAAAGTGCTCATCGCAGCGGAATAGCGGTAATGATGCGCATTTAATACACCCCGTTCGCTGCGCAAAAAACTCTGCGTCAGCGTATCGAAAACACGCGGGGTGCCAAACCAGGCAAAGTGATTGGAAAAGTACTCAATCCGGGGGGCGAACTCGTCTTCCCTGTCGCGCCGAACCATTGAATGCAAACCATCGGCACCAATGATCAGATCGGCGTCTAACTCGGTAAGCGATGCCAACGCGTGATCGAAACGCAGTTCGACGCCAAGTTCACGAGCGCGTTGTTGCAACAACTGCAACAGTTGCAGACGACCAATAGCCGCGAAACCGATGCCGTCGAGGGTTACCGACTCCCCTTCGAGGCAGAGTGTCATGTTTTGCCAACGTTCCATCAACGGCGTGATCAGCGCATGGGTTTCGGCATCATCGGCCTTTAGAAAGTCGAGCGCCTGATCGGAAAAAACCACACCGAAACCAAAGGTGGCATCGGCAGAATTTTGTTCGGTGACGCGAACCTGTATCGAAGGCTGCGCCGATTTGAGCAGAATTGCACTGTAGAGCCCGGCGGGGCCGGCACCGATAATCTCGACCTTGCTTAGCTTAACCATGGGCTTCGTGTTTCATCGGTATAAAATTAAATTCCCAGATAACGCGACTTGAGTTCGGCATCCTCGCCAAGTTGGGCCGAATCCCCCTGCCACACTACCTGCCCCTTTTCGACGATGTAATGCTGGTCGGCAATGTGTTTGAATTCATCGATGTTCTTGTCGATAAGCAAGATGGTCAACCCGGATTGCTTCAATTGCTCCAGCCGGCGCCATATTTCCTGACGAATCAGCGGCGCCAGTCCCTCGGTTGCTTCATCAAGAATAAGTAGCTTCGGGTTCAACATCAACGCGCGCGCAATCGCCAACATTTGCTGTTCGCCGCCGGAAAGCTGGTTACCCTGATTATTGATCCGTCCGGCCAGCGCCGGAAAGAAATCCAGCACCCGATCGAGGGTCCAGGGGTCAGTGCTGTCATTGTAATTGGCCGCGGTCGCAATCAGGTTTTCGCGCACCGACAAATTGGGAAAAATCTGCCGACCTTCGGGAACCAGCCCTATGCCCTGTTGCGCCACTTCGTAGGCGGGTTTGCCGCTAATCAATTCCCCGTTAAATCGAATGCTACCGCTGCGGCAGGCCAGGGTGCCGATAATTGACCCGACGGTGGTGGTCTTGCCCATGCCGTTGCGCCCGAGCAGGGTGGTTACCTGGCCTTCCTCACAGTGCAGGCTCATGCCGAACAGGGCCTGGATACTGCCATAACAAGTTTCGACTTTATCGAGTTCAAGCATGGCCATCACCGAGATAGGCTTTTTGCACTTCCAGGTTATTGCGAATATTTTCCACGCTGTCGGTTGCGATAATATGCCCATTCACCAGCACCGAAAGTCGATCGGCCATATTGAATACGGCGTCCATGTCATGCTCGACCAGCAGGATGGTCAGTTCGCCCTTGAGCCGATTTAAAATCTCGACCATTTTGCCGCCCTCTTCCTTACCCATGCCGGCCATAGGTTCGTCGAGTAACAGCATGCGCGGTTTCATTGCCAGCGCCATCGCCACTTCGAGTTGGCGTTGCTCACCATGCGAAACATTGGCGGCAATATCCCCTGCACGCTCGGCAAGTCCGACATTCTCGAGACTCGCCATCGCTTTTTGTTTTATCGTTTGATCGTGATTCACCGGCGCCCAGAAGCGATACGAATGGCCATCCGCTCCCTGCACGGCGAGCATCACATTTTCCAGCAGCGTCATCGGCATTACCACGCTGGTAATTTGAAATGAACGCGCCAGCCCTGCCCGCGCACGCCGCGCCATGCTGTACCTAAGAATACTGTGGCCGCCAAACTCGATGTCGCCGCTATCGGGTTTGATCTGCCCCGACAACTGGGCAATCAAGGTCGTTTTGCCGGCACCGTTAGGGCCAATGATGGCGTGAATCTGCCCTTGCGCGACGTCAAGATTGAGATTATTGGTGGCGTAAATACCGCCGAAGCGCTTGTTCAACGCGCTAACCCGCAGCATGGTTTCAGTCATGCTTTTCACCTTTACCGCGGTCGAGCATGGTCAACCAGCCGTGGATACCACCCTTGCCGAACATCACCAGCGCGACCAGCATAATCCCGAAAATCAGGTGCCAGTAAATGGTAATCGCCGACAGTACTTCCTCGAGTATGACGAACGCGAGGGTACCCACCAGCGGGCCGAAAAAACTGCCAACCCCGCCAATCAAAACCATGAAAATCAGTTCGCCCGAACGCGCCCAGCCGATCATGTCGGGGCTGATAAACCCGGTGAAGTTCCCCAGAAGCATACCCGCGACGCTGCACATCATCGCCGACAGCACGTAACATACCAGTCGATATCGATAGGTTTCAAAACCCAGCGCCTGCATGCGCTGTTCATTATATTTGGCACCCACTATGACCCGCCCGAATCGCGAATTCACCAGCCGATGAACAAAAAACAAACTGAGCAGCAATAACCCGAAAATCCAGTAATAAAGACCGATACTACTATCCATGCTGATCCATTCGGGGAATTCGCTGCGCGAATAAATGACCAGCCCGTCGTCGGCGCCGTATTCTTCCAGGCTCAGAAAAGTGAAGTAAACCATCTGGCTGAAGGCCATGGTTATCATGATAAAATAAACGCCTTTGGTGCGCAGGCTGATGACGCCGGTCAGCAGCGCGAAAGCCGCACTCACCGACAGGGCCAGCCCCAGATGCAGCCAACCGTTGTAATAATCGTAATAAGAAGCGATGCCGACACAGTAGGCACCAATGCCGATATAGGCGGCGTGCCCCAGGCTTACCATGCCGCCGAAACCCAGAATAAGGTTCAGGCTGATCACCGCGATCGCCAGAATCAACGCGCGGCTGAGCAAATCAAGATAAAAAAGTTGATTGATCCACTCGAAAATAAACGGTGCAGGCGCGAGTATCAGCAACAGCAGCACATAGAGTCGACTGGAAACGGTTGTGCGAAGCGAGTGATTCATTTCATTCCAGCCGGGGGAAATAACCCCTGCGGACGAAACGCAAGCACCGCCGCCATCAATATATAAATCAGCATCGCCGACAGCGCCGGTGCTGCGGTTTCGGCGTAGGTAGCCGGCATCGCCAGTGCGAGCAGCGTATCCAGGTAAGACCTGCTCAGCGTATCGATCAAGCCGAGCATCATCGCCGCATAAAAGGCACCTTTGACCGAGCCGATACCGCCAATAATGACCACCACAAAGGCGACAATGATAATGTCATTCCCCATGCCGATGCTGGCTTCAGTAATCGGCGCGATGAGCATACCGGCAAGCCCAGCCATCGCCGCTCCCAGCGCAAAAACAATCAAAAACAGACGGTTGATGTTTACCCCCAGCGCTTCGACCATATTACGGTTTGAAGCACCGGCGCGAATGAGCATGCCCAGGCGGGTATGCGACACCAGTAAATAAAGTACCGCCGCAACCAGCAAACCCGCAACAATGATCAACAGGCGATAACTGGGCAATACGATTTCGCCAAATGTAATCTGGCCATTCAAGACATCGGGTAAGCGAATCGCCATTCCCGAGGCGCCCCATATCAGATGCACTAGCGTGTCGAAAATCAATATTAAACCGAAGGTGACGAGCACGTGATCGAGGTGATCTTCACGGTAAAGCTTGCGCGCGATAAACCATTCAACCAGCGCACCTACCGCAAATACACCGATCAGGCCAACAACAACACCAACCAGAAAAGATCCGGTATAAGCGACGACAGTGCCGCAGAAATAGGCCCCGATCATGTAAAAGGACCCATGCGACAAATTGATAAAGTCCATGATTCCGAAAATAAGGGTCAAACCCGAGGCGAGCAGGAATAACAGCAAGCCGAGTTGCAGCCCGTTCATCAACTGAGTGATGAGAAGATTCCAGTCCATAACTATTGGTTTTGCAGCGTTTGCAATAGCGGATTCCCCGTAGTCGGGAACCCGCCATCGCAGGGGTAAATTACTTCAACTTACACTGGGAAGCGTAGGGGTCCTGATGGTTGGTATAAACCGTAGAAACGATTTTGGTAGTCCAACGTCCCTGATCGTCTTTTACCACTTCACGCAGGTAAAAGTTCTGGATCGGCATGTGGTTATTACCATAGCTGTACTTGCCACGCACCGAATCAAAGTTGGCCGCCTTCAATGCATTACGTATGCCAGCCTTGTCGTGCAGATTACCCTCAACCGCTTCGACCGCACTCTTGATCAGCATGATCGAATCGTAAGATTGAGCCCCGTAGAAAGACGGGTACTTGCCGTACTTTTTCAGATAGTCACCGACGAAACGTTTGTTTGCGGCATTGTCGATATCGGGCGACCATTGCTGCGTATTTTTCGACCCGAGTACACCGTCGAGGCCAGCTGCCTGCAGTTTGGGCAGCGCGATCGCGTCGACCGTAAACACGCTATACAGCGGCATCTGGCTTTGCAGTCCAGCCTGCTGGTATTGCTTGATAAACGCACCACCGGCTTTTCCGGGATAAAAGACAAACATGGCTTCGGCACCCGATGCTTTGGCCTTGGCCAGCTCGGCAGAAAAATCAAGCTGTGCGTCTGCGCCCCACTTGGTCAAATCCTTACCCATGACCTTGCCCTTAAACGTACTTTCCACACCCCTGGACATGTCTTTACCAGCGGCATAGTTCGGCGCCATGATGTAAATCGACTTAACGCCGATCTGGTTCAGGTGTTCACCCAAAGCCATCGGAGTCTGGTCATTCTGCCAGGACGTGGAGAAGAAATTCTTGTCGCAGCGCTTGCCGGCCATTTGCGAAGGTCCGGCATTGGCACTGATTAGAAACTTGTCGGCATCGAGCACCGACTTGGCCGATGCCAGCAAAACGTGTGACCAGATATAACCGGCGACAAAATCAACGTTATCCTGTTTCACCAGCTTGTCGGTTTTCTGCTTGCCGATATCGGGTTTAAAACCGTCGTCTTCCATAATCAGTTCGACGTCGAGATTTCCCATCTTGCCGCCGATGTGCTCCATCGCCAGCTCGACCGAATTCTTCATGTCTTCACCGATAACGCCCGCGGGGGTAGTCAGGGTAGTGATGAAGCCGATCTTCACGACCGCTGCCTGGGCAAAACCAGTAACAACGATGGCGCTGGCAATCAGCCCTGCTCGTAGTAATTTGAGTAACATTATTGCTCTCCTTTGGAGTTATATTTATGCATCGATGAAAACTACCATCGGGTTAAGTTTTAGACAGTTGCCTGCCTGGTTAAAAATTCGAATTCCATCCGAGTAAGGCACTATTTTAGTTATTACAACCGAACCGCAGATGAATGCGATACCGCTGTTTGGCGCTATTACACTACAATTTATCTCCGGTTACACATTAATCTTTCCGCTTAAACCGACTGCGGGCCGGTTAATCGCTGATTTTGCATAAACCGCACACTGCGTTCAATCAATCTTTCTCCCTGATCACGGTGCGGTGAATGGCCGCAATTTTTGAGCGCGATAATTTCGGTTTGCGCAACACGCCTGGCGATTCCGTGAATTTGTTCAAGCGTACCATAGGCATCATCAACCCCCTGAACCGCCAGTATCGGGCATCGAATCTTTACCAGCTCATCCTCGATTGACCAGTCGCGAAATGCCGGCGACAACCAGATGTCATTCCAGCCCCAGAAGGCCGAATCAACATTCTCGTGGTATCGACCCAGCTTCTGCTTCAAATCAGTGTCCAGATAAGCCTTGCGCGCCAGTTTGATACTGGCAATAGAGATATCCTCGACCAGTATATGCGGTGCCAACAGGATCAACCCGGCCACTTGCCGGGGAAACCTCGCGGCGTAAAGCAGGGCAATCGAACCCCCGTCACTATGCCCGAATAGCAATGGCGGATGCAACGCAGTATCGATGCCTAGCGCTTTAAACAGCGCCGGCAATACCCGATGCGCCTGAGCATGCATGAAATTCGGTTGCCAGTGTTGATCGACTTCGCGGGCCGTCGACCGGCCGTAGCCCGGCCGCGAATAAACCAGCCCACGACAGCCGCAGGCATGACAGAGCCTCGCCGGAAAATCTTTCCACATCGCACGCGAACCCAGCCCTTCGTGCAGGAAAACCACCAGCGGTTTATAGCCTTCTTCCGGGCTATCCTCCAGGCCTTCGCCCAGCCACTGGTATTCAATACTCAGCCGATGTCGATCGATCTCAATGCTGACGAAATCACCCCTGTCGGTCATAGATTGCTTTCGCGCGCGCGCAGGCGAAACCGCTGAATCTTGCCGGTAGCAGTTTTCGGTAGTTCGTCGATAAACTCGATATAACGCGGGTATTTGTAAGGCGCCAGTCGGCTCTTGACGAATTCCTGAAGCTCACTTGCACTGGCTTCGGCTCCCTCGGCGAGCACGACAAAGGCCTTCGATTTGGTCAGGCCCTCGTCATCGGTCACCCCGATAACCGCCGATTCGAGTATCGAGGCGTGTTCGGAAAGCGCCGCTTCGACCTCGAACGGTGAAATATACATGCCACTTACCCGCAACATGTCATCGCTGCGCCCGGAACAGGTATAGCTACCATCTTCATTGCGCAGGTACTTGTCGCCGCTTTTGGTCCATTCGCCCTGAAAGGTCTCGATCGATTTACTGCGATTACGCCAGTACATTAAGGCCGAGGTCGGCCCACGTGTGTACATGTCACCGATTTCACCATCGGCCACCGTTTGACCATCATCGTTGCGCAGTTCGATGTCATACCCCGGCACCGGATAACCGCTGGAACCGAAACGCACCTTGCCCGGGATATTAGAGAGAAAAATATGCAACATTTCGGTCGAACCAATGCCGTCGATAACATCAATGCCAAACTGCGCGGTGAAGCGTCTAGCCAGATCGGCGGGCAAAGCTTCGCCCGCTGAAATTGCCAGTCGCAATGCAAGTTTATCCGGCGAAGGTAGATCGGCAGCCGCCAGCATCGCAACGTAGCCAGTAGGCGCACCGAAGAACAGCGTCGGCTGATGATCGATCAATTTTTGATAAATGACATCGGGGGTTGGTCGACCGGCGAGTAAAACCGAGGTCGCACCCACACAAAGTGGAAAGGTCAGCGCGTTACCGAGCCCGTAGGCAAAGAACAGTTTGGCGGCAGAAAAGCAGATATCCGATTCCTTGATCTCAAGCACGCCTTTGGCGTAGGTTTCGCCGGTCCAGTAGGGGTTGGCCTGAGTATGAACGGTGCCCTTGGGTTTGCCGGTTGAGCCCGAA
>JBLHOA010000121.1:0-9196 GCA_047622345.1 Gammaproteobacteria bacterium | reverse complement strand
TGATCGCATCGCGAATGGCTTCGCCACCGATATCAGCAGTGCGCGCACCACCTTTGATCAATTCGATTTCTGCGGGGGACTTGACCATGCGCAGCGTCATGATCGCCTGATTCAAGTCCTTGCTTTGCACGTCGCTGAAAAAATCGCTCATCATTTCGCGTGAAGCCAGGGTCATGTGATCACCCTCGATACCGATGCGTTTCACCTTCGGGATGATCGATTTGACCGCGCGCCAGTAATTGTTGCGCTTCCAGTCGGTGTAAATCAGGTTTTCGGCAAAACAGCGGCGCCAGGGCTGGCCGCCGTCGATGTTAGCGCTAACGGTGACGCAACGGTCGGCAGTAATGACAGCGGCGTAGGGTCGACCGAAGGAGCAATAGAGAAAGCCCGAATAATAGGCGATGTTGTGCATCGAAGTGAGCAGCATCGCATCAACCTTACTTTTGGCCATCAGCTTTCGCAGAGCCGCAAGTCGGTTTTCGTATTCGTTGTCAGAAAAAGGCAGGTTAGCCTTGGATCCATTTTGCAGCTGGAAAAAATCGGGACGGCTTACTTCAGACATTATGTAGTTACTCCGAAAAATGGCTTGTGGTTCTAATTACACTCGCCGATCAATCCGGGCGTACAGGACTAAATAATCGACTTATCCGCAGCGACGCCATCGCTGCAAGCGGGCGGAATATTATCGAGCAAGCAGATTTCAGGCAAGAAGTTATTTAAAGCGATTATAATCGCAGCAAATAACTAGCCAGGTGCCCAACAAGTGAGTGATTTTAAGATAAGAAATATCCACGCCGATGACCGCGAACAATGGGATGCCCTGTGGCAGGGATATATCCGCTTCTATGAAACCACCATGCCGGATGCAAACACGGACGTGTTGTGGCAGCGAATCCACGACCCGGCCGGCAATATCCATTGTCGGGTCGCGGCAGACAACAACGGAAAACTAATCGGCCTGGTACATTTTGTCGAACAGATGACCAGCTGGAACATCAACCCGGTGTGCTATCTGAACGATTTGTTCGTATCGCCCGACATTCGCGGAGGCGGCATCGGTGAAGGGTTAATCAACGTGGTAATAGATGAAGCCATGTATCGCGGCTGGGAAGAAGTCTACTGGCATACGCAAAGTAACAATACAGTCGCCCGCGGCCTCTACGACAAGATAACCGGGGGCACCGACGGGTTTATTAATTACCTCGTCGACACCAGCAGGCCTTAAGCTAGCCGTTGTTGCCTGACGCCGGTATTTGCCGCTGAACTGTTAACCTAGGCAGTCAGTTGCGCCCGGCCCGAATTCAGCGCTAAACGGCCTTAAAATCAAATGTCGTTTATGTGCGTACACAGGTCGTTTATTACCTGACTGCACCTGCGCCATTCGCTTTAAACTTATTCCACCCGAATAGAATACAAAACGGTTGATTATCTCTATAATCTGCCACGGGCTTTTGACCCCGTTCTATTCAAAAACATACTAACAACGTTGGCGCTTATGCATTATTCAGCTCTCAGCCTGGTCAAGCAGGCACTTACCGGAAACAAAGGTTGGACGCGCGCCTGGCGTAATCCTGAGCCAAAAAAACAATACGATGTCATTATCATCGGCGGTGGCGGACACGGCCTGGCAACGGCTTACTATCTGGCCAAACTGCACGGCATCACCAATGTTGCGGTACTGGAAAAGGGCTATATCGGCGGTGGCAACACCGGCCGTAATACCACGATCGTGCGTTCCAACTATTTGCTTAACCCGAATTCGCAGTTTTACGAACATTCGATGAAGCTCTGGGAAGGTCTCAGCCAGGACCTCAACTACAACGTCATGTTCAGCCAGCGCGGCGTATTGAATTTAATCCACACCGACGCCCAGCGTGATGCCTTTGCGCACCGTGGAAATACCATGCGCATGAACGGCGTGGATGCTGAAATGCACGACCTCGACGGTGTCAAAAAACTGATGCCGCACCTCGATTTTTCGAAAAATACCCGTTTCCCCGTACAGGGTGGTTTAACCCAGCCCCGCGGCGGTACTGCCCGTCACGATGCAGTCGCCTGGGGCTATGCCCGTGGTGCCGATCAACTTGGCGTCGACATTATTCAGAAATGTGAAGTCACCGGCATCAAGCGCGACGGCGATAAAATCATCGGCGTCGACACTTCGCGTGGATTCATCGGCGCGGGTCAGGTTGGCGTTGCCGTCGCCGGCAATTCAAGCCGCGTATTCGATATGGTCGGCATGAAACTACCGATCGAGTCGCATGTATTACAAGCCTTTGTTACCGAAGGCATTAAACCTCTGGTCGATACCGTGTGCACCTTCGGCATGGGTCACTTCTATATCAGCCAGTCGGACAAGGGCGGGCTGGTGTTCGGCGGCGATATCGACGGCTGGAACACCTATGCACAACGCGGCAACCTGCCGACGTTTAATCACGTCGTCGCCGGCGGTGTCACCATGATGCCCTGCCTGGCACGGCTGCGCATTCTGCGCCAATGGGGTGGGGTAATGGATATGTCGATGGATGGCACGCCGATCATCGGTAAAACCCCAATCGATAATCTCTACATGAACGGCGGATGGTGCTACGGCGGTTTTAAGGCTACCCCAGCTTCGGGCTGGGTATTTGCCCATACCATTGCCAACGACAAGCCGCACGACCTGAACAAGGAGTTTACTCTCGAGCGCTTTCGCGAAGGCCGGGTTCACGACGAAAAGGGTGTCGGTGCGACACCCAATCTGCATTAAGGAGGCAATGACATGTTAAGAATTGAATGTCCCTGGTGCGGGCTGCGCAACGAAGACGAATTCGGATACGGTGGTGATGCCACGGTAACCCGTCCGGCCGATGACGCCTCGCAGGATGACTGGTACGACTACGTTTATACCCGCAACAACCCCGCCGGGAAACACAGTGAATACTGGCAGCATGTGAATGGCTGCCGTTCGTGGATCGTGGTCGAGCGTAACACTTTAACTCATGAAATTTACAGTACTGCGGCGGCGTCGCCGAATCTGCCGCTAACGAAGAAGGAGGCTTAATCATGGCTCAGCAATTTCGCAGCAATGATGGCGGTCAAATCGACCGCAGCAAGCCGATCAACTTTACCTTTGACGGCAAGGCTTACCAGGGCTATCAGGGCGACACCCTGGCCTCGGCTCTGCTCGCCAACGGCGTGCATTTGATGGCGCGTAGTTTCAAGTATCATCGCCCCCGCGGAGTATCGACCGCGGGTTCAGAGGAACCGAATGCAATCGTTGAACTACGCACAGGGCCGCGCAAGGAACCGAATACAAAAGTAACCACCATCGAGCTTTTCGAGGGGCTGGAAGCCAACAGCCAGAATCGCTGGCCATCGCTGACCTTCGACGTTATGGCGGTGAATAACATTTTCTCCCCGCTGTTATCGGCCGGCTTTTACTACAAAACTTTCATGTGGCCGGTATCATTCTGGACCAATGTATACGAGCACGTTATCCGCCGCGCTGCCGGGCTTGGAACCGCACCCACCGAAGCCGACCCCGATTTTTATGAGCAATGTCACGAGCACTGCGATGTCCTCATCGTCGGTGCCGGACCTGCTGGCCTGTCCGCCGCATTGTCCGCTGCCCAAAACGGTGCCCGTGTGGTTATCGTCGACGAAAATCCGCTTTCAGGCGGTTCGTTAAACAACGAAAAACTGACCATCGACGGCAAACCCGCGAACGTTTGGGCGGCCGAAACCACCTTGAAAATCGAGGCGATGGAAAATGTTCATGTGTTAACGCGGACGACGATCTTCGGTTACTACGATCACAATGTTCTAGCGGCGGTGGAGAAGGTCAGCGATCACCTGCCGGTACCCCCAAAAGGCCACCCGCGCCAGCGCATGTGGACCTTTTATGCCAACCGCGTGATCATCGCCTCCGGCAGTACCGAGCGTCCGCTGGTGTTCGGTAACAACGACAAACCCGGAATATTTCTGGCTGCTGCGGCTCGCGCCTATGTCAACCGCTTCGGCGTTAAACCCGGAACGCGTGCCGTGGTTGCGACCAACAATAACGATGCCTACCGTACTGCCATCGATCTACACGACGCCGGCGTCGAAGTTGCCGCCATGGTCGACTCGCGTACCAATCCGCAGGCACCGCTTGCACCCGAACTGGAAAAGCGTTCGATCCGCCTGATTACCGGAAGCACTATCGGTTCGGCCGAAGGTGGCCAGCATGTGAAGTACGCACAAATTGTGCCGACCTCGGGCGAAGTGGTCGATCCTGAACGCATCGATTGTGATTTGATCGCGGCCTCCGGTGGCTGGAACCCGAATGTGCATCTGCACAGTCAGTCGGGCGCCAAACCCAAATACGACGACGCCATTTTTTCCTTCGTCCCCGGTGATTCACGCCAGGCCGAAGTATCGGTCGGTGCGGCACTGGGTAGTTTCGCCTTACAGGACTGTCTCGACCAGGGCCGCAAGGCCGGTACTGAAGCCGCAAAACTGGCCGGCTTTAAAGGCAGGGGCCCGGCAGCGGTAAAAGCTGGAGACGACGGTGACTACGCGATCGAAGCGCTGTGGATTGCGCCGACCCCTTACAATAAAAACTACAAGCAATTTGTCGATATGCAAAACGACGTCAAGGCCAGCGATGTCGAACTCGCCTCGCAGGAAGGTTACGACTCGGTTGAATTGCTGAAACGCTATACCACACAGGGCATGGCCACCGATCAGGGCAAAACCAGCAACGTGAATGCGCTGGCGATCCTCGCCTGCCAACGCGGCGAGCCAATCCCCGAGGTCGGCATTACCACTTTCCGTCCCCCTTATGTACCGGTGGCGATGGGTGTGTTTGCCGGGCATACCGTCGGTTTCGACTTCATGCCGGTGCGACACACCGCGATCCACGACTGGAACGTCAAACAAGGTGCCGTATTGATCGAAGCCGGGTTATGGATGCGTGCGCGTTACTACCCGCAAAAACCGGGCGACACGATGCGCGATTGCTACATCCGCGAAACCAATGCGACGCGTAATAATGTTGCGTTGGTCGACGTCACTACACTGGGCAAGATCGATATTCAGGGCCCCGATACGACGGAATTTCTGAATCGTCTGTATATCAACAACTGGCTCAAACTACCCATCGGCAAGGCACGTTATGGTGCCATGTTGCGCGAAGACGGGATGGTCTATGACGATGGCACTACTTCACGACTCAGCGAAAATCATTTCTTCATGACCACGACTACCGCGAATGCCGGACCGGTTCTCGCACACATGGAAAAATACCACCAGACCGAATGGCCTGAACTCGATGTCGTTTTCTGTTCAGTGACCGAGCAATGGACCGGAATCGCAGTTGCTGGACCGAATGCACGCAAGCTGCTGGAAAAAGTCATCGACATCGATATCAGCAACGATGCCTTCCCGTTCATGGCGGTTGGCGAATGCCGGATGAACGATATTCCCTCGCGCCTGTTCCGCATTTCATTTTCGGGCGAGCTCGCCTACGAACTCAATGTGCCCGCCGATTACGGTGAGCAGGCCTGGCTCGAATTGCTCGAAGCGGGCAAGGAAATGGGCGTGTCAGTGTATGGCACCGAGGCGCTGGGCGCGATGCGAATTGAGAAGGGCCATGTTGCCGGGTCCGAACTCGACGGTCGCACCACCGCGAAAGATCTCGGCCTCGAAGGCATGGCGAATCGCACCAAACACTTCATCGGCAAGCATAATTCAGAGCGCCCCGGGTTACTCGAAGACGGCCGCATGCAGGTGGTCGGGCTGAAATCGCTGGAAGCGAATCGTGGGTTGCGTATTGGCGCCCAGCTCGTCGACCCTAAGATAAAACTTGATACCGTCAGTCAATCGCAAGGACGTGTCACCGCAACGACCTATTGTCCGACGCTGGATTGCGGAATAGCCTTAGCCCTGTTGTATGACGGCGCCTCCCGCCATGGCGAACAGATCGAAGCGCAGTTTCCGCTTGATAATGAAACCCTCAAGGTTGAAGTTTGCCACCCTGTATTTATCGATCCGAAAGGAGAACTCGTCCGTGCCTGACTCTCGCAACCTGACCCGCGTTTCACCGTTATTACCCCACGGCGACACTATTGTTAATTACAAGACGGTGCGCCTGCAGGAACGCATTAGCTTAACCTCGATTCAAATACTCAGCTTTAAGGGTCAGTATAAGAAGGCAGCAAAGGCGATAACCAAAGCACTGGGGATTGACTGCCCCACCACTCCCGGGCAGTGCGCCAGCGACGCGCACACCCAAATTATCTGGGTCAGCCCGATTAGCTGGATGATTGTCGCCAGCGACGCCGATGCGGGTCGCAGCACCGATCAACTGCTCGAAAACCTGCAGCAGGCTGTCGGAAAACTAGCCGCGGTAGTCGACCAGAGCCACGGTCGTTGCGGTTTGCGCCTGAGCGGAGAAAATGCACGTAAGGTTATGGCCAAGAATACGGCTATCGACTTACACCCGCGCAGTTTCGGCTCGGGCCAATGTGCGCAGACTTCGGTCGCCCACATGAATGCATCGCTGGTTCAGGTTGACGATAAACCGACTTACGATTTGTTCGTCGCGCGCAGTCTGGCGCGCTCGTTTACGCATGCGATCGAACATGCCTGTGCCGAGTTCGCCAGCGACTAGTCCCGTTTAACGCATCGCCTGCAAATTGGAGATCAGTAAATCCCTGTCACGGATAAACTGCTCCCTGATATGATGCGCCAGGTCGACTTCGCCCCCGCAGCAATTTTCGGCCGATCGTAGATGAGTGCTGGTGGTTTTCTCCACTGTCTTGACCAAAAGGCCAGCGACAATATCGGAAATCATTTCACGCTCCTCTTCAGTAATTTTATGACTGGCCAGCGCGGTCACAATTGACCCGGCAGTTTCATTGATAGAACTTTGTACCGACATAAGGTTCCCCCTTAATTTAAACTAAAGTATCCAAACTCTGCTCGAGATCAGCAATCAGGTCGTCGCAATTCTCGATCCCGATCGACAGGCGTAACAAGTTAGGTGCAACGATACTGTGTGGCCCTTCGGCCGAGGCACGATGCTCAATCAAGCTTTCAACTCCGCCCAGCGAAGTTGCCGAGAGAAATAATTCTGCTCCATTCGCCACCTGTTGCGCTTGACTTGCATCACCTTTCACCAGAAAAGATAACATCCCGCCAAATCCATTCAGCATTTGTTTGCGCGCTATGGCATGCCCGGGATGACTTTCCAGCCCCGGATAAAGCACCGTTTCGAGCGCGGGATGGTGCTCGAAATGCTGCGCGATTCTCATTGCGGATTCGCAGGCACGTTCGAACCGCAGGAATAAAGTACGCATTCCGCGCAGTAACAACCATGCCTCAAACGGCCCAAGAACGGCACCACTGAGCGTGCGCACTTCTCGAATTTCCTGCCAGCGCGAATCGAGTTCACGGGTCACCAACATTCCGGCCAGCACATCGCTATGCCCGTTCAGATATTTGGTCGCCGATTGAAATACGATATCGGCGCCGAAATCGATCGCCCGTGTAGTCACCGCCGGCGCAACCGTGCAATCGACCGCAAGAATGGCACCGGCGTCATGCGCAATTTCGGCGGCAGCGGCGATGTCGATAACATCCCAGGTCGGGTTAACCGGGGTCTCGATCCAGACTACGGTTGTTTTTCCCGGTTCTATTGCCTGCCGCAGAGCATCGATATCGGCGACGTCAAACAGGCTTAAACCGATATTGCGGCGCGCTGAAATACGATACAACCAATCCTGTGCGCCGTGGTACATGACTTGAGGGGCGACGATATGCTCGCCTGAATTGACCGTCTCGAAGAGCGCAGTAACCGCTGCCATACCCGATGCAAAACAAAGTGCCTCGGCGCCCCCATCGAGTTCGGCTGAGACTTTCTCCAACAGCTCGTAACCCGGGTTTCCCGATCGGCTATAACTATAGTCACCGATAGGTTGGTAATGATTATCGCGAGCATAGGTAGTCGACGGCTGCAGCGGAGGGACAATGCCACCGGTTTGCTGATCAATATAATGACAGGCCTGAGCGACCAGCGACTCCATCTGCGGCTTAGATTTTGTATTCATCGATTGCGACTCGGGTTGGCAAACATGAACAACATCCTAGAGCCGTTTATTAAACACCGCAAATTATGTTTATTCTTTATTAACCGTCTGGTTTATTCTTGGCGCTGACTTTAGCTCCGAGCAGAGAATAGCCATGTCCGCTTCCCCCTATTCAATCGATAGCAACGATCGCAAGATCGACCCCACGCGTAAACCAGCGACAGGTTTAAAACCCGATGGCACCCCCGACGACAATGACCGCGTCGAAATCGGGCCTACTGACCTCGCCTTTGCCGAATGGGAAGCGCTGGGAATGGAAATTCCGCAACTCGAAAGCATGCGCGAATTCCGCCTGCAACGGTTAGTTGATCAACTGCGCGAACGCGACTACGGCGGCATCGTTTTATTCGACCCGCTGAATATCCGCTATGCCACCGATAGCACTAACATGCAATTATGGACCGCGCACAATCCGGCACGCGCCTGTTTTGTTTCCGCCGACGGCTATATCGTGTTATTCGATTTCCACAGCTGCGAGCATTTATCAGCGCACCTGCCTCTGGTCAAAGAACTTCGCACTGGCGCCTCGTTTTTCTATTTCGAATCCGCCGGTCGTGGTGAAGAACACGCGGCAAAGTTTGCCAACAGCATCGATGAATTGATGCGTAGTCATGCCGGGGATAATCGTCGTCTGGCGGTCGACAAGATCGAGATCGCCGGGCTACGCGCGCTCGAAAAAATCGGCCTGGAAGTCTTCGATGGTCAGGCGGTCACCGAACTGGCCCGGGTAATCAAAGGCCCCGACGAAATCAAGGCGCTGCGCTGTTCAGTCGCCGCCTGCGAAGCAGCGATGCACGAAATGGAAGATGCACTGGTCGCTGGTATCAGTGAAAATGAACTCTGGGCGGTATTGCATGCCGGCAATATCAAACGTGGCGGCGAATGGCTGGAAACCCGGATTCTGTCATCGGGACCCCGCACCAATCCCTGGTTCCAGGAATCGGGTCCGCGCATTATTAGCGACGGCGACCTGCTTGCCTACGACACCGACATGGTCGGCACCTATGGTATGTGTTGCGATATGTCGCGAACCTTGCTCTGCGGGGAGGTCGAAGCCAACGACGAACAGAAGCGAATGTACCAGC